>JALNWO010000015.1 GCA_023230825.1 Acholeplasmataceae bacterium
ACATTTATTCTGAATTAAAAACAAATAACACGATTTTGGAAACACAGTTTAAAGAAGATGGCACCCATTTAAAAGCCATTCTTACAACTGAACAAGAACGTTTATATCAACCTTATTTGGTGCATAAAAAAGGTGTGTAAAAACTTTTATCTTTATAAATAATAAGGTTTTCTTCTCATTTCCTTATACTCTACACTTCATGATCATTTGATATTCTTTTTCTAACAATTTTATTAATTATACAAGAATCACTTGTTGCGTTCATCGCTCTATAATGAAAATAACCGCTCTATTTTTAGAGCGGTTCTCTTGTTTATAAACTTATGAATCTTCAGTTACACCATTGGCCAATCAACTAATCTTTAAAATTTACTTTTCGTATGAATCGACATCAGTATTCAAATAATGTTTAATCAAAAGAAGCGTATGGTAACTTGTCTTTTCTTTTGGTTGCTTGTCCCAAGCAAAAGCAGCGTCATAATCTTTCAGTTTCATAAGTAGCCTTGTTTGGTACTCACTCTCATTTTCTTTTAAAAACACTAAATAGTAATTCCCAACTTCAAACAGGTTTGATGATGTTAAATCGGAGTCTATTTCGATTTGCTCTAAATCGTCTGAAAATTCATTTTTAACACCGATAAAACGCCCATCTACTGTTCCACCATATCTTGAGATTATGAGGTTCTGCTCACATTCACCTTCTAATTGAGCGACACATGTTGCATTAAATGTTGTTTTGGGAGCGGTTCCATCTAAATAATAGCCTGCTATCGTTTCATTTAATCCCTCAATTTTAACAATTGAAGCAATACCATTATCAGCCATGATTGATTTGATTTGTAAATACTCTCGAAAACTTGCCATGTCATTTAGAAAAGATCTAATGATGCTTCTACTTTGGCCATTTTTAGGCTGATCATCCCACGCATGTGAGGGATCATAGTCATTCAAACTAAAGAAACTCGCTGTTTCATAATCGTCTTGAGCGGGTTGAAGTATCAGTAAGTAGTAATTGCCAATTTCATATAAGTTCGATGACTTTAGCTTTGGATCAACCTCAATGAATTCAGGATAACCAATAAAATCATTTTTAACTCCGATAAACTTGCCGTTAACCGTACCACCATACCGAGAAACAACAAGATTAGTTTCACATTCACCTTCTAAAGCTTTGATACATGTCGCATGATAAGTTGTCTTAGGCACAGCTCCCTCTAAATAATAGTCCGCAATTGTTTCCTTTAATGAATCAATTTTTACAATGAAGGCAACTGCTCCATCTATAAAAATCATCTCAGATGAACCTCTGTGTAATCTATCTCCCTGAATTTTACATGCCGTGAAGATCATAAACATCATAACGAACACTATTAATAGTTTGATTTTTTTCATTTTTTCACTTTCCTTTCTAAATTATTTATTTCTATGGTAATCAACATATATATCACACGGACCTAAATTTGATAATTTCCGTTTTCCAGATAACATTACATTTGCCAAGCTTTCACTTTCTGAAATCTTAGGATTCGCCATAGCGGACATATGATCAAGACCTATGGCATGACCTATTTCATGCATGATGGTTTTATATCTTTCCTCCAGAGACATATCTATAAAATAAGCTGTATTTAATTTTATTGTATTAGTAACAGTATTATAATATGCTAAAGCCGTTCCCCCATATTCTGTGTAGTCTGTTATCAGTAAATCTTGACCCCATTCTACTTCAAAAAAATTGATACGGCTAACATTATTCCATTGTTCAAATGCATATTCGATCTCGGATGTATAGATAGAATTTGAACGCCAATCTATTTTTCCACCTCTAATTGAATCATACCAAAATTGTAAATCATTGGGATTGTTCTGACAATAACCTTTGTTGGTGTTCTCATTATAAACAATGTGAAACGATCCGCTGTGATAATCAATATTTTGAATTTCCACGTACATTGTATCACCGAAAACATGAGTGTTAAAATTACCAAAATAAGCGGGTATAACTTCTGAATAAGCTAAAGCTCCAACATGGTCTAAAACGCTAACTCTAAGTGATATAGATGAATAGTCAAAACCTAAATTAATCTCTCTGTAAGTTTCTGAATCTATTTTGTAGTAAACCACTTTTGTCGTTTCTAATCCCATAATTAATTCTGTGCCAGCAATTAATCGAATAGCTTTTTCCATGCTAGAACCATCATTGACTGGTGGATTATTTCCTCCGCTACCCCCATCCCCACTGTCTATTACTATATCATCATAGATTATAAACCCATTTTCAATTAAATTCAGATAATAAAGATAATCAAAACTCTCATTATAATTTTGAAAACTGGTATCAAGATTAATCGCAAATTCAGTTGCCTTGATTTCTGTACATACCGTGTTTGTTTCTTCATTGTTAAACAAGAAAAATAAAAAATAATCGTCTATGTCGAAGAAAAGTTCGTTTGGTTTATACGTTTTTCCATCTACTGTATAGAGTACATTATTAAGAATCCCACCATAGGCTTCAATTTCGATAATTGATTTGTATAACGTTCCCTTAAGTTCCTCAATTATACTTACTTTAATTTTCGTTGTAGGGTAATCGTAAAAACTATTAAATTCCGCGTCAAATACCTCAATTATCCGCCCAACAAAAATATAATCAGAAAAATACACTTTTTCAAATTTATTGTCACTCTGAAAATTTGTGTCAAAAACTATAACATGCTTTTCGCTAAAACCCCAAATTTCAATCTGCTTGATTGACAAGACATTAACTATTAAAATTAATAATACTAGTGATGTAATTTTTTTCATATTTCATTTTCCCCCTTAAAATTAGATTTTATGTAATAGTAAGCTTATATCTGATTAAAACACATAGCAAAAAAATATTCTTAAAATAAACTTTCTTCCCTCCCTCTTTCATTCTTTTTTTGCTAATAAGCTAAAGTGCAACACTTTTCTTACATTGACTATATCATATTAAATTGATTAATAAAAGGACACATCTGTCACTTTTTACACATGTTTTCCATTTTTAAACAAATTTTTAAGATATTTTTAGGTTTCTAGATGTGGTAATCCCTTTTCAAAAGATCGTAAAGATCGCCTTGAATTTAAGAGCGACCTTTTTTGTCATTATAGCTGTGTTTATTTTATTACTGCTTTTCTGTTGGCAAAGAATGTTTTTATTTCTTCAACAAACATTTTTTTCCCTGTTGTTTGAGTTAATCTTCTACGCAATTGCGAAGCATGTGGAATTCCTCGCAAATACCACGGTCCATGACTTCTCATTTCTAAACAAGCAATGTGTTCACCTTTGAATTTTATTAATGCATCAAAATGATCAAGCATCATTGCTTCAATTTCATCGTCTGAAGGTCTCTCCAAAATGACTCCATGCTCCAAATAGTGATTAATTTCACGAAAAATCCACGGGTTTCCTAAAGCAGCACGACCTACCATAACGGCGTCACAGCCTGTATAATCTAACATTTTTTGAGCGGAAGGACCATCCACAACATCACCATTACCGATAACGGGAATAGAAACACTCTCCTTGACTGCTTTAATAATATCCCAGTCTGCTTGACCCATGTAACCTTGTTCCCTCGTGCGCGCGTGTATGGTTATTAAGGATGCGCCAGCAGCCTCAATTTTTTTAGCAACTTCAATTGCATTAATACTTTGTTTGTCCCAACCACTACGAATTTTTACAGAGACTGGCTTTTTAACCTGTGATACCACTGCTTTAACAAGCTCGTATATTTTATCAGGACTTTTCATCAAAGATGCACCGGCTTGTGCCTTAAGGGCAACTTTAGGCACAGGACAGCCCATATTAATATCAATAATATCACAGTTACTATTGGCATCAACATATCGAGCTGCTTCTACCATTGTTTCAATATCTGAACCGAAAATTTGTTGAACCATCGGTTTCTCTAAGTCACTCATTTGTAATAAATGAGCTGTTTTTTCATTCTTAAAAAGAAGGCCTTTATCAGAGACCATTTCTGCAAAAACTAGACCTGCACCTTGTTGGCGTGCAAGTAAACGAAAAGGACTATTTGAGACCCCAGCCATAGGGGCAAGAACAACCCGATTATTAATTTCTAAATGTGCAACTTTAAAACCCATAAAATCACCGATAAAATTGTATCATAAGCTGTGCTTGGTTGCAATTGTGTTACAATAAATGAGAAAGAAAGGTGAGCCTTTATGAAAGACTATGCTTTAATTGCCTATGCTTATAATCAAATGGTTAGAATCTATGTTTCAACAACTACAAATCTAGTTGAAGAAGCACGTAAAATTCACCAAACATGGCCAACTGCCACTGCTGCTTTTGGACGTTTACTCACTGTTTCTGCCATGATGGGTTTGATGTATAAACCTGGAGAAAAAATATCTTTAAATGTAAAGGGTGATGGCCCGATTGGATCCATGCTTGTTGAGGCAAACCCCGCAGGTGAAGTCCGTGGAGAAATTATGCACCCAGATGTATATATCAAATATGAAAGCGGACCTAAAAAAGGACACCTAAATGTTGGGAAAGCGGTCGGTAAAGGGTTTTTACACGTGACTAAAGATTTAAACATGAAGACTTTTTTTACGTCATCTTCTGAAATTCAAACAGGCGAAATTGCTGATGATTTTACTTATTATTTTGCTGCAAGTGAACAAATTCCCTCTTCTGTAGGTCTAGGCGTTTTAGTCAATACCGATCAAACAGTCTTAGCATCAGGTGGCTATATTTTGCAACTCATGCCTGGTGCACCATCTGATTTAATTGACTCTTTAGAAAAGCTAATTAACAACTTTCCGCCAATCTCTACTCTCATCCAACAAGGAGAGACACCTGAACAAATTTTATCTCGTTTAGCAAATAATACTGAGCAAATTTTGGAGAAGAAACCTTTAAGCTACACTTGTAATTGCAGTAAAGAAGGATTTAAAAAAGCTTTAGCTGCACTTGATCCTAAAACGATGGATTTACTCATTTACGAAGATGAAGGTGCTGAAATTATTTGTCATTTTTGTCATAAAAAATACTTCTTTACGAAAGATGAATTGATAGAAATTAATCTAAATAATCAAACAAAAAAGGCAATTTAATTGCCTTTTCATTTGAAATCTTTTAGTTTCTCTAACAACATTTTTAAGGGTAGTCCCATGATGGTGAAAAAGTCACCTTCATATGTTTCAACAAGCTCGCCGCCTTGACCTTGAATCGCATAGGCGCCAGCTTTGTCAAATGGTTCTTTTGTGTCGATGTAAGCTTGTATTTGAAGTTGGCTTAAAGGTTTCATTTTAACAGCAGCTTCACAGTAAAAGGTTGATATTTTTTCACCTTTTATAATCGCAACTCCCGTATAAACCTCATGATATCGGCCAGATAACATTGTGAGCATTGCTTTAGCTTCATCTTCATCTTTCGGTTTTCCCAAGATTTTCCCTTCAAAAACAACGATTGTATCTGCACCAATAACAACATCATTTGGATGTAACGTTGAAACCCCTTGGGCTTTTTGATAAGCCAGTTCCATCGTTATTTCTTCAGGATCTAAATTTTCATCATATGTTTCTTCAATTGGATTGACAATCACTTTAAACTCTATTCCGGCGTCTTTTAACAGTTTCATCCTGCGTGGTGATTGACTCGCTAAAATAATCATATTTTTTTCGTCATTCTTTATAAAGAATGCCCATCTCCCTTATTTTCTAAATATTCAAAAGTTATTATAACATAGATTTCCAAAATCCTATCTTACTTCTTTCTGTTACATGGTATAATAAACATATGATGGAGGTGGCAAGATGCTGGATATCTTGGACTTGTTAAAAACGACATTAAAAATTCCTAAAAAATCAAAATTGATCCTCTCAATTAGTGGTGGGGCAGACTCAATGTTGCTTCTAGCCCTTCTAAAAAACGGACCCTACCCGATTGAAGTTGTCCACTTTAATCATATGAAACGGCGTGAATCAAAAAAAGAAGCTGAATTTGTGAAATCGTACTGTGATACTCACAAAATTCCGTATCATTATTACTTAGTCAAAGTCAGCAATGGCAATTTTCATCATCAAGCACATATTTTACGCAATCATTATTTAAAACAAACGGCAAAGGTTGCAAAGGCAAAATATATTTTTACCGCACATCATTTAGATGATTTGCTTGAAAGTGTTTTAATCAAACTCACACGCGGCTCTAACCTGTTAGGTTATGCAGGTATGCAAATGATCCATGAAAGAAAAGGTATCCATTATGTAAAGCCTTTACTTTATACCTCCAAACAAGACATTCTTGATGAAGTCACAAAACGAAAAATTCCCTTTTACGAAGACGCTTCTAATCAAGAGGACACATACTTAAGAAACCGATATCGTCATACGATTATCCCTATTATGAAACAAGAAAATGAAAATTTGTTAACACAAATCAAGACTTATCATCAACAATTATCAACAGCTTTTCAATATATCCGTAATCAAAGTCAAGCTTGGTTAGACGGCTCAAAACAAGTAAACATCCCTCGTTTTTTAACTTTAGGTCCTGCTCTTCAAGAGGACATCATCGCTTTTTTAATAGAAAATGAACACCTCAATTTATCATATGAAACAGTGATGACAGTGAAAAAAATGTTTTTATCTGATAAACCCAATCAACGAATTGATTTAGGTAAAAAGAAATTTTTTGTGAAAGCTTATGACACCGCTCAGATTCAAACTTTAACAGCACCAAAATCACATCGATTTGAAGTGAAAAACGGCATCAACAAGTTAACAAAAAACGCAATTTTCACATTATTAAATAATTCAGACAAGGCAAATGAAGAATTAGAAAAATTATGTTATAATAAACTAGCATTTCCGTTATGGTTACGCCACCGTTTAGAAGGAGATAAATTGAACTTCTCATACGGTCGAAAAAAACTAAAAGATTTCTTGATTGATAAGAAAGTTCCTTTAAATGAGCGAGATCATCTTTGGATTTTAACGGATAACAACAATCAAATCTTATGGGTTGAAGATCTTTATTTCAACCAAACCTTAGGAAATGATAACACATTTTATTTTTCATTCAAAAAAACAACTTAAGAAAGGAAAACATGTTCTTCCCTTAAGAACATCTCGACATACCATGCATAAAGATATTTTACAAATTTTAGTAACTGAATCAGAAATCGCCCAATTGGCCCAAAAACTAGGCCAAAAAATTAACGAAGACTATCATGATAAACATCCCATCTTAATTGGTTTGTTAAAAGGATGTGTTCCTTTTTTATCTGATTTAAGTCGTCATATTGACTTAAAGGTTGATATGGCTTACATGTCTGTAAGTAGTTATCACGGTGGCATTAAATCTTCTGGTGACGTCAACATTAAAATGGACTTAGATATTTCGGTTCATGGGAGACATGTTCTCATTGTTGAAGATATTGTTGATACAGGAAACACGATTGTTACGATTGTGGAACTCCTGAAACATCGAGGTGCACTTTCTGTTGAAATAGTGACTTTATTAGACAAACCCGAAGGTAGAACAAAACCTTATGTCCCTAAATATGTGGGCAAAACAATTCCTAAATTATTCGTTGTCGGCTATGGTTTAGATTATGAAGAATATTACCGTAATTTACCTTACGTTGGTGTTTTAAAACCTGAAGTGTATTCAACGAAAGAAAACGATTAAGAGGTGAACCTATGAACCCAAACCCAAATAGACAACAAAAACGTCCAGAACAAAGAAGAAAACCTGACTACCTGATTATGATTTTTACTTTATTAATCATTATCGGTCTTTTCTTGTTTTTAAGAAACTCTTTGGCTGGTCAAGTTAATAACTTAACAAAGAGTGAAATTCTTGCAGCTGCTAATGCTGGTCATATTGAATCTTTCGAATATGAACTTATCGGTGGTGACAACGATCGAATGGTCACTGTTCGAGGAAATATTTACCAACAATACGCTGCTTTATATGACAACATTCCCAATTTTGAACAGTATATGCACTTAGACGAAGCGATTACAATTCAAAACATTGTTATTGCCAGCGGGGGTTCCGCTAACTTTATTCCCAAATCAGGAATTACTTTTTGGGGTGTCTTATTAAATTTAGCACCTATCATTTTATTTGTCGTTGTTTTATTCATTATTTTTAGAAATGCGAACACACAAAATAATAGAGCTTTTGATTTCGCTAAAAATAGAGCGCGTTTGGCTCGTGAAAAAACCATTACCTTTAAGGATGTTGCTGGCGTCGATGAAGAAAAACAAGAAATGGAAGAGCTAATTGATTTTCTTAAAACACCGAAAAAATATGTTGAAATGGGTGCTCGAATTCCCAAAGGTGTTCTATTAGTTGGTCCCCCAGGAACAGGAAAAACTTTACTTGGAAAAGCAGTTGCTGGTGAAGCAAACGTCCCCTTCTTCTCAATATCAGGTTCTGATTTTGTTGAAATGTTTGTAGGCGTCGGTGCTTCTCGCGTCCGTGACTTATTTAAAGTCGCAAAAGAAAATGCCCCTTGTATTATTTTTATTGATGAAATTGATGCCGTTGGTCGTCAAAGAGGTGCTGGTTTAGGTGGCGGTCATGACGAACGCGAACAAACCCTTAACCAACTGCTCGTTGAGATGGACGGATTCTCTAACAATACTGGAATTATTATTATTGCAGCAACCAACCGTCCTGATGTTTTAGACCCAGCACTTTTAAGACCAGGGCGTTTTGACCGGCAAATTACAATTTCATTGCCCGATGTTCGTGGTCGTGCAGCTATTTTAAAGGTTCATGCTCGCAATAAAAAAATTGATCCTAAAATCGATTTAGACAATTTCGCCAATCGGATCCCCGGATTTTCTGGAGCAGACATTGAAAACTTGCTGAACGAAGCTGCTTTATTAGCCGCTCGAGATAATCGTACCCTTATTTCTGAATTTGATATGGACGAAGCCATCGACCGTGTTATGATGGGTCCGGCAAAGAAAAGCCGTAAATATTCCGACGAAGAAAAACGGACGGTTGCATATCATGAAGCAGGTCATGCCGTCATTGGCTTAAAGCTAGAAGATGCAAACATTGTCCAAAAAGTGACGATTATTCCCCGTGGTCAAGCAGGAGGATATAATTTAATGACACCTGCTGAAGAAAGATTTTTAGAAACGAAAAAATCGTTGACTGCAAAAATTACGAGTTATTTAGGAGGTCGGGTTGCGGAAGAGATTGTCTTTGATACGGTCTCAACAGGGGCCTATAACGATTTCCAAGTAGCAACTAAAATTGCCAGAGCCATGGTTACTGAATATGGTATGAGTGAACTTGGACCCATTCAATATGAAACCGGTGGCGGTAATGTCTTCTTAGGTCGAGATTACTTTAAAGAAAAGAACTTCTCTGACCAAGTTGCCTTAGAAATTGACTCCGAAGTTAGAAATATTATTGCAGAATGTTATGAAGACGCGAAAAAGATTTTAACCGACAATAGGACTCTATTAGATAAAATTGCCCATTACTTAATTGAAGTTGAAACCTTAACAAAAGCAGATATCGATGAAATCGTCGCCACTGGAAAGTTACTTTGGTGGGATGAAAAAAATGGATCTGAAGCCGATGCGTCTTGATAAATATTTAAAAGTTTCTCAAATTATTAAACGGCGGACGGTTGCGAAAACAGCAGCAATTAAAGAGCGCGTTGAAATCAATGGTAAATTAGCCAAACCATCTACTACTGTGAAAGTAAATGATATTATCACTTTATCATTAGGGACAAAAATAACCGAAGTCAAAGTGACCCAGTTAACACCTGTCCGCGATGGTTTAATGTATGAATTAATACGTGAAGAAAAACGGCCATAATGGTTTAATTATGGCTGTTTTATGATATAATAGGCTAGGTTAGGAGGAGGATACATATGTTTCCAGAAGACATTAACGAACAACAAAAAATACGGCGTGAGAAAGCGAAAGCTTTAAAAGAAAAAGGGGTTGACCCTTTTGGCCAAAAATATCTTCGAACTCACGATGCTAAAACCATTCATAAAACTTACGGAAATTTTACCCGTGAAGAACTTGAAAAACAACCGATTCATGTTTCCATTGCTGGACGTATTGTTCTAAAACGTGGCCAAGGTAAAGCTGGGTTTATGCACCTACAAGATCGTGATGACAAAATTCAAGTTTATGTTCGTCAAGATCAACTTGGCGAAGATGCATACGAAATATACCGCCAAGCAGACTTAGGTGACATCATCGGTATCGAAGGTGTTTTATTTCGGACAAAGACCAATGAGCTAACTGTAAACGCATCTACATATACCCATTTGACAAAAGCACTTCGACCTCTTCCCGATAAATATCATGGTCTTCAAGATAAAGAAGAGACAAGACGTCGTCGTTATTTAGATTTGATTGCGAATGAGGAAGCTCGATTTGTTGCGAAAACTAGACCAAGAATTATTCGTTCAATTCAAAACTATTTTGACTCTAGAGGCTACATTGAAGTTGAAACTCCCGTTTTACAATCGATTTTAGGTGGTGCTTCTGCTCGTCCTTTTATTACCCACCACAATGCCTTACATATGGACTTTTATTTACGGATTGCCACTGAACTTCCACTCAAACGTTTAATTGTAGGTGGTTTAGAAGCCGTATATGAAATTGGCCGTTTATTTAGAAACGAAGGGATGGACTCAAAGCACAATCCTGAATTTACTTCTGTGGAAGCTTATTTAGCTTACGGTGATATGTATGACATGATGGACTTAATCGAAGGCTTATTATCTACTGTTGCTCTTGACATCTTAGGAACAACCGATGTAACATATCAAGGACAAATCGTTCATTTAGCTGCACCTTATAAGCGTATTCATATGGTGGACGCAATTAAAGAAGAAACCGGTGTTGATTTTTGGCAACATATGAGTTTAGAAGATGCTAAGAAGATTGCAAAAGCACACGAAGTTGAAGTTGAAAAACACTTTACTTACGGCCATATTGTTGAAGCTTTCTTTGATCAGTTTGTCGAAGAAAAAATTGTTCAACCAACCATCATTTACGGTCACCCTATTGAAATCTCACCTCTAGCGAAAAAGAATCTCGATGACCCTCGTTTTACTGAACGCTTTGAGCTTTTCATTATGAAGAGTGAGTATGCCAATGCTTTTAGTGAATTGAATGACCCCATCGACCAAAAAGAACGGTTTGAGAATCAGTTGAAACAACGAGAAATGGGTAACTTGGAAGCGAACGAAATGGATATCGATTACGTTGAAGCTTTAGAGTATGGAATGCCACCAACAGGTGGAATTGGTTTAGGAATTGATCGCTTAATTATGTTACTAACTGATACACCAAATATTCGCGATGTCATTTTATTCCCCCATTTAAAACATAAAGATTAATTCAGAAAGCAAGTGCCTCGGAACTTGCTTTTTTTTATCTTTATTACGAACCTAATTTTTGTAAAAAATGGTTTCTATTCATAATCCTTCTTTTATAAAGAAGAAATGTTTGTTTATGGTTGTTTTTTAAGCGTTTTTAGTTTAAAATACAAGTGTATTGAAAGCGTTTTATTTTTTTGTAAAAAGGCGGGTATAGGGTGGAGGCAAGCATGAAAACTATCGTAATTGGTGTAATCGGTGCTGATGTTCACGCTGTTGGCAATAAAATCATTGAGTATACGTTAACAAAAGCAGGTTATAACGTTGTTAATGTCGGTGTTTTATCCTCTCAAGAAGATTTTATTGACGCAGCAATTGAGACATCGGCTTCTTTAATTATCGTTTCTTCATTATATGGACACGGTGAGTTAGACTGTCGAGGAATGCGCGACAAATGTTTAGAAGCAGGTTTAGATGATATTTTACTTTATGTAGGTGGAAATATTGTCGTTGGTAAACAAGATTTTTCTGAAGTTGAAAAACGCTTCAAAGAAATGGGCTTTGACCGTGTGTATCCTCCAGGGATAAAAATTGAAGATGTATTAGATACCATTGAAAAAGATTTAGGAGGTATTTAATGAAAAACTATTTGCTCGTTGATATAGGCTCGACTTTTACTAAATTAACAGCTGTTGATTTAGAGAAAGAGGAGATTATTGCGACAGCAAAAGCGATTACTACTGTCGAAAAAGACGTATTAATTGGTTATGAACGTGCTTTAGGCAAATTAAGGAAGAAAATAGGCGAAGAGATTATCTTTGATAAAGTAAAAGCTTGTTCTTCTGCTGCGGGTGGTTTGAAGATGGTTGCAATTGGCTTAGTTGAAGCACTCACAACCGAAGCCGCACGACGCGTTTGTTTAGGGGCGGGAGCCAAAGTTGAACTCGTCTTGTCACATAACTTAAATCAACACGAAATCAAACAAATTGAAGATAAAAATATTGATATCATTTTATTGGCAGGCGGTGCCAACGGCGGGAATAAAAAGACGGTGATTCACAACGCTCAACAACTCGCTCAATCGAAAATAACGGCGCCGATTGTTTTTGCGGGCAATAAGGACGCAACAGATGAAATAGAAGTTATTTTATCTGAGGCAGGCAAAGAATATTATGTTTGTGAAAACGTCATGCCACGATTAAATGTCTTAAATATCCAAAGTGCTAAACAACAAATTAAAGACATCTTTGTGAAAAACATCGTTGAAGCAAAAGGAATTAAAAAGATTGAGAAAATTGTTAAAGATGGAATTATTCCCACACCAAACGCTGTCTTAACAGCCGCTGAGTTACTTTCAACAGGAACAGAGACTGAAACTGGTCTTGGTGATATTATGTTGGCTGACGTAGGCGGGGCGACAACGGACGTGTATTCAATGGGTGAAGGTTTACCAACACAAATGAATGCGATTTTGTCTGGACTCGAAGAGCCTTATGCAAAACGAACGGTTGAAGGTGATCTTGGCATGCGTTACTCATCTTTAGGCATTTTAGATGCATTTACAGCCGCAGAAATATCACATTGGAAATCACAAGATGTTGATATCGTTCATGAGGCACATAAACGGCATGATGATATTGAATTTATTTCTGAAACAGATATGGATTATGTTGCAGATGATATTTTCGCAGGTAAATGTGTCGAGGTCGCAGTCTCAAGACATGTTGGAACTTTAAATGGTGTTTATACACCGATGGGTGTCATGTATTACCAAACAGGGAAAGATTTAACCAATACCAATTATTTTATTGGGACTGGTGGTGTCGTTATTAGTAGTAAAGACGCTAAGGCAATTTTAAAGAACAGTTTAAAATCACCGACGCGACCCATGGAATTACGACCACAAAATCCTATTTTCCTTTTAGATAAGACATATGTTTTATCAGCAATGGGTTTATTATCAACAGATTATCCAGATATTGCTTTAAGAATGATGAAAAAATATTTAATAGAACTTTAGGAGTCGTACATGCGAATTAGAAATAAAAAGTGGTCGCTTGAGCAGTTTTTACAAGTGAGAAAAGAAGTTCTTCAGTCGTGGTCGACAGGAGATGATCCTCTTTTAGATTTAGAAGAGACAGTTAAAACGCTCAAGGCAGTTCCTGAACATAAAAACTTTGCTTTAAAATTAATGAAAGCCCAACAAGAAGGGCGAACTTATATTCAACCCCGAGCTGGTGTCGCAACTGTTGAGCAACAAATTGAACTGTTAAAACATTTAGAAGTTGCGGGTGCTGATTTTTTACCAGCTACTATTGATTCATATACAAGACACAATCGTTATCAAGAAGCTCAAGAGGGAATTGAAATTAGTAAACAGGAAGGACGTTCATTATTAAATGGGTTTCCTGCTGTAAATCACGGCGTAAAAGGCTGTAAAGATGTTTTAGATGGGGTTAATTCACCAATGCAAGCCCGTCATGGCACTCCAGATGCAAGGCTTCTATCTGAAATCATTCATGCTGCAGGCTGGACATCGAACGAAGGGGGCGGTATTTCATACAACATCCCTTATGCTAAAAACATTTCCTTAGCAGATTCGATTTACTACTGGCAATACGTTGACCGTTTAGTTGGCTACTATGAAGAACATGGTATTCATATTAATCGTGAGCCTTTTGGGCCTTTAACAGGAACTTTAGTGCCTCCTTCGATTGCAATCACAGTGGGGATCATTGAAAGTCTTTTAGCCGCAACCCAAGGTGTCAAACATATTACTGTTGGTTATGGACAATGTGGTAACGTCATTCAAGATATCGCAGCTATGCGAGTGTTAAAAGAAATGACTGAACACTACATGCAAACGTTTGGCCATGATGATGCAGTCATTACGACCGTTTTCCATCAATGGATGGGTGGTTTTCCAAGAGATGAATCAGAAGCCTTAGGCTTAATCTCAATGGCATCTACTGTTGCACAATTTTCTGGAGCAACGAAGATGATTACGAAAACCCCTGTTGAATCGATTGGTGTGCCAACGAAAGAAGAAAACGCCCGTGGTTTAAAAGCATCAAAATTTGTTATTAACTTAGTCAAGGAACAAAGTTTCCCTGAATCTAAGCAGTTAGAATTAGAAAAAGCAATGATTACGAAAGAAGTCACAAGTCTAATGGAAAAAATTATTGACCTAGGAAATGGTGATATCGCTGTCGGCGTCATCAAAGCTTTTGAGTATGGTGTGATTGACATTCCTTTCGCCCCAAGCCAGCAAACAAAAGGGTTGGTTTTACCTGCGAGAGATAATGAAGGTTGTGTCCGCATTTTAGAATTCGGCAATTTAGGTATGACAGATGAAATTAAACAATTTCATCAACAAAAATTACAAGAAAGGGCAAACCGAGAAGGTCGGGCACTTGATTTTCAAATGACGGTGGATGATATTTACGCCGTAGGCCAAGGACAACTCATCGGAAGAAAAAAATGAAAATTATTGATGTATTATTAACTAAATCTTATACTGGATTTTACTTTGATGACCAAAAAGCAATTAAGAAAGGTGCTACGCTTGATGGAATTTTATATGTGGGTGAACCTCTCACGCCTAGTTTTGAAAAAATTCGTGTTCCTGGCGAAGCAATTTCAATTCAATTGGTTTTAGATGATGGATCAGTTGCTTTAGGTGATTGTGCTGCCGTTCAATATAGTGGCGCTGGTGGACGAGACCCCTTATTTTTAGCTGATCGTTATATTCCTTTTATGGAAACATATATTAAGCCTTATTTACTAGGAAAAGAAATTACTACTTTTAAAGAAATGGCTTCAGATTTTGATGCTTTTAAAATTAATGGTGAAAGATTGCATACAGCCATTCGTTATGGTGTCAGCCAAGCGTTACTTTCAGCAGTTGCTCATAAAGAAAAAATTACCATGGCTGAAGTCATTCGGAATGAATATAATCCTGAATTAAAAACCATTACTTCAATTCCTGTTTTCGCTCAATCAGGCGATGATCGTTACAACAACGTCGATAAAATGATTTTAAAAGAAATTGAATCGTTACCTCATGCATTAATTAATAATGTTGAAGAAAAACTAGGCCTTCAAGGTGAAAAACTTATTGCCTATATTAAATGGCTAAAAAACCGAATTGTTACACAAAGAATTAACGACGATTATCATCCTATTATTCATATTGATGTCTACGGAACCATTGGTATCGCTTTTGATTTAGATATTAATAAAATGGCTGCATACTTCCGTGAATTAGAAACAACGACACATCCATTCAAACTAAGAATTGAAGGGCCAGTCGACGCGGGTAGCCGTAAAGAAACAATGGAAATTATGAAAACACTTCGTGAAAAACTTCGCGAAGATGGGACTCAAGTCGAAATAGTTGCTGATGAGTGGTGTAATACTTTAGATGATGTGAAATACTTTGCTGACCACCAAGCTGCTGATGTGATTCAAATTAAAACCCCTGATTTAGGCGGCCTTCATAATGTTGCTGAAGCAATTTTATATTGTAAAGAAAAAGGCATTGGTGCATATTGCGGCGGCACTTGTAATGAAACAAATATTTCAACCATGTCTTCTGTCCATGTTGCTTTAGGTGCTGGAGCTGACGTTTGTCTTGCTAAACCAGGCATGGATGTTGATAGTGGCTATATGATTACTAAAAACGAAATGGAAAGAGCCGTTATTCTCGCAAAAAGATAGGTGAAGACCATGAAAATATTTCGGACTGCAGGTTCTTATGAATCAAATGATTGTTTGGTTACCGTCACAAAAGCTGACGGTTTAACGATTGAAATCGAAAGCGTCGTTTTTGAAGAATTCGGTGACCAAATTTATGCTGTTGCTTTAGAGACTCTTAAACAATTAAAAGCAACAAACATGCATGTCCATATTAAGGATAAAGGTGCTTTGGATTACACGATTCGAGCACGTATTAAAACAGCCGTTAAAAGATTGGGTGATATCCGTGCGTAAAAGTTTATTGTTTATTCCTGCCAATCAGCCCGGCATGTTACAAAATGTTGATATTTTTCAAGCAGATGGCATTATTTTCGATTTAGAAGATGCCGTCCATTTAACTGAAAAGGATGCTGCTAGGGATTTGCTAAAATCCTTTTTTAACTCTGTTGAATTAAAAGACGTGGAGGCCATCGTCCGCATTCATCACTTGGATGATATCCCTGCGATTATTAATCCACGGTTAGATACAATTTGTCTACCTAAAGCAGATCTTGAAGGATTGAAAAAATTAAATCGTGCTCTATCCACTTACGAACGAAAATATCGTTTGTCAAAAAAAATAGGTGTCATCGCATTAATTGAAACACCTGAGTCGATTTTGAATGCTTTAGCTATTGCAAAAGCACCTCGTGTAAATGGCATTCTTTTAGGTGGCGAAGACTTATCGACATCACTTCATGTGATGCGTACAGTAGAAGGAAAAGAAATTGAATTTGCTCGTAACATGGTCATCTATGCCGCAAAAAGTGCGGAGATTGATGCCATTGATACCCCTTTTACTAACGTTGAAGACAACAAAGGTCTTGAAACTGACATCCTCCATGCGAAAGCGCTTGGCATGAACGCAAAAGCTTGCATTCACCCAAACCAAATAGAATTGGTAAATCGCTTATTTATGCCATCGTTGACTGAAATTGAATTTGCTAAAAAAGTTGTTATAGCAATGGAAAATGCAGAAAAACAAGGGCTTGGCGCTTTTACCGTAGATGGTAAAATGGTTGATCAACCTGTGATTACACGTGCACTTCAAGTCTTAAAAGCAAGCGAAGGTTATGAAGATGATTAAGAACGGTGTTGGAAGATGGATTCCTAAATCTTATACACCTTTTGTCTCTGATGATGACTTTAAATCGAAGAAACGGAAACAAGTCAAGAAAGCTTCTTCTGGTGAGACGATATTTCTACAATCACTTTCTGAAGTTTTTAATAAACTCAATATTAAAGATGGAATGACGCTTTCTTTTCACCATCATTATCGAAATGGTGATCATTTATTAAATATGGTTGCGAAAGAAATCGTTAAACGAAACTTAAAAAATATCACCCTCGCTCCGAGTGGGATTTTTCCTGTTCATGAACCTATCATCCCCTTACTTCTAAATAAAAATGTCACCCAAATTGTTACTAACTACGTTTCTGGCCCTGTTGCAGAATCCATTAGCCGAGGTGATTTAGAAAAAGTTTTAATCATGGATACACATGGTGGTCGCGCACGTGCGATTGAAGCTGGAGATTTAAATATCGATATCGCTTTTATTGCTGCCAGTGCTGTTGATAAAAAAGGCAATGCGAATGGTGTTGATGGAAAAAATCCTTGTGGTCCTTTAGGTTATATTATTCCAGACGTCTTATATGCAAAACATAAAGTGGTTGTCACTGACACGATTGTTTCTTCTTTGACAACAACGGAAATTAACGGAAATGACGTTGACTACGTTGTAACAGTAAATGCCATTGGCGATTCTTCTGGTATTGAGACTGGAACAACTCAAATGACAAGAGATCCGGTACAACTTAAAATTGCTCGTGACACTGTAAGACTTTTAAAGGACTTAGATGTTATTCAAAACGGCTTTAGTTTTCAAACAGGTGCAGGTGCGACGTCGATAGCCGTCAGTCACTACTTAAAAGATGAAATGGAAAAAAGACAATTAAAAGGACGTTTTGTAAGTGGTGGAATTACTGCTAAAATCGTTGAACTATTTGAATCAAGTTATTTTGCGGAACTTTACGATGTTCAATCATTTGATTTAACTGCCGTCAACTCTTATAAAAACAACCAAAAACATCATTTTATGGATGCTTCATTATATGCGAACCCCTTTGAACCTAATAATATCGCTCGTCAGTTGGATGTTGTAATTTTAGGGGCAGCCGAAGTTGATTTAGATTTCAATGTTAATGTGACCACTTCTTCAACTCATCAACTTATCGGTGGTAGCGGTGGACATAGTGATACCGCTTATGAAGCAAAACTAACGGTAATTACAACCAATCTGTTTAAATCACGAATTCCTTTTATCCGTCAACGGGTCCAAACTGTATCAACCCCTGGATCAAGTGTTGATGTTGTCGTCACTGAAAGAGGGATTGCCATCAATCCAAAAAGAACTGATTTAATCGAAAAATTAAAAGATTCACAGTTAAACATTGTTACGATAGATGAACTCTATCAATTAGTCACGCAAATAACTGGTCAACCAAAATCAATTTCAACCAGTGATAAAATCATTGGTCTCATTCGCTATCGTGATGGAACGATTATAGACACCATTCGCGAGGTAAAAAAATGAAAGTTTATCAAGTGAAAAATATTATGCTCGAAAACGAAATAAAAGACGTCGAGCATCTTTTACATTTAAATCAACTTGAATATGAGTCATCTATTACTCATACAATTGGCTTATACGACAAAGATCAGTTGGTAGCAACCGGATCTTTGGATGATCATGTCATTAAAATGATAGCTGTTCATCCTGATTACCAATCCCTAAATTTAAGTGGTAAAGTTTTGTCACATTTGCTATTAGAGCTCGATGCGAAAAAAATTAACCATTTTTTTCTCTATACGAAACCTGAAAATAAAAATGT
This sequence comes from Acholeplasmataceae bacterium, assembly GCA_023230825.1. Classification (GTDB taxonomy): domain Bacteria; phylum Bacillota_I; class Bacilli_A; order Acholeplasmatales; family Acholeplasmataceae; genus Mariniplasma. The sequence goes on from JALNWO010000015.1 coordinate 19,006, forward strand.
TTTTGCGAATTTTAATTTTCATGAAATTATTTCTCGAGAAAAAATTATTTTATATGAAAATCGTGAACAAAACATTACTGATGTTTTAACCAAAATAGCAGCTTCCATCCCACAAAAAAAGGGGACCAGAGGATGCATTGTTATGAATTTAAATCCATTGACAAATGGTCACCTATATTTAATCAACGAAGCTTTAAAAAAAGTAGATGATTTAATTATTTTTTTAGTAGAAAGTGATCACTCTGTTATCCCTTATAAATCACGATTAAAATTAATTAATCGAGCAACTAAACACTTAAAAAATGTCTATGTTTTACCTTCAACTCCCTATATCATTTCCAAGGCAACCTTTCCAACTTACTTCTTGAAAGAAAAGGAGCAAATGGATGTTTTTACCGACTTAGATATTGCCATTTATCAGCAATATATTGAACCTATTTTTAACATCGATTACCGCTTTGTTGGTAATGAACCTTTTGATGTCGTAACAAACACTTATAATGAGGCTATGAAAAAACTTCTTAAAGATAGGGCGCACATTATCCCGCGTTTAGAATACGATGGTCAAATTATTAGTGCTTCTCATGTACGAAAATTAGCAGAAGAAAAACAATATTCACAGTTAAAAGAAGTTGTTCCGAAAGTGACATATCGCTTTTTAGTATCGTCAAAAGGACGCAGTCTTTTCCATGAAAAATAAAATTTTAGACGCTCGAGAAAAGCGCAAGATAACCATTGAAAAATTAGCGCAAAATGGGGCGTTTTTAGTTTGCTTAAAAGCCAATACTCCAGGTCTCAATAAAACACGCTTTTCTAGCTATTTATTACTCCGTATTTTCCATCCGATTTTAATGGAAAAATGGGTTGTAAATCATGTCCACTTTTATGAAAGCGCGGATGGACCTTATTTAATTTATGGCTTAAAATATAAGGACGTTAATGCACTAAAACAAGCTGCGATTAAAATCGAAGAATCCCATTTTTTAGGCCGTTTAATTGACCTCGATGTATATGAAAAAGGAGAGCTTATTACTCGAGATTCACTCCATTTACCTGCTCGGACATGTATGATTTGTGGCGATTATGTTCACCGTTGCCAACGTTCACAAAAACATAGCTTAACTGAAATATTGACACATATTGATGATCAGCTTCTAATTTATAACAAAGCTAAACTCCACGAATGGATTGAATTTTCAGTTTTGTCTGAATTAAATTTACATCCTAAATTTGGCTTGGTAACGCCTTTTTCAGCTGGGTCGCATATGGATATGAACTATCAATTAATGCGTGAATCACTTTACGTCTTGATTCCTTTTTTTGTTGATATGTTCGCCTTGGCGTATCGCAATCCTAATAGTGAGGACCTATTTAAACAAGCCCAACAAATAGGCATTTTAGCTGAAAAAGCGATGTATAGAAAAACACGTGGGATTAATACTTACAAGGGGCTTATTTATGTTTTAGGATTTGTTTGTTTGGCTTATGGATTACTACTTCAATCACAACAACCTTTTTCGATGATTTTCAAACATATAGAAACACTTGCAAAAGATGTTTTAGATGACTTTAACAAAGACTTACAAACAGCTGGTGGAACTGCCTTTAAAAAATATCAAATAAAGGGCATTCGTGGGGAAGTTTTTGAGGGGTTACCTACACTTCAAAAAGCACTTACAAGATTCCCTAATTTTAACTCTCAAAATACATCTAATCTACATGAAATTCTTCTCTTTTTTATGACACATTCAAAGGACACAGTTGCTTTGAAGCGAGCTGGTTCCTATGAAGTCTATCAAGACTTTATCAATCTAGCGAAAACCATTGATCCAAATGACACAGATGCTCTGCATAACTTCACCCAAAAATGTGTGCGTTATGGAATCAGTTTTGGTGGATCAGCAGATCAATTGATTGTCTTTCATGTTTTAAAGTATCTTGAACAATTTTACCATCATCCAATCATAAAAAAATCACTCTCAATTAAAGAGTGATTTTTTTATTTTATATCGTTCTTTTTTGATATTTTTTTACTTCATCCTTAACCATATTTCCGCCATAAATATCGTATGTAACAACCGCAGGAAATTCTTTAACTTCAAGTTTCCGAATGGCCTCTGCTCCTAAACTTTCATAAGCGACGACTTCACTGGAAATAACCTTCTGTTGTAAGAGCGCTCCGGCACCACCGACAGCTTGAAGATAGACGCCTTTTTGGTCAATCATTTGTTCAATAAATGTATCGCTTCGGTCACCTTTACCAATCATCACTTTTAGCCCTGCTTTCATAAGCGGTAATGCATATGGATCCATCCGGTAACTGGACGTGGGGCCACAAGAGCCAATGGGCTCATTTGGCTTCGCTGGTGTGGGGCCTGTATAATAGACAATTTGCCCTTCAAAATCGAATGGAAGTTCGTCTTGGTTATTGACAGCATCGACCATTTTTTGGTGAGCACGGTCACGTGCAGTATAAAGAGTGCCCGTAATATAAACCAAATCTCCAGCTTTCATCTTTTTAATATCATCTTGCGTAATAGGTGTAGTTAAATACATTAGATAACCTCCGTTTTATGTCTCGATGCGTGACATTGTAAATTAATCGCGACAGGAAGGGAAGCGATATGACATGGGTACGCATTGATTTTTACGGCCAATGCTGTCGTTGTTCCACCAAAACCCATGGGGCCAACGCCCAATTCATTAATTTCTTGAAGCAATTCTCTTTCTAGTTGATCTAAAATAGGGTCTGGATTGACATCATCAATCTCCCGAAAAATAGCTTCTTTTGCAATTAAGGCTGATTTTTCTAAATTTCCACCAATACCAATGCCCACAACAAGTGGAGGACACGGTTTTCCACCAGCATAAAAAATGGTGTGCAACACTAAATCTTTAATATCTTGAATCCCTTCAGCCGGTGTGAGCATTTTGACTAAACTCATGTTTTCACTACCGCCACCCTTGGGAGCAAGCGTAATTTTTATTTTATCACCAGAAACCAGCTTAACATGGGTTATCGCTGGTGTATTATCATTGGTATTTTCTCGTTTTAATGGATGTTTAACGACGGATTTACGTAATAAGCCTTCATCGTATGCTTGACGAACACCTTCGTTAATGGCTTCATATAAATCACCTTGAATATGGACATCGTAACCAACTTCAACCAAACAAACAATGAGCCCTGTGTCTTGACACATGGGTCGGTTTTCTGTTCGAGCAATTTCATCGTTTTCAACGATTTGTTCAAGAACACTTCGGCCAATTCCTGATTTTTCTTCTTTGATTTTTCTTCTTAGTAAATCGATAAAAGATTCGCCGATATCATGGTTCGCATCTAGTGCTAATTGTTTAACAACTTTTGTTATTTCATCTGCTTTTATTACTCGCATTTTATCACCCAATCCTATTATACATGATAACGCTTTCTTTTCTCTTTAAAAATGTTTAAATCTTTTCTTTTCTAAA
>JALNWO010000016.1 GCA_023230825.1 Acholeplasmataceae bacterium
GAGGTTGAAATTGGTTTATGAAGATTGCATTAATTGGCAATCAAAACTCGGGCAAGTCAACACTTTTTAATTTATTGACCGGCAGTCACCAAAAAATAGGAAACTGGCCTGGTGTGACAGTGGAAAGAAAAGTCGGACAACTTAGAACAACAACCGATGAACTTATTGACTTACCTGGGATATACTCGTTATCGCCATATACATTAGAAGAAGAAATAACGAGAAACTACTTGTTAAATGAACAAGTGGATTTGATTTTAAATATTATTGATACGACTCAACTTGAACGATCACTTTATTTAACGACACAACTACTTGAGTTAGACATCCCCGTGTTAATTGCTTTAAACATGGAAGATGTCGCGATTAAAAGTGGACTTCAAATTGATTATCAATATTTAGAAGAGAAATTAGATACGACGATGATTCGGATTTCTGCTTTAAAGAAAACAGGTATTTTTGAACTTATTCAAACAATTAAGCAGAAAAATTATCGTCAAAATCAATATAAACCATTTTTTGATCACTTTCTTGAGAAAAATTTAGGCGAAACAGAAAAAGAACTTTCTGGCAATCATCGCCGGTTTTATAGTGTGAAGCTATACGAAGAAGATCCTGTTTATGAAGGTTACTTATCAGATCAAATTAAAGCTCAAGTTAAAACGGTTAAAAGTGAGTACCAACTCGATTTAGTTCAAGTGATTGCGGATGAGCGGTATCGTTTCATTGAAATGATGCGCGATGATGCGATTCAATCGAAAAAAGATAAAATGACGATGACCGATAAAATTGACCGCGTCATTTTAAACCGCTTTTTCGCGATTCCTATCTTTATGGTCATTATGTTTACTGTTTATTATTTAGCTGCTGGACCGGTAGGACAATTTTTAACGGAGTTTGTTGAAGGTGGAGTTGAATCATTTTCAGGATGGTTTGATCAAATCTTACTGAATGCAGGGGCTTCATCATGGTCGAGAAGCCTCGTCATTCAAGGGATCGTCACGGGTGTTGGCGCCATCCTTGCCTTTTTACCACAACTCATTATTTTACTAATCTTAATCGCGCTCTTAGAAACAACAGGTTATATGAACCGGATTTCCTTCTTTTTAGACCGTGTATTTCAAAAAGCAGGGTTGTCAGGAAAATCACTCATCCCCTTTATTATCGGAAGTGGGTGTACAGTTCCAGCGATTGTGTCAACACGAACGATTAAGGATGAGTCAGAACGACAAATGACGATTTTATTAACGCCTTTTGTACCTTGTAGTGCAAAACTACCGATTATTACTTTGTTTGCAGGCTATTTTTTTCCAAGTCAAGCTGGTTGGATTAGTGCATCTTTGTATTTTCTTGCGATTGTTGTCATTATCTTTTCAGCCTTTATGATTAAAAAACTTTTTTATCAAAGTAAGAGTTCGAGTTTCATTTTAGAGTTACCCCCCTATAAACTTCCCCATTTTGGTTATTTAACAAAAGATGTCGGGCGTAAGGTGTGGGCCTTCATCCAGCAAGCAGGTTCAATTATTTTATTAGCCTCCGTTGTTGTTTGGCTCTTCATTAGTTTTTCTTTCCGTCTTGAATATGGGGTTCCCATTGACCAATCGATTTTAGCTGGGATTGGTAAACTCTTTTCCTGGATTTTTTATCCCTTCTTAGGGACAATGAGTTGGGAAGCTACGGTTTCCGCTCTTCAAGGGTTAGTCGCGAAAGAACAAGTGGTAGCTTCAATGGCAATTATTGGTGGGTATTCAGGAGAAGTGTCATCAGGTAATTTTATTTTCTCCTCACAAGCCTTTCAGTTTTTCACACCCGCATCAGCGTATGCCTTCATGGTCTTTAATTTATTTAGTGCGCCTTGTTTTGGGGCAATTGGCGCGATGCGAAAAGAATTAGGGAATGCGAAGAAAATGTGGACAGCGGTCTTCTTCCAAACAGGGATTGCTTGGGTCTTCGCAACCATTATGTTTCAGTTAATCCGTTTAATAGGAGTGATCATATGACGTTGATGGATATTATTATTTTAGGAAGCGTTGGCTTAATTGTCGGTGCTATCGTGTTTTCCCTCATTAAAAACCGGGCAAAATCATCGTGTGATGTTTGTCCCTATCGCTAATAAAAAGAAGCTCAGTGCGTGTCGCTGAGCTTTCTTTTTTTAAATTCGAAACGAACAAATTATTTATAATTAGGATAGTTTATAATTAGGATTTGTATAATAAAGAACTGTCTTTCTTTTCTTTAAAAACTTCTTAGATTGATTATAAACAAGCCTGATAAGTGGTGCATAACTTTTGTAATAAAAGGGGGGCTCACGTATAATAAGCATGGATAAGGAGGGCGATGACATGTTATTTAGCAAATATGATCCGCTGAAGAAAAAACAACTACAAATTCTCAATGAAAAAGGCGAAATTGTCAATAAAGAATTAGAGCCTAAGTTAGATAAAGAGACCCTGGTTAAAATGTATAAACAGGCTGTTTTAGGTCGTGTCGCAGATATTAAAGCGTTACAATATCAAAGACAAGGAAGAATGTTGACCTATGCGCCAAACCGTGGTCACGAAGCTGCTCAAATAGGGACGGCTGCAGCGATGGCAGAACAGGATTGGTATATTCCTGGATTTAGAGATTTCTACGCGATGTTATATCGTGGTGTAACACTCGAACAAATTTATTTATACTGGTATGGTAATGAATGGGGCAGCCATTTTGACGAAGGTGTCAGAGTTACCCCAGTGAACGTCATTATTGGTTCACAAATTAACCATGCATCAGGGATTGCTTATGCATCTAAATTAATGAAAAAGAATGAAGTTGCGGTAACCGCCATCGGTGATGGGGGAACCTCGCATGGTGAATTTTACGAAGGGATGAACTTCGCAGGTGTCTTTAACTTGCCACTTGTTACGCTCGTTCAAAATAACCAATATGCAATTTCAACACCAAGAGCAAAAGCAACCAAAGCTGAAACACTTGCCCAAAAAGCAGTGGCTTTTGGAATTCCAGGAATTCAAGTCGATGGCAATGATATTTTAGCTGTTTACGTCGCTATGAAAGAAGCGATGGAACATGCACGTAGTGGGAAAGGTCCGGTTTTAGTTGAAGCTGTTACTTACCGCTTAGGGCCCCACACGACATCTGACGACCCAACCCTTTATCGTGAAGATAGCGAAGTCGAAATTTGGGAGAAAAAAGACCCCATGATTCGCTTTAAGAAATATATGATTGATAAAGGTTATTGGACTGAAGAAGAACAAAAAGCGTATGAAGAAGAAAGCGATAACTATGTTGGTGAAGTCTTTAGAAAAGTAGAAGCAACCGGTGAAGCTGAATTGTTAGACGTCTTTAAATACACATATGAAGAAATGACCCCTCAATTAATTGAACAATATGAAACACATAAGAAATTTCTTGAAAAAGGAGGCAAATAAAAATGGCAGTTATTAACTTATTAACCGCGATAAACCAAGCACTAGACCAAAAAATGGCTGAAGATCCAACCGTTATCGTTTATGGTGAGGATGCTGGTTATGAAGGTGGCGTTTTCCGCGTGACCGCTGGTCTCCAAAAGAAATACGGTGAAGAACGTGTCTTTGATACCCCCATCTCTGAAGCTGCGATTACTGGTAACGCAGTCGGGATGGCAATCAATGGACTTCGTCCTGTTGCCGAAATTCAGTTTGATGGTTTCGTTTTCGCTGGCTACACCGAAATCGTAACCCATATGGCAAGATATCGTAACCGCTCTCGTGGCCGTTATGGTTTGCCGATTGTTGTTCGTTTTCCTGTTGGTGGTGGGATTCGTGCTTTAGAACACCACAGTGAATCATTAGAAACTTTCATGGGCCATATTCCTGGGTTAAAAGTTGTGATTCCTTCAACACCTTATGATGCGAAGGGATTACTCATTTCTGCAATTGAAGATCCAGATCCAGTCATTTATATGGAACCAAAACGAATTTATCGTTCTGGTAAACAAGAAGTACCTGAAGAAATTTACCGAATTCCGATTGGAAAAGCTAAAGTTGTTCAACCAGGCTCTGACATTACTGTCGTTGCTTGGGGTGCGATGGTTCGGGAAGCTGAAAAAGCAATTAAATTATTAGAAAATGAAAACATCAGTGTTGAGTTAATCGATCTTCGGACGATTAATCCAATCGATGAGGAAGCGATTATTCAATCCGTCCAAAAGACAGGCCGTTTCTTGGTTGTCCAAGAAGCTGTTAAAACTTATGGACCAGGAGCTGAACTCATGTCACTGGTAAACGAAAAGGCGTTCTTATACTTAGAAGCACCACCTACAAGAGTTACAGGATTTGATATTACTGTTCCTCTAGCACGTGGCGAAATGCATCATTTCGTTCAACCAGAAAGAATTGCGGCGGAAATTAAAAAAGTCGTTCGCTTTTAAGGAGGTTTACCTATATGTATGATCATAAATTTACGGATATTGGTGAAGGTCTTCACGAAGGCGTCATTTTAAAATGGAATGTTAAAGTCGGCGATAAAGTGAAAGAAGGCGACACCGTTGTCGTTGTTGAAACAGATAAAGTAAACGCTGAAATTCCCGCACCAGTGACTGGTGTTGTCGCGAAATTAGGCGTTGAAGAAGGTGAAACAATCCACGTTGGCGAAACGCTCATTATTATCGATGATGGTAGTGGTGGTGAGTTACCAAAAGAAGAAGAAAAAGCAACTGTTGCTGAAGATGAACCCCAAGGTGTTATCGGTGAAATCGAAGTATCTTCTGAAGTCATGGCTTCATCAACAGAAGTTCATGAAACAGCTCAACCTGAACAACCCCGCCGAGCACTTGCGACTCCTGTCGCAAGAAAACTTGCGAAAGATTTAGGCGTTGATATTCAAACGGTTAAAGGAACAGGCGAAAATGGTCGTGTTTTAAAAGATGACATTCGTCAAGCAGCTGAGTCTTCACAAGCTCCAAGCTTTGTCGCACCTAAGGTGAAAGTTTCAACTCAAGGCGATGTTGAACTTGTTAAGATTACGAAACTAAGACAAGCCATCGTTCGCGGCATGACTGTTTCTAAACAAATCATTCCTCATACGGTATTAATGGATGAAGTTGTTGTTGATAAACTTGTTGATTTAAGAACAAGATTAAAAGAACAAGCTGCAGCTCAAAATATTAAGTTAACTTATATGGCCTTTATTTATAAGGCAACACTCATTGCTCTTAAAAAATATCCTTGGTTTAACGCAAGTTTTGACCAAGAAAATGAACAAATGGTCTTAAAGAATTACTACAATATTGGGATGGCTGTGGATACCCCTGATGGTTTGATTGTTCCTAATATTAAAGATGTTGACCATAAGAGCATTTTAGAGTTGGCTCGAGAAATCCGCGAAGTCGCTGACTTAACGATTGAACGAAAAATTCAACTCGCACAACTTCAAGATACAACCTTTACCATTACGAACTTTGGTGCTGCCAATGTAGCATACGGTACCCCAATTATTAATCATCCAGAAGTGGGTATTTTAGGAATTGGAAAGATTGCTCAAAAGGCAGTTGTTGAAGACAATGAAATTAAAATTAGATATGTGTTACCCCTCTCACTCGCAGTCGATCACCGTGTGATTGATGGAGCAGATGCAGGCCGCTTCTTAAATGAAATTAAGGCTTTATTATCTGAACCAATGATGTTATTATTAAATTGAGGTGGAAACATGAAAAATTATGATGTCGTTATTGTCGGCGGTGGACCCGGTGGTTATGTCGCTGCGATTAAGGCTGGTCAAAAGCAATTAAAGGTTGCGTTAATCGAAGCTGAAGTCGTCGGTGGAGTTTGTTTAAACCACGGGTGTATCCCAACAAAAACACTATTAAAAAGTGCGAAAGTGTATCAAACCATCAAACAAGCCAAAGCGTTTGGAATTACCGTTGATGGTGAAATCAGCTATAACTGGGCTGAAATGATGAAAAGAAAGAATGGCGTTGTTAGACGATTAACAACGGGTGTTGCAGGACTTTTAAAAAAGAATGGTGTCGATGTTTACCAAGGTTTTGGTGAAGTCATCGATCCAGAAACTGTTAAAGTTGGCAACGAAACCCTTAAGGCTAAACATTTGATTATCGCAACGGGTGCATCACCCATTGTACCTCCAATTATGGGGCTGAAAGAAGCATATGAAAAAGGGTTTGCGAAAACCTCAAGAGAGATGCTTCAAATTGAAGAAGTTCCTCAAGAATTAGTCATTATTGGTGGTGGTGTCATTGGTGTTGAATTCGCAACCATTTTTAACCAACTGGGATCGAATGTAACGATTATTGAAATGCAAGACGGTGTCTTACCAATGATGGATGAAGACGTTCGGGTTGCATATGCGAAGATTTTAAAACGCGATGGTATTGTTGTTCATGCAAAGGCCGAAGTAAAAGCTGTTAAAGGCGATAAGGTTGTTTATCATATCGACGGTAAAGATGTCGAGATTAAAGCTGATAGTATTTTAGTCAGTGTCGGCATGCGTGCCAACACAAAAGGCCTAGAAAAACTTGAACTCAAACTTGAGCGTGGTGCTGTAGTGACTGATGATCAATTGCGAACAAATATCAAAAATGTTTATGCGATTGGTGATGTGAACGGCAAATATATGCTTGCCCACGTTGCTTCACACGAAGGCATTGTTGCTATTGAAAACATTTTAGGCAACGAAAAGAAAATGCATTATGACCGGATGCCAAGTGCTGTTTACGGTTCACCAGAAATTGGTGCTGTTGGTAAAACAGAAAAAGAATTAAAAGAACAAGGTATTCCTTATAAAGTTTCAACCTTCCCACTCATGGCAAGCGGTAAAGCGTTAGCCGATAATGAGAAAGACGGATTCGTTAAACTCTTAGTGGGTGAGAAATATCAAGAGATCTTAGGCGCACATATATTATCATATAACGCGTCTGACTTAATTGCCGAACTCGGTGTCACAATGGAACTTGAAGGAACAACCGCAGAAATTGCGAATACCGTTCATGCTCACCCGACCCTTTCTGAAATTATTATGGAAGCGGCATTGGGCGCCATTGACAAACCCATTCACTTATAAAAAATTAAAGAGAAAAAGAATTCATTCGCGGTAATGAATTCTTTTTTTGTTGTAAATGGTTCTATTGCAAAAAAAGGCTTTTCTATGTAAAATAGGACTATACAAAATGCCGATTCATTTCTGAATGACTAAATTCAAAAAGGAGTGTTAAAAGTGAAGTATTTGTTGATGTATAATCCTGTTAGCGGGAAAGCTAAATTTCATCAAAAACTTGAACTGATCAAAACTTTTTTTAATGAGCATCATTTAGAACTGGACATTTATGAATCTAAAAGACCACGTGACTTAGAGCAAGTCGCTTTTGAGCGTGCCAAGATGTATGATGTCTTTTTAGTTGCGGGTGGTGATGGCACGATTAATGAAGTTGTAAATGGGATGATGAAATCCAATATCAGACCTAAATTAGGTGTATTACCAACAGGGACAGCAAATGATATCGCCGCTATTTTTGGGATGTCGAAAAACATTCGGAAAGCCCTAAAAAGAATCATTGAATTAGAACCAGTAAAAATAGATGTGAATCAAGTAAATGACACGTATTTCATTTATACCACTTCATGTGGCATGTTATCAAAAATCAGCTATGATGTCTCAAGAAGAAGAATTCGTAAATATGGTTACTTAGCCTATGTATTTGCGGGTATGAGAGATTTAATTGTTGATTACAATTTTCCATTAAAAATTTATTATAATAACACCCTTTTAGAAACAGATGCCATGATGGTTTTAGGGCTATCAACGAATCGTGTTGGCGGCATTCGTTTATTTAACTTCTCTAAAAATAAACTAAATGATGGTCTTTTTGAACTTCGAATTTTTACGAGAGTCCGTCTTTTTAGACGTTTGCGGATTTTATCATCGTTTATCCGCGGCGGGATAAAACTGAAAGAAGACTATCATTTAGCAAGTGGTCATTTTAAGATTGAAACCAATCCTGATGTGATGTGGAATGCAGATGGCGAATCAGCAACCAAAGGGAATGTCGTTATTCAAACACATCAAGAAGCACTGAACGTTTTTATGACATCAAAAAATAGAAAAAAATATTTATAAGAAGCCGAAATAGCTCAGTTGGTAGAGCAGCTGTCTCGTAATCAGCAGGTCGCAGGTTCGAGTCCTGTTTTCAGCACCAAATTAGATTGAACTTACCCCCAAAACTTGGATTTATAATACAAAAAAGTATTATTAAGATGAGTACGGGGGTATTTTTATAAGTTTAACTCCAAAAACAGTGGACAAAGCCAGTGTTTTTGGAGTATAATATATTTGGAGGCGAATAAAGTGAGAATAAAAAGAGATAAATACTTAAATATGTTAATAGATGCCAAATGGAATGGGCTAATTAAAATTGTTACAGGAATTAGAAGATGTGGCAAATCGTACTTGTTAGGGGAGCTGTTTTATGAGCATTTAATAAATAGTGGCATTTGTTCTGACCATATTATTAAAATAGCTCTTGATGATGAGGAAAATAAAGATTTAAGAGATGCTAGTGCGCTTTCTTTAGCTATAAATAAACAAACAAGCAATAAGGAAGTCAAATATTATTTAATAATAGATGAAATTCAAAAATGTATTGGTTTTGAAGACGTCTTAAACGGAATCCTTTATAAAAAACATATTGATATTTATGTGACTGGAAGTAACTCTAAGTTTTTGTCTAAAGATGTAATTACTGAGTTTAGAGGACGAGGGCTTGAAATAAACCTTTTGCCATTATCTTTTTCAGAAATATTGCCATTATATGATAACCCAAGTAAAGCACTAGCTAATTATTTACTTTATGGTGGCATGCCTATTATGTTAACATTTAATGATGATCAAGGAAAAAGAAATTATTTATCTAACTTATTTAAAACCGTATATTTAAGTGATATAATCGAACGCTATAATATCGAGCATGCTGATGCCTTGGAGAGAATAATTGACTTACTGTCATCTTCAATAGGTTCATTAACAAACCCAAACAAAATAACTAATACTCTAAGTAGTAAAGGGCAAAAGGGAATTGATTATAAAACTGTAAAAAATTATTTAGATTATATTACTGATGCATATCTATTTGAAAAAGTGGATAGATATGATGTTAAAGGAAAAAAGTATTTTGAAACTATTAGTAAATACTACGCTACTGATTTAGGTTTAAGAAACGCAAGATTAAATTTTAGGCAATATGAAGAAAATCATTTAATGGAAAATGCTATATATTTAGAACTTTTAAATAGAGGATTTAGTGTTGATGTTGGAATAGTAGAAATAAGAGAAGTAGTTGAAGGCAAAAGAGTATCAAAACAATTAGAAATAGATTTCATTGCTAATAAATCTGATAAAAGATACTACATTCAATCTGCTTATCAAATGCCGACTGAAGAAAAACGAAATCAAGAAATAAGGCCATTTAGAGCAGTAGATGACTCTTTCAAAAAAATCTTAATTGTTAGAAATGATTTTGCGCCTATTTTTAATGATGAAAATGGCATTTTACATATTGGCTTATTAGATTTTTTAAGTGACCCTAATAGTCTAAATAGAAGTTAATTCCAAAAACAGTGGATTAAGGCAGTAATCTTGGAGTTTATATAAATATGAGAGGCTAAAGAAAAATAATGAAAAACGTAAGGTGACAAATATGGATGAGACATTATGCCTAATCAGCGAAGAATATCAAATAACGTATTTTGGAAATGTGTGTCCCGTATGTGGCTGGGAGCACACCTCAATAGCATTTATTGATGAGGATTTTTAAGGGGGCGCTAATCCTTTAACGTCAAATGAATACAGAAAATATTTTAAGCAAAAACAAAAAGAAATCCTAATTACAGATGGGAAAACGATCCTAAAAAATATGATAGATTTTCAAAAAAATAAAAAGTTTATTAGTTGTTTTCAGAGCTATAATTTTAAATTTGGCTTAACAAAGACATAACTTAGGGGTGCGTAAAATTTGATAAGGATGCGCAATAGTATTGTGCCGTAACCCCCTTCGCAGATTGGATGAATAGGTTTGACACTTAGATGTCAAATCTTTTTTTAACCTCTTGACAAAGCTAAAAAAAGATGAAAACCAATGTTATTCAATGAAAATTTCAAACTCAAACTTTTTGTATCTTATCACCTGTTTAGCGTAACTTATCACAATTCAAATTAAAAATACAATATATAAGGTAAAATAAGAGAAAGATCGACTACTCTACGATACAAGGAGGGAATCATGAGAAAAATCTTCTTAACAACATTTTTAATTATGTTATCATTTCTTTTATTTGCATGCATTGCCGATCCTGATAATAATAAAGATAACCCAGACCATACTTACGCAACCGTCCGCATGCTCTTTTTCTATCAAGAAAGCACAATCGATGATTGGAAAGACGATTATCATAAAAAGAAATCGTGGTCTTACGACGAACTAAAAAGTTATACATTTACTAATTCAGTCGTTATTACATACAAAAACAAAGATAACCTAATTAAAGATTATCCGAAAATAGTTGAGAGCTTAAGCTACACATCAGAAATTTATCTTGAACTATATTCACTTGCAGAGGAAATTAAAGTATCAGATGTATTAACGAAAGAAGCATTGATAACGATTACGAGTAAATATGATCAAACAGAAATCTATTTTGACCCTCTTGAATACGAAGAACTCTATGTCTCCATGGATGAATCATACATCATTGGAACACTTGTTATCGATAGCAATGAACAACTTGCAACCCTTTATGAAGAACTTCCAATTACCGTAGAGCCAAACTTCTTTGATACGAAAGCACTCATTATTATTGGCGGATACCGAAGTGGCAGCCTAATGGTTTATGGGGTTGACTCTGTCTTTTATTTAAATGAAACAACGCTTGAGGTTGCGATTAACGGGGAATTAGCCAGCAATGTCGCAACATCAGATGAAAGATATTACACCCTTATTTTAAGTGTTGATCAAACGATTCTAAACCCAATTAATCGAGTAATTCAACATTTCCATATAACACATTTAGACGGGTTTAGAAGAGACGTTCCTTTTCATAACACTCTCAATCCATGGCCCAATCAAAACTATAAAGAAATGGGATTATATCTTCCTGGCCAACGGATTTATCTTCAAGGTGATGAACTCAATTTTTGGGATTTAGAAATCTATATTAAAACAGATGAAAATGAATTTCTTCATCCAGGAAAGTATTACTATAAAACACCTGTTGATACAAATAAAGTAGGAACCCACACCATCTATGTTTTATATAACGGTTTTATGGTATCATTTACCATTGAAGTTCTTCCATATATTGAAGACGTTAAACTGCTTTATTCTAACAGACCAACAGTTGTTGATGAGACCATGAGTGATGGTTTCATCGAAGACTATGAAACCTATTTAGCTCTCAATGTTGATTTAGAGTTAGAAGCATCCTTTTTTGAAGATTCTGTTTTATACTTAAAACGATTTGATAGTTCAAATACCAATCTCTTTCGCATTTTAACTCAAGCAGAAGTTTCTAATAATGAACTGATCCTTCATCTTCATAAACCACCCTATTTAGCTGGAGCGGCTATTACACCTGGACAACTCATCTTTTCTATTGCAAAAGAAGTGAGAAATCAAGTCGATGATGTAACCTTTGTTTTTACTAGAAGCCTAATCTAAAAAACTGAAAGATTAAAAAAAGAAAAAGGAAATGAAGAAGCGATGCGAATCGCTTTTTCTTTTTCAAGAATATGATCAGCCATGAATTGCACCAAATAAAGTGTGTTACAATAAAAATTGGAGAACATTTTTTAATTTAATTGGTATTTTTGCATTTAAAATATATAATAGACTTAATCAAAGGAGAAGAAGGTGAGCTTTTGAGTAAATATACTATTCGTGAAATTATTGTCATGGGCATCTTTTTACTTGCGATTTTAGTCGTCGGTCTTTTAATCCTTAACAAACAAGATATTGATGAAGTGAATCTATTGGTTTCTGCGAGCAACGAAGAAATCGTTGATCATATTTTTTATCAAGCAAACGCAAAGAAAACACTTCTTGAAGAAAACAGATTGACCTTAACAACCTACGACCTCCCCTTTGATGCAGGCCTCTTTACTGATATTCAAGTAGGGATACCATCTGAGTATAACTTATCTATTCCTGATGAAGTGTTTGTAGTGATTTACTATGTCAATAACAAACTTTATTATGAGCCGATTATCCCTTACTTACAGATCCATGATCGTGATGAAAACCATTTTGCGATTGTAGATGAAATCGGCACTGTTCTTCTCGCAAATAAACTTGCAGTCGGTTCTAAAATAGCTTCTTATGTAAAACAAGTAAGTATTTTTGATGATTTATTTCAAACACACGAACCTTTTTCTTTCTTAGATAACCGTGAATTTATTGCCTCAACACCGATTGTTGCTGGTGAATATTATTTCATTTACTTTACCGCACGAACCATTTACTTTCCCAACAACTTTAAAACAGTCGTTACTCAAGGTTTAATTGTTTTAGCTTTCGTCATGATGTATGTTCTTATTGTTTTCATTAACAACATCAGTGACGCCCGGATGCAGGCGAGCCTCAACCACATGATGATCCAAAACTTACCTCTTTTATATGTCGTTGAAGTTGATAAAAAAGGCAAAATCTTAAGTAAAAATAAACTTTTTGAGAATTTAGTTCACCGCGAAAACGTAAAAAATATCCATGAGCTTTTAGACGATGGTATTTTCATCGATGAACACCCAGAAATTTTAATTCATATTCACGATGAAGATATGATCTTTACGCGTTACTCATATAAAAACCGTTATTTACTAATCGCTGAAAAAGTAACCGCAGTCATCAAAGACTACGAACAAGCTGTTTACTTTGATGCAGATACTAAGCTCGCGAACAAGGCATCGTTTATTAAATATATGGAAGAGCTGGATCGTCATACAGCGATGACGATTTTAGTCTTCGATATTAAAGAGTTCCGTAAGATTCGTAACTTATATGGTCTAAACTATGTTAATCAACTCGTTATGTTTATTGCCGGCTATTTCGAACATATTTTAGATGTGGGTCTTTCGCGTGTATTTTTAATTAAAGACGATACTTTCGCGATTGTTTCCCAACGCGAATATAAAATTAATACACGCGCATGGATTTTTGAAACCATTCAAAAACTCAATGAATTACTTGCAGAAAACAAATATTTAACGATTTCTTTTAGTGTTGCGATTTCTCCCGTTACCCCAGAAATTCTTGAAAATCCAGAAACCATTCCGCTTTATTTAATGACAGCACTAGACCAAGCTAAAGAAAACGAAGAAAACGATGTTGCCTTTTATGATGAAGACTTACGAACATTCTTAAACGAAAGAGAAAAAATTATTAGTGATATTGAAAAAGGCATTAAACAAAATGAATTTGAAATTTACTTACAGCCCACGGTCGACTTAAAGTCAAAAGCAATCACATCATATGAAGCTTTGATGCGGTGGAATAACCCAGCGTACTTTTATATTTCTCCAGAAAAATACTTTTCTCTTGCAGAAGAGACAAAACTCATATATGATTTAACAAGTATCACTGTGAATCAAACAGCGAAACTCATTAGTGAACTTGATAATCCAAAAGCTGTGATTTCTTTTAACGCATCTCCCATGCAATTGTTAGAACAAGGCTTCATCCATAAAATCACCCAAGCTGTTAAGAAAGAAAAAATTAACCTTGACCAGCTTGCGGTTGAAATTACAGAAACCTCGTTTAGTAAATCATTTAGTAAAGTCATTGAAAAGATTAATGCGATAAAGAAATTAGGTCTTAAAATTTATATCGATGACTTTGGAACAGGCTACAGTTCCTTAAAATATTTAAGTGACTTAGACTTAGACGTCTTAAAGATTGATAAATCGTTCGTTGAAAAGATGGTCGAAGATAATCGCGTCGAAGCGATTGTCAAAACAATTATTCATCTTGCCCATAACTTAAAACTAAAAGTCATCGCCGAAGGGGTTGAAACGAAAGCCCAGTTGGCACTACTACAAAAACTAAATTGTGATCACATTCAAGGTTACTTAGTCTCTAAAGCAATTCCGAGTCAAGAAGCCGTTAAGCTTTTCCACCGAAAAGTTAACATTTAAAGGAGGACCCTAATGGAAACTTTTATTGTCATTCTCTTAATCTTAGCAATGCTCGCCGCCATTTATGGTTTTTTCAAACTGATTAAATTTGAAAGCGTCCGCTTTCGCGAAGACCAACTCTTGGCCAGTGGTGAAGTGATTGACTATCCTTTATTTAAAAAGTTTATTACAAGAAAAATTAAAGAAGGCGAAACCAAAGGTGTCTTCTCTTTAGTCTTAGTGACAATCGGCCATTTTGACCAATTGGTTGATACATACGGGATTGTTGATGCAAAACTCATTTTAAAACAAACAAAAGATTTAGTTAGAGGGGTTTTACCAACAATGTCAATTGTCGCTAATAGTAGTGAACTGGGTTCCATCCTTATATATTTACCGAAACTGTATCATGACAATGAAATGAAGGCACTGGCTCGATCAATGAAACGAGCGGCTGAAACTAAAATTAAAGTCTTTGAAGAAATCTTTGTTCAAAATAATGCTATTATTACGTATGTCACCTATCCTTTAAATGGAAAAACCTTTGATTCCTTATTCGCGAACTTAAACTTAGGTATTTATTTAGGTCAAAAATCAGGTGGCGAAACCATCATTAGTTACTCCAACGAGATGCAAAAAGACAAAGCCTTTATTGATTTCTATTATGAAATTAAAGAAGCGATTCGAAAAAAAGAGTTTGTCTTGTTTTATCATCCGATTATCGATGCGAAACGAAAAGAGATTTACGGATTTGAATCACTCATTCGTTGGAACCACCCCAAACAAGGATTATTATTACCAAAAGATTTTTTAGCGAAAGTCCAAAGTTCTGGTGATTTAGACTGGATCGGATTTTGGAGTTTAGATAGTATCGTACGCTTTAGCTATAAAGCTTACAAAGAAGCTGAAAAGATTCCTTATCGTTGGCATTTAAATATTAGTCATCAACAACTTCTTAATAATGAGATCGTCAATGAGTTTCAAGAAACGATTAACCGCTACCGGATTGATCCAGAGTTAATTACGTTAGAAATTGTTGACTTCGCTAAAGTGGTCAATCATCAAAATGCGATTAAAACATTAATTAAGCTCTCTAATATTGGTTTTAAAATTGCAGTATCGATACATGAAACCGATTATCAGCTTTTGGCTGATATTGAAAAATATGAAATCGATATTATTAAACTCAGCACAAACATTTTAAAACGAATGGATCAAACAGTAAATAAGAATTTCGTTGAAACGATTTATGAACTACAAAGAAAAGGAAAAGCCGTTGTGATCGTTGAAAACATCGAATCTGATGAAGACAGTGAACTTGCACTAAACAGTAAGTTTAACTTACAACAAGGCTACTATTTTTCAGAACCATTTTCTGAATCAAAGTTAAACGAATTTGTTCAAAAGTTTTATTAAAGATAAAATCTGTTGACAAAAAAAAAGAAGTATGATATTTTTAAGATACATTCGCAAGATATGTAAAAGGCAAAGCTAGGGGAACCTAGTGACGCAAAGCTATAGGGTCCATTAAAAGGATAGCCAGTTGTCATAGTATTTGACACTGGCTTTTTGATTTCTTTTTAAAGGAGGTGGACGCATGAATCCAGTGATGACATATCGAAGAACGAGAAGAAGAACGAATCAACTAATCTTACTCATCTTGTTATTACTCGCCATGATTTCAGCAGCCATCATCTTCCTAACGTTTTACGGACTGAATACCGGTAACTTCATTATCGGGATTGAACAAGATGCTTATAATAAAAACATTTCGATTGCGGAAACACCGGATGCGACCGACAATCAAAAAACGTTGTTTATCCAAACGATGCCAATTTATCCTTTCGATTTCGCTATTATTCATGCCAATTTAGATCAATTTACAGAAGTCGATGGGGTTGTTGAAGAGTTTAAACGAAACTCAGTCGCTGTAACCTTTTATATTAAAAACGAATTATCAAACCTTTCTTATGATTTAAACTACTATATTAACTTAAAAGAAGTACGCCACGATAGTAACGAACTGCAAAACGTAAAAATCTTAATGGTCGTTGATGGTGAGAAAAGACTGTATCATCAAGAAGAGCATAACCTTGTCAATTATGGTAGTGATTACATCGTCACCAACTTTAGAGAAGGAAGCCGGATTGTAACAGGTAAAATAAATGAACTTGAAGCCGGTGGTGTCAAAAAGATAACAATCATCTTATGGTATGAAGGTCGTCAAATCGATGAAGAAGATGTCTTGGAAGCTTTAAAACTTCAAGTTGTCTTTGAGATTGATGAACCAGGTGAAGGCGTATGACAAAGTTAAAGTGGTTAATGGTCGCACTCCTCGCAACCCTTACAACCTTATTTACAAGCGTCTTTGCATGGCTTCAAGTGAGTAACATTAACATCTTAGAAGATTTATCGTTAGAAGTTGGTGTCGGTGATACTTTAGAAATCTCATTAGACGGGATTAACTTCGGTAAATCAATTGATAAAGCAATGACTCATGAGTTATTAAAAAATTTAGTGTTTACTGATATTACAACAAATGATAACATCAACTTTTATAAAGGTCCTAACTTAAAAGGGAAAGTCGCTGAAAGAAATGTGGATTACATTGGTTTAGATATTTGGTTTCGAGTGGCTTTAGAACCAGGTGTTCCTGAAGAAGATGTTTTTAAAGAAATTTATTTAGTCAATCATTTAGATATCACCTATCAAGATGCCAAGTCATCTCCATCAAGAGGAACGTATATTACATCAGAAGGACGCATGTGGCAAGCAGACTTTACGTTTGATAACGGGCATCAGATCGTTGAAAAAGGAAAGATTGCCAAGTATTATGCTAAAGACGCGATGCGTATCGGCGTCACAAGTCTTCATAACACGTTCATTTATGATACGAGTGAAAATGAAGAAAGAGGGTTTGGAAGAGAGTACGGTGCTTTTGAATATTACAATATGAAGACGACCCAGAAGAACTTAGAACTTCCTGACGTCTACCCAGAAACGATTTATCAACTGTCCAGAGAATATCCCAATACAGGGATTATGGATGGCACAAGATCTTTAGTTGTCATCTTAGAAAAAGCAGGCGATTACTGGCAAGGCAAAGCCACCATTAATATATGGATTGAAGGTTGGGATGCCGATGCATTTGATGCCATCTTAAAGGATCATATCTTAATTCAACTTGAATTCCAAGCTGCTTGGCACTTAGATAATGAAGGATAATAAATAAAAATAAAGCCTTCATAAAGCCAAGAACAGTACAAAATGCATAAAAAATGCAAAAATGAGTTTAATTTTGTTGACAAATATAAAAAAGTATGATAATTTTATAGTACATCGTGAATAACTATGTAAAAGGCAAAGCTAGGGGAACCTAGTGACGCAAAGCTATAGGGTCCATTAAAAGGATAGCCAGTTGTCATTCCATTTGACATCTGGCTTTTTGTTTTCTTAAATAAAAAAGAAGAAAACACTGAAATTAGGTTAAGATAGCGAAAGCTAATTAAAAAAAATATATATATTATATAAGGAGAGAATAGAAAATGAGAAACTTTTCAAAAAAGATTATTACTTCAGTCTTAACATTAGTACTTACAGTGGTCGCATTGGGTACGGGAGTGTTTGCTTGGTTTTCAATGAATACTAAAACCGAGGCAACTGGCTTGAATGGTTCTGCAGAGGCAGCTACAGGTGGTTTTTATATCTCAATGACTGGCGCTAAAGGAAGTTGGGGAAACGTAGTTGAATTAAATACACTTCCAAATAAAGGTTTTAGAGTCCTTAATGATGTATTTACAGATTTAACATCAACAGATGGCATCATTATTAATAAAATTGATTTTGAACACTCAGATAATGCTATGATTGGTGGAGGAGCAAGTGCTGCTTCTGGTTACATGGAATTTCCTCTTTACTTTTTGACAGGCAATGATTATTTTCATGTTTATCTAACAAAACTTGAATTTGTTTCCCAAGGACTAACATCATGGAGTGCTGAAAAAGATGTAGACAACGGTGCAGGTCGTGTAGTAACTGTAGGTGACCTAATGGAATCTGATATTATTAATGCAATTAGAGTTTCTTTCCAAGAAGTTGGCTGGGCAGAACAAAATGCACCTACAAATGATGCTTCCACCGCATTTATTTTTGAACAAGAGGCGAGCGGTGATAACATGGGTGCTAATCCAAAATTATTTGGAAATACAACAGGATTTGGAGGAATTGGAACTAACTTTGCATTATTATATTATAACGCAGTTAATCCAGGAACATTGTTAACTCTTCCCAACGCTAGAGGCGATATCGTAGTTGGAAATGATGGCGTTGTAAGTCAAAAATTACTTGAAACAACAGCTTTAGGTGATGCTTCAGAAGTTGCCGATGGTTTGGATGAAACATTTACTCACGGTGGTAAAGTTATGGTTCGTGTTTGGCTAGAAGGCTGGGACCAAGAAGCATTTAACGCATTATTCGGTGGCGAAGTAACTATTAATATGACATTTGAAGTTGATAATCAATAATTGATTATAGAGCTAGTTATTTTTAAGGGGGCCTTTGCCCCCTTGGCTCATTGCCAGGTTAAGGAGATAAAGTGGAAATAATGGAAAAAAACAAAAAAACATCTATGAAAGTCTTAAGTATCATCGGTAATGTCGTTTTCTATGTTCTGATTGCTGTTTTATTACTGTTTTCAATTAGTAATATTTCTAGTAAAAGAGAAGATGATATTCCAGCAGTCTTTAGCCGTGGATTTGTCAATGTCTTGTCAAGCTCCATGGATGGTAATGAAACAAACTATCGGGTCAATTCGTTTAAAAAAGATGCCTTAATTTTTGTAAAGATCTTAAACGACGAAAGTAAAGCACAACTTCAAGTGGGTGATGTTGTTGTCTTTTGGGGTCAGTTGAGCCCAACAGATCCGACTGTTAAAGCCTTTGTAATTCACCGGATCATCGAGATTGATGGTAACCAAATTACAACACAAGGGGATAACCCCATTACAAATGCAACCATCACTGAAACTCACGACTTAAGAGCCATTAAGGCTGTTGCTACTAGCAAAGTTGAAGGTATCGGTGGTGCCATTGGTTATTTACAAAGTCCTACAGGCTTTTTAATCTTTGTTGTTGTACCTTTGATCTTATTAGTTGTCTTTGAGACAGTGATTTTGATTCGATTTATTTTACAAAGAAACAAAGTGAAATTAGAAGCAGAATATGCATTAGAAAAAGAAAGACTCAAAGCTGAGTTAATGGAAGAAATTAAGAAGCGGGAAAAAGAAGAATGAAAACAAGCCAAAGAGCTATCAAGTTAATCGTTACACTGACATTAACCCTTGTCGCTCTTGGTACAGGCGTCCTTGCGTGGTTCTCAATGAACACAAGAGCAATCGCTTCTGGATTAGAAGGGTA
>JALNWO010000017.1 GCA_023230825.1 Acholeplasmataceae bacterium
CCACGGTTTCCCCAAGAAAACATTTATGAAATTGTTGTTGATGCGGTAGATACACTACCATTTACTACCGATTTAAATGAGATTAAAAACCATTTACCAAATGAGATCACTTTGTTAACAAATAAAAATGACGAACAAAATGCAAGAGCGGTCCCGGTTCAAAGTTACACTCTTTTAACGGATATTAGTGAGATTGATGAAATCGGTCAATTTGAGCAAGTTTTAGAATGGGAATTAACCTTTAACTTACCATTTGCTGTTTATAACCGTTTTGAACTCACTGCAGTAACAACAGTCACGATTGGCGTGAATCCTGAATGGTGGGTTGTTGAACCAGAATCAGGCGTTTTAATACAAACAGAAAATCCTGATTTAGTTTCATGGATCATCATTGATGAGGAAATCATTCATTATACAAATCCCGTCTTGACAACTCACTTCATAACCTTACAAATAACAGTTCATAAAGATTATCAAATGGATAAAGTCGTCTATTATAATTATGAAAATCATAAAGAATCAACCGCTTCTTTCCAAAGTGCCGAAAGAAATATTTACCATTATCTTATCGCAATCTCGCATCATTCAGAACCTCATGCAAAAGTAATGATTTATCTCGAAGAATTAGATAGGCCAGATCCAAATCTTATTTATAGTGGGGGAACGGGAACCATTGGTGATCCCTTTAAGATAGGTAATCATGAAGAGTTTGAGAAGATGCACTATTATTTTGATGATGAACATCATTTTGAGCTCATTAGCGACATTATTTTCCCAGAAGATTATTTATTCACTCCGATTCGCACTCAAAATACAAACAATTATTTTAGAGGATCACTAAACGGCAACAACCACCAAGTAGAAAATCTGACTGTCATTAACGACGTTGATTCTCATTTTCACGATGATTCTTTCACTCCTGCCATTTTTGATCGAAATTATGGTACCATTCAGGCGATTAAATTTATTAATATTTATAGTGAAACCAAATGGCTTCCTAATTTTCACGGCCTTTTATTGCATGCTAATTTTGGAACAATTGAAAACATTCGTATTGATGGAATGATGAAAGGCAAAGGTAGTGGTCTAGTCGGGTTCAATTATGGATCCATTAAAAATATCGACATCAGTTTAGTCATGGAAAACAGCAACAACGGCATCGCCTATGAAAATTACGGCACCATTAAAATGGTTACAGTCGATATCGTTCATAACCGGACAGATGGAGACTTTGGCTACGGACATATTGCTGGAATCACTCATCACAACAGCCATGGTGGGCTTATTACTAATTTTGAAGTCAATTTAGTCGTTAATTCATATGTTGATTCGATCGTAAAAGGGGGCCATTTTTTGGAGATTGCTGGTGTTGTTCTTTCAAATAACGGACTTCAAACTGATCATGTAGCCACAATTCAATTTGGAACAGTACATCTTGAGGTGTACATGCTCGGTGAACATCGTTATAATAATATAGCAGGCATCGCGATGGAAAATACATATGGCGGTTATATTGCCGATATTGAAGTGAATGGAACCATTCATGGCGATAGCTATTTGGCTGGTGGTATAGGGCGTAATGGGCCAAGTAAGAGTACCAATCTTAGTGTTATAGAAAATATTTTAGTGAATGTAGATCTTTATGGAACAGGTAGCGATATTGCAGGTTTGGTTATCTTAAACGGGAATACAAATACTATTAATTATGGACCACCACAAATTATTAATAGCCAAGCATACGGCAATGTTGAAGGCAAAGAAAACGTATCTAATTTTATTTTAAATGATCGAGGAGGCTTCACTGGGGACTCCTATGGCAATGGTAATAGGACGATTATTGATTAGAGTAAGTATCATTTCGTCAGCTAGAAAAAATGTTTTTGCTTATTAAATACAATTAAATCGAATTGATTTAACCCCCAAACTTGGATTGATGATGAAAAAGAGTTTGGGGGTATTTTTTCTGGACAAATATATTATTTAACCACAATCATTTTTAACTAACTTTAAAAAGTACAAAATAACGCTTTTTTGATGTTAGAAAAAGAAAAAAACACTGGATTAAAGGTTCTACTATAATCCTGTGTTTTTCAAAGTTTTAAAAATCCTTGGTGAGGAAGGTAGGATAATAAGATAAATTAAACTAATTATCTTCATTAACAAACAATGATTTATAAAAGATTGTTTACTAAATCTTTATACACACTTGTTACAACTTGTCTCACCGTTTCAAAACTATCATTCGAATCGTCTAATAAGGGGTTAAACTCAACAATATCTAAACTTCTTACTAACTTTGTTTCAATAAATCTACCGGTCATATCATTTAGATCTTTTATTTCAAAGCCATTTTTAACAGGTGTGCCCGTTCCTTTAATAAAGATGGGGTCTAATGAATCAATATCAACACTCAAATGAATGTGATTAGACTTATTTTTACCAATGTTTTCTATGATTTCGTTTATAATCACTTGTAAGCCTCTTTTTTTAACATCTTCCATTGAGTAATTGTTAATCTTATATTTTTCTATAATCTCTGTTTCTTCAGGTTCAACATCTCTTGTGCCGATTAAATAGATGTTTTCAGGCTTTACATATTTATTAAATAGTTTGTTAAAATGAGGGTCACCAACACCGATAGCGGATGAGAGTGGCATGCCGTGTGCATTCATCGATTTTGAAGTTAAAGGTGTATTAATGTCTGAATGCGCATCAATCCAAACAATGGAACCATTTTCAAAGTTCTCGATAAATGAAGCAACGGATGAATAAGCAATGGAGTGATCGCCCCCTAAGATAAAAGGGAAATTACCCGCTTTAAAAACATAATCAATATTATTTTTTAACTCAGCTAAGTTAATTAGCAAATTATCATAATTTTTAATGTTATTTTTTGTTTCATTGTTTCCGGAATCGATATAATTTAGTTCTTTATAGTTAAGCTGTTTGTTGATTGGTTTTAAAATTTCTTCATAGATTATTTTTGGAGCAAGTTCTGTTCCTTTAAATTGATTCCCCTCATAAATTTCTCCAAAAACAAGCGTTATCCTCTTATTCACTCACATCATGTAATAATTAAATAGTAATTCATACCAATTAATTATTTACTCCTTTCTTTTTTCATACGTACCTTCTTGGTACTCGAGCAGATATATTTGTACAAACTTCATAAACAATTGTTTTTTGATGATCAGCCACATCTTTTGTCGATACCAATCCACCAAACAAAATGACTTCCGCCCCTAATTGGACAGATTGATCAATTTTAACTAAGGCCGCATCCATACAAATGGTACCCACAAGTGGATAAAGTTTGTGATTGATCTCGACCATTGCATCTCGATTAACCCGAAGCCAACCATCGGCATACCCTATTGGTATCACACCGATATATTCATCTTCTTTTGCTTGATAGGTTGCGCCATAACTGACAAATTCACCTTTTTTAAGCTTTTTAATTTGGACAATGTGACTGTGAAGGCTCATGACTGGCTTTAACCCTAAATTTAAATGTTCAAGTGACAAACCATAAAGGGCAATACCCACTCTCACATGCGTTGTAAAGTCATACATTGATTCGTAAATGACAGTAGACGCCGAATTTGACATATGAATCATTTCCGGCTTTCTTGGAAGATGAGTGAGCAATTCTTTAAACATTTCAACTTGGTGGCGATAGTAAATTTCGTTGTCATCTGCTGTCGCAAAATGGGTCGCTAACCCAATCCATTTGACTGTTGGGTGGTTTTCAATTTGGTAGATTGCATTTAAAATTGCTTTTAAGTTGGTAAAACCATATCGATGCATACCTGTATCATATTTTAAATGAATTCGTAAAGGCAACTGACTTTCAAGAGCGTCGTTTAAAAGTTCGTTACTATAAACGAAAATATCGAGTTGATTGTCGCTAATTATTTTTAATTGTTCTTTAGAAATAGCACCTAAAATGATGATGCCTACTTCTTTGTTTTTTTCACGTAGTTCTAAAGCTTCTTCTAAAAGGGATACCGCAAAATAATCAATTCCTTGTTGAATCAGATACTCCATGATAACAACTGAACCATGGCCATAAGCATTCGCTTTAATAACAGGAACGACTTTTTTATCTGGTATCATTTTTTTAATAAGTTCTAAGTTTGTTTTTAAATACGCTAAATGAATGTTCGCGTATGTTGGTCTATACATAAATTTTCTCCACATGTTCTGAGTTCATTAAACTAAGAACGCCCCCATATTTAAGTTTAAAGGTGATGATATCATCAAGTTGATATAAGTCTTCTTCTAATTGAACGATAAGATGATCACTACTACTACCGATAATCTGAACACCTGGTGGAGCAATTAAATCGTTGTGATCAACATCTTGTTTACCAACGGCTAAGATGGCTCTTTTAATCTTGCCAATATCTTGGTATTTTTGTTTTCTACCAAACGCATCAAAGCCTATTTCACCTTCAGGATAAGACGGTTTTGTTTTTAGCTCGATAATTTTCGCCTCTAAAACAATCACTTCGTCATATAAATTATCAATTTGTTTTTGATAAGCCGTTTCTCTACCAACGATGAGCGATTCACCAAGACGCAAATTATTAATAAATGATGGGAGTTCTCCTTTTAAAAGCATTGAAATAGATGATGAATTACCACCAGAAATTATTTTTAGTTTCTGGTTCAATTCTTTTTCTATTTTTTCTTTGATATCAGCCAATTTTTGATAAGTCTCTAAAGAAGGAATGACACCACCATAGCATGTTAAATTTGTTCCTATACCAATCAATTCAATTTTTTTTAAACTGCTAATTTCGGTGATAATTTCAGTATTAAAATCTGCATAGTAAATACCTTCCCTTAAATCTCCTAAATCAAACATTAAAATCACTTTATGGATAACGTTGATTTTTTGGGCCGCTTCATTTAGTTTTTTAATTGTCTCGATTTCTGAATTCAAAGAGATATCACTGAATTTAACAACGTCATCAACTTCTGATATTTGCGGTATTCTTAAAAGAACTTTTGGTTTTGTTGTTTTGATTTTTTTCAAATTTCTGATTCTTGAATCCGCAATAAAATCTACTTCACTTTGATTGAGAATATTAATAAGCTCTTTATCTGCTCCATAAACTTTTGAAACAGCCATTACAGTGATGTTTTTTTCTTGAGCTTTTTGAACGAGATAATTTACATTGTATGCATATTTTTTTGGATCGATGATGACACGAGGATACATCTTATACCTCCTTTAAATATTGATTTAAAAAGGTTTTAACTTCCTCTTTATATTCAATAGATAACACACCTAAACTTGCAAAAAGGTAATCTTTATCAAAAACAATGTTAACATTTGGCCGGGGTAATAATTTTGTCGTTGTATTTTTAAAATGCATTTTTAAAGCTTCTTTTATCATTGGGTTGTTGTTTAAAGCTCCTCCTGTTAAATATACCGTTTGGACCAAGGAAAGATCTTTCCCTTCTGGAATCACTTTCATCCCACTTGTTGTATAGATGCGTCTTAAATCACCAGCATGTCTGTCAACAGCAATTTTGGCACATGAAACAGCCAATTGTTGGATCAATTCTTTTCCTTTTTCAGTCGTTGGAATAAAAGGCTCCGTTTCAAGTAAAGCTTTACTTTCTGCTTCACTTAAGGGAACATTCTTTTGATAACCGTATTTAGACATTTGAATCAATGCCGATTCACGATTAACATAGACACCTAAGTCACCTTCTACGGTACGCTTTGAAATTGGTTCACCTTCAAGATATTTTTGGTATTGTGGTTGAGGCTCGCTAATCGAATGAACATCTGTCGTTGCACCACCTACGTCAATCGTCATGACATTGGGGTTTATTTCATTTAAAAGAAGAGTTGTCTCCATCACCGCACCTGGTGTAGGAATGACATTTCCGTTGACCATTTCAAAAATTGAATGCATTCCTTTGGCATGAATTATGTGCTTTTCAAAAACATCATAAATCGCTTTTCTAAGCGGAAATATATTAAAATCATCAACTCTTGGATAAACGTTTTCCACGATGGTTAAATGGGGAATGTTTAGTTTTTTAATTCGTATGTGGTTTTCTATATTACCACTATATATTAAAGGAATGTTTAAATCTTTTAACATATTTAAGTTTTTAAAAGCGACTTCTTTTTCACCATAATCGGTTCCGCCGGCAACAACAATAATATTAGGTTTGATTGAATGAATCATTTCTAAGTCATCTTCGGTTAAAAGATTGGCTGTCACAAAATGAACGTTAGCCCCAGCATTAAGCGCGGCTTCTTTAGCGGCTTTGGCCGTCATATCATAAACCAAACCATGAACGGTCATTTTTAAACCTCCTGCAGCCGAAGATGTCGCAAATAACTTTTGGTAAGAGATTTCTGCAACATTCAGTTGTTTTCGTAAGTCATTTATTGCTTCTTTGAGACCTTCTGTAACATCTGTTTCTACAGTTGTTTTTGCATATCCACGACCAATAAACCCATACGGTTGACGGGTTAAATTAATCGCGTTAACATACGTTGTCGTTGATCCAATTTCAGCAACTAAAAAATCAACTTGCATCGTTTTTTCCATGTTCTCTAACGATGAATGAAGCAACATCAATCCCTTTAGTACCTCGGGAAAAACCTTGGTTCATTCCGTGTTTTTGTGCTAGCTCTGAAGAGACTTGGGTCCCTCCAGCAATAATAATCAGTTGATCACGAACACCTTTTTCAATGGCATAATCATGGAGTTTTTTCATATTTTTATAGTGAACATCATCGTGTGAAATAATCAATGATATTAAAATAACATTTGCTTTTGTCTCTATCGCTGCATCTACAAATTTTTCAATTGGAACACTCGTTCCTAAATAATGGTATTCAAAGCCATACGCTTCAACACCGCCATGTTTAATATCTAAAATTTCTCGCATCCCGACGCTATGTTCATCACTTCCGCCCGTTCCTGCGACAATTTTCAGTTGGTTTTTCTTGACGTAATTTAAAATTTCTTCAGGAGATAATGTTGCTTCTTTTTTGACAACTTTTAATTTGGTTAAATCAATATCTTCATCAAAAACACCTTTAATTTGAATCCGAGTTCCTTCTACTGGATGTAAAACTTCAACATGAATGACTTCTACTTGTTTAAGTTGCATCTTTTCCCCAACAACCAAAGCGGCTGCTTCCGCAGTCTCGGCATCCGTTGGAAAAAATAGATCAACTGTAACAACACCATCAGCCAGCCATTCAACTTCTGGTTTAATTAAATTTGAATTTCGATATTTTTCAGTTTGTTTTAAACGCACATTAACATTGTCATCTAAATCTAATTCATCAACAAATTGAATCTTTTCTCACTTCAAATGTTGATCCACCAATTAATTCTGATGGGTTTTCTTTAAGACCATATTGCTCAATGTTGTTATACCCATAATGCGCTGTCACTGGAGCCATGTAATCTTGATGTCTAGGATATGTTGTTTGGGCGCCGATACCACCTTCTATTTTACGGGCAATTCCATCACCAGAACGTTCGGGATAAAGACCACTATCAACAAACATTCCTGCCTCTACAGCAGTAAAATAGCCTCCTAATTCAATAATTTCTACTAGCATTAAAACGGCTCTTTCTTGGATTTCTCTTTTTGTTTCAAATAACTGACTATCGGTTTTAAATTCTAACATTTCCATCAGGCCATCAAGCCCAATCATCGCTTGTTTTGCTGTATCAAGGGCTTCGATATTATACATATGCCATGGCACATTACGGCCTTCATCAGGGGTAATCGTCGATTGAATATCTGCACTTGTTAATTTAGAGATAAGAAGATTTAAAACATGGGTTACGGTTGCTTCTCGTGTCGATGAATCCATGTACTTCGTATTCATTTGTGCTCTCATTTTATAAGCTGAAAAAAATTCTCTTAATGCAATTGCATACGGTAAGTTAATTTTAATATCTGGACTTGGTGGTGCAGCTGGTGGGACTGTTGAAAGGCAAATTAAGTCAGGGCTAATTCCTATTCTTTCGCTAAAGCGAGAATTAATGCCGTGTTGAACCAATAATTCTGGCATGACTTTCCACGCGTCTCTAGCTGTTGCGTTGGCATTATGAGCACCGTCAATTTGAGCCATTTTTCCATAGGCCATAATCTTTTTTGATTCTGCTGCATCAACAAAACTACGAATCATATTAATATTTCGGTATAAAACATTGTACTGTGGGTCTTGGTGTGCGCCATTCACTCCTTCTTCGGTAAACATAACTGCGATTTCTGGACCGGCAACACCTGAAACATAAGAATGGTAATTAATCGGACGACCCACTTCATCTTCAATGATATCGAGAGCTTTTCTTTGGGCACGTACTTGTTTTCTTGTAATGGGAACACCACCCACGCCCTGAGGTGTTCCTTCTAAAAGACCATCCATGTGTGATTGACCTGCAGTTCTAATTACCATCACATGATCTGCACCATGGTAAGCAGCCATCCGCATTCTTCTTATATCATCTTCAAAACGCCCGGAGGCAATTTCGGTTGTTATTGTTGTTGCTGGCTGTGGGTCAATATTTCCAAGATGTCTTGCGCTGGGCAAGGCAACATAACGCTTTAAAGAATCAGAAACATCCTCGTAGAAAAAAGGACCAATTTTTTGTGGGTGATGCTTCCGCCAAACCCAACCACGTCGTCTGGGTTGATAGTTTTCTAAATCTTCTAAAAGAGATTTTATATCAAGCTTCTTATTCCAGTTCATCATGAATAAAACCCCCTTTAATTTCGTCTAAATGACTCGTTTCAATGATTTTTAAACCCGCTTCTCTAATCGATAACTGATGATATTTAGCATAGCGATAAACAACATGTCCAGCACCATGGCCAATTAAACCATAATCTAAGACAACATCAACGATTGCTTTGGCTTCTAAAGATGAAAAACCCATTCTTAATAAGACACTTCTTTCAATGGAAGGTGATGTTTGTTTATAGGCAATGTTTAAAATAGGATCAATTAAATCATCCAATAACTTATAAAAATATGTTTTAAGTTCGTGATCAGATAAATCCTTTAAATGTTTTCTGCGAACTTCAAAATCATCTTTTCTCGTCTTCATTGATTTCCTCCATTAATGCATCTATCTCACTTAAAGTAAGTCTTAATTCTTCCATTAAATAGTTGTATTCAACAGAACTAAAATGATGGTCTTTATACCTTTTTAAATACGATTTTTTTAATCCCATTAAATCCAAGGTTCGATGTTTGACTAGTTTTCCTGATGTTGGAAACACGAGTGTTTTCCCAGGGATTTCTTCTTGGGGATTACCCATCATTAGTCTCACACCTTGTTCTTTCGCAAATGTCATTTGACTTTGGTAATGCTTACCTGCCCCAGTATATTCACTTTCTTGGACAACAACGATAAAATCTTCTGGTAATTGTTGAGCATATGAAAAAGCTGCTGCTAAACTTGTATTACCAGCAGGACCTCGTTCCATTCCTTCTAAAAGGGCCAACGCTTCTGTTATAAAAAAGACTGATCCTTGATTCACTAAAACGTATTCATCCATGTATCTAAGTGGTCTGGCTGCACTTCTAGGCACATCAGAACGATCAGGATAGGTCGCAAAAGGTATTCCAAATCCTGTATGGCCCGTTGTGAAAGATTTTAAATTAAAATCATGATCGCTTGCCATATGAAGTCCTGTTAAATCAACACTGGCTGCAACAACCTTTGTGTTTTTTGCTCCATGCTCTAACAATCCTCTCGCTGTTCCAGTTAGGTTGCCCCCACCAGCATTCGTAGCAATGACCACTTCGGGATATTTTCCTTCTTTTTGCATCATTTCATCAGCGATTTCATAGCCGAGTGTTTCAATCCCTTTAATTCCATAAGGTGAATACAAGGAAGCATTAAAATACTTGGTCTCATCTAATATTCTCAAAAATTCATAAAAAAGTTCTGGTCCAACCGAAAGTTGAATAACTTCAGCACCAAAAGCCTCACAAAGACGCGATTTTTCTATGATTTCTGGTTGGTTCTTTTCTTTTGAATCAAAGACCTCTTGAACAATAATACACTTTAAGCCAAGTCTTGCTGCCATCGCTGCAACTGCAGCACCATAATTTCCGCTTGTTGCTGCAACAACACCTTTATAACCCATCTTTTTTGCGTGATAAACACTTATTGCAGCTCGTCTAGCTTTAAATGAACCACTTAAATTTAAGGCTTCATCTTTTAAAAAGATCCGTGCTCCAAATCCTGGCTTAGCAAATTGACGGGCATATTTTGTTATTTTCTTTAGTTCAATTAAAGGTGTATTGCCAACATTGTTTTCAAGCTGTATCTTTTTAATTTCAGCAAATGAATAACCGCTATCATTCATCAATTTTTCATAATCAAAAGCGATTCCTTCTAATTCAAAATCATGATAGTCCAATTTTAATGAATCTTTGATAATTTGATGACGGGAAGCCATTACTTTTTCGAACTCGGTCATTTTAAAGGGCCTCCGTTTCTTTTAAGATGACTGATTTTATTTTTTCAATTTCCTCTATATGACGACCAAACGAATGGACATAGCTTGGATTTAATTCAACTAACTCCCCTTGAACTATCCGTTTTGTTGTCGTCATGATTTCTACCGTTTCATTCAAACGTGCGTCTTCTAAGGTAACGCCTTTTATTTTCATAACTAAATCTACCTTTTTTGTATCTTCTGGAAGATTCGTCGAACGTTCATTTTTATTTAAAACAACTTTTCTTATTGTTACGTAGCTGCCTTTTTTGATCATTTTGTTCTTCCTTTCCAATAAAAAATAGAAAATCCCTAATTTTCTATTTTGTTATATCTAACATGTCTCTCATATCGCCTAAAATTGCGCGTGGAACAGGCAAATCAAGCATTGTTTTTAAACCTGGTCTAGCATTTAGGACATGAGGAATCATGTTCACACAAACTGCGATGGTTCCTAAACCACCATCAATTTCTGGTGAAATAGCCATTTGAACATTAGGTTTCCCCGTTAAATAAATGTAATCTCCTGTTCGCACCCCTTCTGCCTCGGGTTCAATTTGTTGGGGGTGACTCATTTCTAAAAACAACTGATTTTCTAAATAGCCTTGTGCTGTCATGTTAACTCCAGCTAAGGTACCTTTTTTGGCTGTTGCGTATTTTGTTTGACGGTCAATTGATGTTAAAATTGGTTTCATTTGTTGTTCGAATTTACTTGGTTTAAGGCCCAATCCTTTAAAGATCATATCAACACTTTGTCTAAAACCAACATGGCCATCTAACTGATTATTTTTAACTCTCTCGTGATATCTTTCAAGTGAGTCACCTACACCTTGTTCTTCCATAACAGCAGGTCCAAATGGACTTAAACTGTTGATGCGTTCCACTTTAATCTTTTCGACATCAACCATCGCGCCACTTAAAGCAACGACCATTAAGTCCATTATAAAACCAGG
Organism: Acholeplasmataceae bacterium; assembly: GCA_023230825.1. GTDB lineage: Bacteria > Bacillota_I > Bacilli_A > Acholeplasmatales > Acholeplasmataceae > Mariniplasma. Next base: position 11,463 of record JALNWO010000017.1, read on the forward strand.
ATTAATTCCTGTTCCTAATAAAGTTACACCATTTTCTTTCGCTAAATCATCGAACGCTTTTGCCATTTCTGGATGGCTTTCTAATGGATACGCCATTTCTTCTGCAGTTGTAATACAATTGATTTTCTTTTTTAAGATTTTTTCTATTTTATGATAAGCTCCCTTTACAAAACTATCTGTACAAAGTAAGACTAAATCAGGTTTTGTATTATCGAGCATTGAATCGATATCTTGTTCTATTGGTGTTTGGCATTGATAATCACTTTTTAAAATATCCTCGACTGTTTTTCCAACAAAATTTTCGTTGATATCACAAACACCAACAATATCAACGCCTCTTTTTGTAAGCAACATTTCAGCCATGCCTTGGCCCATCGCGCCAAAACCCCAAATTGCTACTTTTATCAGCTGCATAATTCTTCACCCCTCTTTTACTTTAATTATAACATGAAATCAAGGAGAATATATTTAAAAAATAGGCTTTTTAACCAATATTAGACAATAAATTATGACTCCTTTAAGCACCATGTTTATTTTATTATCATATTAAAAAGCACCTCTATATAAAATTTATATAAAGCTGCTCTTTGCACCTTAATTGGCTGATCAAATTGACACCCTTTTTATTTATTAATATCAATTAATAAGGAGACACATTCATCTTTTTTCAAATATGTCTAAAGATTGTTAATTATTAAATTATAAAGATCCTTAATTTTAGGAACTTTTCCTGTATGCACTATTTTATTATTTACCTCAAGTGCTGGTGTCTGTAAAATACCTCTTTTTGCAATGTTCATAACATCTGTCTCATAAAACACTTCTGCGTTAAGATTATTTTCTTTAACAACTAATAAAACTCTTTGGTGTAATAACTTACATGTTTTACAACCTGTACCATAAACTGAAATTTTCATTTTCTTTCCTTTCTTTAAATAAATAAAAAATTAAATGCATTAAACATATAACCAATCATAATAATTCCTAAGACGACAACACCCACAAATGTAACAAAAAGTTTTGGTTTAATCGCTTTAGATAACATGACCATACTAGGAACACTTAAAACTGTCACACTCATCATAAAAGCAATAATAGTCCCAACACCCACCCCTTTAGCAAACAAAGCATGAGCGACGGGAATGGTTCCAAAAATATCAGCATACATCGGTGTTCCTGCAAATGTCGCAACTAAAACTGAATACCATTTATCAGCACCTAAAATAGTTTGAATCCAAACTTCAGGGATGAAGTTATGGATGGTTGCGCCTATACTAACACCAATAATTATATAAACCCAAACCTTTTTTAAAGTCGTTAACATTCCATCTTTAGCAATCAAAAGTCTATCTTTTTGAGTTATTTTGTTATCTTCAACATCATTGATTTGAGAAATTTCACCAAAATCTCTCACATGTCGACCAACACCAGTTTTTTCAATAATAGCACCACCAATAATCGCAAGCAATAAGCCCACAACGATATAGGCAGCCGCAATCGCAAATCCAAAAGTACTACCGAGTAATATTAGTGCACCTAAATCAATAAGTGGGCTCGCAATTAAAAAACTAAACGTGACACCACTTGATATTCCCGCGCTCGCAAAACCAATAAATATAGGGATCGATGAACAGCTACAAAATGGTGTTAATACGCCTAACATCGCGCCAATCGCATTCGCACCCAGACCTTTATATTTTCCTAGTATTTTCTTTGTTCTTTCTGGCGGGAAAAAACTTTGAATATATGAGATAGAAAAAATTAAAACGCATAACAACACGATGATTTTAATCGTATCATAAACAAAGAATTGTAGGGCATCTCCCCATCTTGTTGCCATAAAATCAGAACCAAGTGCTTGTGTGAAGATGATACCAACCAAATCATTTAGCCATCTCATTCCCATGATTTGTCGAGAAACAAAGTGAAAAACACTTCTAATTGAATCGAGTCCACCGACCACTCCAATGATTAAAAAAGGAATAAAGATTAAGGAAAGCACACAAGCAAGGATGATAGCTCTTCTAATCTTTTTAGAATTTTTCAAATAAAAAGATGGGTGATTGTGATTAAGCCATTTATTAAAATCATCCTCAGATGGATAAGCACCTGTTTTAACAATCTCATCATTGATAAAAGTGATTGGTAAAGAATTCATATCAATGGTTTTCATTTGATCAGCATTCTCTTCTGTTACATCGTATCGCGAAACATGAATGCCTTGTGTTTTTAATTGTTTTGTTAAATGATTAAAATAAATTTGTCCTGGATTCGTTTTACAATTACAAGTGTTTTGTAAGTTTTCATAGATGACGATGTTCATTGACAATATTTTCTCCTTTAACACAGCAGTTTTTAAACTCATTATTAAAATCCTTACAAATACACGATTCTTTATCTTCCATTAAATTGGTTAAGAAAGAAATCAATTGGTCTTTATTCTTTTCATTAAGAGAATACCGAACCCACGATCCATCTTTTCTACCATCAACCAACTTTGCTTCCGTTAAAACCTTCATGTGATAGCTGAGCGTTGATTGAGAAATATCAACACAATCTAAAATATCGCAAGCACATAATTCGCCACACGATAACATGTCAATAATTTTTAATCTTGTTTCATCCGATAAAGCTTTAAAAATTAATGAATAATTAAAATAGATACCTTGCATCATTTTTCTCCTTCTTCATTTTATACATATCGATAACCTTCGATATCTATTTTAAAGAACATATCGATATTTGTCAATATGTTTTAGATCTTTTTCATATAAATAAGCATATTTCCAAAGAATCACAGAAAGTCCACATATAATAGTTTTAGAAACAAAATTATGCAGTTTTTTTAGGAGATTATATGAATAAATACCATTCCAAGTATACTTTGATGATTGATCATTTGACTTTATTAGTAAAAGATATCGACCAATCACTTACCTTTTACCAACAAACATTAGGACTTGAATTACTAAAAATTGAAAACGAAAAACACCATCTAGGTGTAGGCGATAAAATCCTATTTACACTCATGACAAATGACCATGTCGTTTCTAAAGCTAAGACAACAGGACTCTATCACTTTGCCTTGTTAATGCCTCAAAGAAGTGATTTAGGAAGTTTGTTGCATCATTTTCATGTAAACAAAACTGTCGTTCAAGGCGGTGCTGACCATGGTGTTAGCGAGGCAATCTATTTAGCTGATCCTGATGGAAATGGCATTGAAATTTATGTCGATAAAAAAGATGCATCGTGGCCTATCAATCAAAATGGTCTAGCAATGGTAAGTGAACCTCTACCTGTTGAAGATATTATGCAAACGCGTTTAACCAATCAACCCTTTAAAATGCCTCTAGGCACTATTATTGGCCACTTACATTTCCATGTTAAAAATCTTTCAGAAGCTAAAACTTTCTTTATAGATGTTATCGGGTTTGAACTTATGCAAGCAATGTCTTCTGCTGTCTTTGTAAGTGATAACAAGTACCACCATCATCTTGGCTTCAATGTTTGGAATGGGACTCATATCCCAAACCGGCCGGATGATATGGTAGGTTTAGTTGATTACCATTTAAATGTTAGCGTTGAAAACGAAACTGCTTTAATTAAAAGGTTGAACGAGCACCAAATCAAAATTTATTATGATCAAAACGGGCGCTATCTTTATGACATTAATCATGTAAAAACATATTTTTAAAAAAAACGGGAGGAATACCTCTCGTTTTATTTTAAATATTCTTTTAATTGATGACTAATCACTTGATAGCCTAAATCATTAATATGGATTCCATCGTAGGTGTAATCAGAATTTAGTTTTCCCTCTTTATTTTTTAAAAAGGAATGTATATCAAGATATTTGGCTCCTTTAATCTGGCTAATATGATGATTAATCCAGTTAATATCTTCGTTTTTCCTTTTACCAACACTAAATGGTTTGATTTCATAGTTGACTGGGTAAATAGATTGAAGATAAAGTGTTGCTTGAGGTAGTCTTTGATTAATCTTTTGAACGATTGTTTTAATATTATGAACGATTTCTTCTTTTGTAAGTTCTGTTAACTCTAAATCATTCGTTCCAATCAAAAGGAAAACAATATCAGGTTGATATTGAAAGAGTGATGTCTCTAAACGGTTTAAAAGATCCAAGGTTGTATAACCACTCACACCTTCATTAATATAACCATCATCTTGAAAAAATGTTTTTAAATTAAAACATTCAGTAATTGAATCACCAATAAAAACAACCTTTCTTTTTTCTACCATCACAAACACCTCAGAATAAAAGACTATACTTGTATGGTAATGGGATTCTTATAAAAATGCAAGATAAATATAAACGATGAATTGATAGTCATTCTTAATTTACATAATAAAGGAAAACAAGTTGCAAAAACAAACCGCTTCGTATACAATTAAAAAAAAGGGGTCATTTTAAAATGGAACAAAAAACGTTCAGATTTTTATTAGGACTTGTCGTGGTTGCTGCGGTTATTACTTTTTTATATGGCTTTTATTTGCTGCGCAAAATTAAGCTGCTTAAAGTCAAAGATGAGAAGATTGCGGAAATATCTTCTTACATCAAAGAAGGGACAATTGCTTTTTTAAAAAGAGAGTATTTCATTATTGTCCTTTTTATTTTAGGAATTTCTGTTTTCTTAGCTTTACTCGGGTTTATCCCTATTTTACAAAATGCTGAAGGGATTGGCTATAAAGCCGCTTTGGCCTTTTTAACGGGTGCTTTCTTATCTGGAGGTGCTGGTTTTATTGGCATGCTTTCTGGAATTAAGTCGAATGGTTTAACGACTGAAGCTGCGAAAGATCATGGCATGTCTAAAGCTTTAAATCGTGCTTTTTCTGGCGGTGCAGTACTCGGTTTAGCCGTATCTGGATTTGGTCTTTTTGGCTTGAGCGCGATGTTTTTCCTTTTTTATCACTTCACCGGTGATGTTAAAACTGCTGCGCAAGTGGTCACAGGCTATGGTCTAGGTGCCTCTTTGGTTGCGTTATTTGCCAGAGTGGGTGGCGGCATTTATACAAAAGCCGCTGATGTCGGTGCTGATTTAGTCGGTAAAATAGAGGCCGACATTCCAGAAGATGATCCGAGAAATCCAGCAGTCATTGCCGATAATGTTGGTGACAATGTTGGCGATATTGCTGGTATGGGGTCTGACCTATTAGAATCTTATGTTGGATCCATTATTTCAGCGTTAACTTTAGGAGCTGCAAGTTTAATCTTTTTAGAGTCTGTCATCTTTCCTCTTTTAGTTGCTGCTTTAGGCGTTCTTGCAGGTGTAATTAGTATTGTTTTCATTCGTTTAAAAGATTGGAAACATCCTCAAAAAACTTTAAATATCGCAACCTATACTGGGACGTTTATTGTCATTGTAGGTTCATTTGGATTAAGCTATTTTATCTTTAAAAACTTTAAACCCTTTATTAGTGTCTTTGTTGGCGTTTTAGCGGGCATTTTAATTGGGCTGATTGCTGAAATTTATACAAGTGATAAAGGAAAACACGTAAAAGAGGTATCCCGCCAATCTGAGACTGGACATGCGACAAATATCATTGCCGGCTATAGTGTGGGAATGCGCTCTACTACTTTAACGATTTTGGTCTTAGTTGGAAGTATTATTATTTCTTATTTATTCAATGATGTCTACGGGATTGCCTTGGCTGCTGTTGGGATGTTATCAACAGTAGGTGTAACCGTAGCTGTTGATGCGTATGGACCCATTAGTGACAATGCTGGAGGGATCGCTCAAATGGCTGACTTAGACCATCATGTGCGCGAAATTACCGATGAATTAGATTCTGTCGGCAACACAACAGCTGCAATTGGAAAAGGCTTTTGTATTGGTTCTGCTACTTTAACAAGTTTAGCTTTATTCGCTTCTTTTGCTCATGCAGCTGGCTTAAATCAAATCGATGTTTTATCTCCACTTGTCTTAAGTGGCATTTTAGTTGGGGCAATGTTACCATTCTTATTTACTTCACTTGTTATTAATTCAGTGGGCCGGGCTGCTCATACGATGATTGAAGAAGTTCGTCGTCAATTTACCGATGATCCCGGTATTTTAGCTGGAACGTCTAAAGCAGATTATAAAGGATGTGTCGACATTGCGACACGTGCTGCTTTAAGAGAAATGATTATTCCTACGGTAATTGCCGTACTAGCGCCTATTTTAACTGGTTTCCTCTTTGGAGCGGCTGCTTTAGGTGGTCTTTTAATTGGCGCTTTAGCAAGTGCATCCATGCTCGCTATCTTTATGGCGAACTCTGGTGGCGCATGGGACAATGCAAAAAAACTGATTGAAAGTGGCGAGTATGGTGGTCGCGGTACTGAGGCTCACAAAGCTGCGATTACTGGCGACACCGTTGGTGATCCATTTAAAGATACTGCTGGTCCTACGATGGATATTTTAATTAAACTCATGTCGATTATTGCTTTAATTATTGGCCCTGTTTTATTAACCATTACGTCTTTATTTGAACGTTTCTTTTAATGAAGAGAAAGAGGTGTGATTGATGAAAAAGTTTCTGTTAACTTTATCGTTGTTTTTTACCGTGATACTTCTTTTGAGTTGTCAAAACCAAGAGGATCATTCTTCACAAAAAGTGACGGTTACTTTTTCACTTACAGCGAATCAAGATCCGCTTGTTATCACCCATGTAAAAGGTGAAATCTTACTTGAACCGAATACACCAACTTTAGATGGGTATAGCTTTATGGGTTGGTATCTCAGCTTAAATGATGAAGATCCTTACCTTTTTAACAAAACGGTTGCTGAAGATTTAATTTTATATGCCAAATGGAAGGAGGATGTTTCTATGGTAATTAATGGAACAAAGACATTTAGTGCCGAACACTTATGGGAACACCGTAATTTAGAAACTACTGAAAACTTACAATTGAGTGAAAATTATCTGATGATTGATAATGCAACTTTAAATGGCGTTTATGAATCCAAACCCATTTCAATTCATACTTTTGAACAACTCGTCTTATCTTGGAACATTAAAGATTTAGATAAAGCAACGCTCACCTTTAGAGTTGCCATTGGAAAAGGGGATGAATGGAGCCGTGAATTTGTCATGGGTTCTTGGAAGAAAAATTATCCTATGTCTGCGGCCACTCAAGAAGATACTTTTGCTAAAGTCCATTTAGATACTCTTTTTAACAAAGATAAATCCCATGATGAAATCATTTTAAAAATACTCATTCGACCTAACCAAGATGATACTTTTAAAATCAAAAATCTTTCTGTGACTACCAAAAGAAATACCAATTCCTTACTTTATAATGAAAATGTCCTCATTGAAAAAGAACTTGCTGTTCCACCGGTAAACCAACTGAGTGTTCCTCAAATTGGTAACTTGATTTGTTCGCCTACATCAATGACAATGGTCATGAATTATTATGGGTATCAATATCGTCCTGAAAATGTCGCTTCATGGGTGAAAGACTATAGTGCTAACATCTATGGAAACTGGACCTTTACTGCGAGTTTTGCTGGTCATGAACATTTATTTAGTCGAGTTGAATATATGGATGATATGAATACCATCGTTGAATATATTAAAAATGACATTCCTGTTGTCTTATCCATTACGACCCAAACAAAAGAGGATTTACCGGGATCTTTATCTGGATATCCTGCAGGTCATTTAATCGTTCTCATCGGTTTTACCTACCAAGATGGAATCTGGTATGGCATTATCAATGACCCAGCCTTTTATCGCGATGAAGATGTCAGGCAGTTGTATCCGATGGATTTATTACTTCTTGCCTTTAAGGGCTATACTTATATTGTAAGTGAGCAACAATTATCATAGCGTTTTATAAATAAAAA
>JALNWO010000018.1 GCA_023230825.1 Acholeplasmataceae bacterium
CCGACATGAATTGAACATGCGACCTTAACCTTCGGAGGGTTACGCTCTATCCAACTGAGCTACGGATGCCTGATTAACTTTAAATGGTCGGGATGACAAGATTTGAACTTGCGACCTCTTGGACCCCATCCAAGCGCGCTACCAAGCTACGCCACATCCCGACTTATTCATTATATCAAAATTAAAGACAAAATAAAAGATGTTTATCTCTCGATAAACATCTTCATTCTATTCTTATGCAAGAGACCCCATTGGATCCCAAGGTTTCAAGATAATTGGGGCTTTTTCCCATGCTGCTTTTTGTTCTTTAGATAAGTGTTTATGGTGAATGACGGCTTGATAAACAAATCGATCAAACCATGTGTCACTACACATATAAAAGCCTTTATTACCGCTTTGTTCGCCCCAGCTGTTTTCGATTTTCCACCGCTTAGTTTCATTGTTTTCTAGATGAATCGCAGTAAACACCATGGCGTGGTTCATTGCACTTTGAGAATAATCTAACTGGTCTTCTTTTGACATGTGAAGCGACATTCCTAATAAGGCTTCATCATCAAATTGTTCATCATCCCATATCCCTGTTTCACGATTGCCATAACGGGCTACATCTGATCCAAACCAAACCACTTCGTTGTCTTCGATTTGTTTTCTTACAAGGGCTTTTAAATCATCCATTTCTAAGTTTAAGTATTTAATATCACGACCGCCAATCACATTACCTAAATATTCGACTTGAAAAGTGTGTAAGAAAGGTTTGTCTTGTGTAGGTGCATTAATTATGGAGACATAGTCTGATAAATTAACACCAACATGTTCTTGATAAAAAGTGAGGGGTGTTAAGTCTTTAATAACTTGATATTGGTTGTCTTCTTTTTTGAAGTATTCAAAGTTAAATGTTTCAGGAGGAGTACCAAAGTTTAAGACTAAGAAAGTGTAGAGTTCATCTAGCGTTTGTTTTTTAAGATCTTCAATTGCATCACTTTGGTTATTTTGTGTCAATTTTCGAGCGTTTGCGACATACTGTCTTAACTTCACATTAATGATTTGATTCATATAACGGGTTGAGTTTGATGACGTTGTTTCTGGCATCACTTCTTTTGGGACAACACCGTATTTTTCAACTAAAGAAACAAACATATCCCATTGACCACCGTCTTGAATTCCCATTTTTAAAATGTGTTGGAATTTACGGTCATCTTGATCTGCTTCTAAAAAGTCGTCCATCACTTGAATAAAGTAATTGATTTTTTCAAACTTATCCCAAAAAGCGGTGTAGTTATGGGAAAATTCAAATGTCTTTAAGTCATATTTGCGAGCGAGTTCGTATTTCATAACGTTAAGTCCAGCGAAGATCCAACAACGACCCGTTGCGTGTTGATGGCTTATTGAAAGAGTCGGTAATGTTTTAATTTCATGCGAGAACTTGTACTGGTTTTGTTGAGCTTGTTCTTGTTTCATAAAAATCTTACTGAGCTCGCTTTGCATGAGAACACGTTTCAATGCTTTTTGAACTGGTTTGTTTTCGAAATTTTGTTGAAACTGCTGTAAATCTTTTTTGGTAATGGCTTTCATTTCTTTCTCCTTTTTATATGTATAATCTTCTTTCATTGTTAAACGCTTCAACGATTGCATAATCATCATCTTTGACAATGACTAAACTGGTGTTGACATAGTTAATAATATTCGAAACTCTTTGCGGGGGTACCGCGATTAAAAGTTGAATACTTAAAGAATTATAAAACTTCATCATCGCATCGATACGGCTTTCATCCATGTTGTTGAAAGCTTCGTCAAATAAGACGATACAGCCGGAGTCAACACGACGGTTTTTCGTTAACAATTGTTGGAAAGAAGCGGCGATAACAATGTAGAAAGGAACTTGTGTTTCCCCACCACTCTTTTCTTTTGATACTTTTGAGAAAAAGGATTTATTACCATTAATATTCGTCACTTCAATGTCATAAGACATGTAGTTACGATAATCTAAATACTTATACGTTAAGTGGTCATACTCAGGATCGTTTGAGGCAATCTTATCAAAGAGTTCTTTTAAGACCGCTTCGTGTCGTTTACTAAGGCCTTCAGTAAATAGTGTGTGTTTTTGAATGGCTTCATTACTCATAATGATGTCATAGTAAATTTTATAGTCTGAATCAACACTTGGACGATAAATTAACTGATAACTATCGGTGCCGAAACGTTTGTCTTGAAGGGCGAAGTTAAGTTCTTCTATTTGTTGTTGAGCATTTTCAATAGAGGCTCTCAGCTTACCAACAAATTCTTCTTTAAAACCAATTTCAGAATGCTTTCTAAGTTCGGTAGCTTCTTGTTCGTATTTAACAAGGTCGTTATTCCGGATTTTGAAAGCTTCTTGTTCATAATAGATCAATTCATCAAGCGATGGATTGGCACCAAAGTGATAGTTGTCGTTGTATTGACGCATCATATTGGTTAGTTCTGAATTTTCTTTAATGAGCTGATGTTCAAGTGATGTTGATGAACTTGCCAGATAGGCAGTAATCGCTTCATGGTCCTGTTTATGACGTTGTTTTAGAGCATAAAATTGGGTGTTTGCCATGCTGAGTTTCTCAGGATGCTTCCGCGCAAGTTCTTTTTGATTTTCAATGTATTCATCAAGACGCATTTGCGTTTCATCGATACGGTCTAAGACACGTTGTTTCTCTTCTCTTTGAGTTGCAATCTTTCCGACCAATTCATCTGACTCAAAACGAAGTTCTCTCCGGGCATGTTTTGCTTTTTCGATTTGATCTTCGATATTTTGTAAGGTTTTACTCTTACCGAGGCTTTGAATTTGTTCTTCAATGTTCGCATATTCTTTTCGCGTTAAACGAATGAGATCTAAATAACGAATATAACCTTGATGTAAAAGTTGGGCACTCTTTGATTGGAGTAGCAAACGGGTGATTTGGTCGTTTGTATCGGATAGTTGATACAATGTGTTCATTTCATCTTCAAGGCGAATTAAGCGTTTTTGTTCAGCTTCTGTTTGTATTTTAGTTGCACTTTGACCGATGAATGGAGTTTCGTATGATCTTGGGTTTAATTGACGCGCTGTGTAATTACTATAGGTCATGCAAGTGGCAGTAATGGAACGACGATGATTTTTTAAATCTTGAACATGTTCTACCGTTTGTACACCGTTTAAGAGTAGGTTAACATAGTAACGTGCATAGGTATGTTCAGTCGTAATTTTTTCAGCCAATGAACCAGGAACAATGTCTTCATTTGGTTCTAGTTTTTGAGTGTTAACCAAACCAACTCCATAAATTTTATGTTCAAATTTAACCCGTTCGTAAATATCTAAGGCATCGTTAAAATATCGAGGGTCAACGATGATATCAAAACGTTGGCCACCTAAATATCCTTCGAGGGCATTCCGCCACGTTTCGTCGTTGACTTCAATCATTTCAGAAAGAGCTTGGACGTTGATGTCTCGTTGGTGATGACGTGAAAGTTCCTCATTTAAAGTAGTAATGAGTTTTTGAACATAATAAGGATAGGTTTTTACATGTTTTTTAAGTTGATTGAGTTTTGTTCTTGATTCATAAATTTGTTCTGATAATTGTTGTTTGTCTGTTTCAAGTTTATCTTTTTCTAATGTGTAAGCTTGAATAAGCGCTTTGACCTCTTGGTCTAGGTTTGCTAAATGATGATTGAGTTCGGTTGTATCAAGCTGATCCATGTTTTGTTGGTAATAATTAACAAATTGTCTAAATGCTTCATTCGGAATGAATGTAGCAACTTCTTTAATAACGTTAAACTCTTTTTGTAAGTTTTGCCGAATTTCAAGAACGTAATCTTTTTGTTTTTCATATTCTTCTGCTTTTTTAGATAGAGCTTCTTGGTAAGAAGCCAACGTTCTTGATAGGTCATTATCGCTTCGAGCACGTTCTAAATGAAGGATTGAATTGTCGTTTTCTTCGATTTGATTATCAAGCTGTGCTTTGGCATCGCGTAAGAAATCGAGTTGTTTATTAATATGAACAATTTTATTTTCGTTTTCTTTAATAAATTGTTCACGTTTTTCAACCCAATTGAGTTGGTCAATAATCGCATTGATGTCTTTTTGTTTAGTATTTTGTTCAATCGATTCGCCTTTATCGGCAATGACATCTAATTTTTCCAGTTTTTCTTTATCGTTTTGAATTTGTTGTTCGATGCGTTTTAATTGAGCAACGTTATTTTTTAGCGATTTGATGTCAATCGGATCATCATCTAGTAAAAACTCGAAAACGAATTCTTGTAAGTCAATCGAACGGAAAGCCAAGGCTTTAGGAAGAATTTTAGCGTATTTAGTCGCGTCCATCCCGAAAAAACGAGCCAAAGCTTCACGGTATTTCCGTTGTGAGTCAAATGGTGTGAAATCAATATCTAATGTCTTTAAATATTGTTTCATTGATTTATAGTCACGTGGATATTTTTTGTCTAAAAAGAGTGAGTCATGAATCGAAACGTCATCAAATAAATAGAGTCGCTCTTTTAAGTTTCCTGTTTTGGGTAATTCTAAAATCGCGCCAATGATCGCGAACGTTTTTGCTTGTTCATCGTAAAACTCTAAAGCGATGTGGGTAATGACATCACCATTACGTAAATACTCTTTATTTTCTGCCCCAATACGGCCTTTAATATAACCTTCTAAAGTCCGTTTCGCATCGTCGGTTGCGGCTACGTTAAATTTGGAACCACTTCTACCACCAACAAGCAAATATTGAAGGGCGTCTAAAAGTGTCGATTTCCCGGAGCCATTTTCGCCCGAGATTAAAGCATTGTCTTTAATTTCAATTGTTTGGTTGGTAAATAAATGCCAGTTAACAAGTTTAATCTTCGTCAGTTTCTTCATCTAAATAAACCTCCCCCTCGGTGTATTCGTCAAGTTTATTGACGACATCTCTAATTGAGTCTAAGTTTGTTACGTAAAGGATTGTTGGATAAATTTTAATTCGTGCATCGTCTTGAAGACCACGATCAATATAATCAATTAAATTGTAACTACGTAAAAAAGTAAGTGCGGGTTTGAGACGATCTTTTGTAATCCGTTTATGATCTAAATAACCAATTCTCGTCAGTTCACTGTGAATTTCGTGCAAGTAGATTTCAACATCTTCATCTAAAGTCACAAAATCAATTTTTCGTTGATACAAAATCCTTAAGACTAAAATTAAAATACTTTCTGTTTTACGCAAGCGAATGTGGTTAAAAAGTTGATCGTTAACGATGTGAACAACCTCGTTATCGCGATAGATATTTAAAGAGAAATCTGCAAGCGTAAAATACGCTTGGAAAACATCCTTAAAGGCCAGAATAAAGCGATAATCATTGGCGTCACCTGGTTTTCTTTTCGTAATGAAGTTAACTTGAAGCAACTTATTAACGATTCTTGAAACGTTGTTCTTTTCGCCTTCTTTTAATTCTAAATATTTTTCATTTAATAGTTTAATCGCTGCCGTTTTGTTCATGTTATACTCCTCTTATCGTGAAGTTTTGGAAACTAATACCGTTATTTTCTACCCGGTTTTTCGATGATTCAATTTGGTAATGCATTCCGGTTGATTTTGAATATAAGAAAATTAAAATAAGACGCACGAGATCTTCCTGGGTTTCTAGTTGAATCTCACTTGCTTGGATGGATCCATTACCACCGAGTAATGTTTTTACATACGCATCGATTTCTTTTTTCCCATAAATGTTATTTTTAAGGAGTGCTCGAATCTTTTCTCGCTTAAAGTCTTCACCGATGATGTTGTCATCATAATAAATTTCTTCTGGTTCTGCATAGACTCGAGGTCTTCTTTGATTATAAAGTGATTCTGTATCGATGTTTCGTGGTTGAATCAAATAAAACAGTTGGTTATAATCAAATGCTTTTTGTGATAAAACGATACGGAAAAGGCGGTTGAAAATCCCCTCAATGTCGTCTGATTGATTTGAGAAAAAGAGAATTTTAGACGCTGCAGCTGTAATATATTGTTCGTTTTTCCGGTCGATGGCTAAAATTAAATGTTCCAAAGCACTAAAACTATCGGTAATAAAACGCATTCGTTCTTCAATATACAAATAGGCTTCATTATAGTCTTCGATGCGTTTAACTTTGATGACTGTATTAGCCAGTTCGTCCATGAGTTCAATGTTATTTTGCATTTTATTTATCGACTCTAAAATCCCCCGCTTATAGCGGTTTAAACTGTCGGTTGTTTTTAAGTTAAAATAGGCTGAATCAAAAAAGTTTTGTTTATATTCAACGAGAAGTTTTTCTAAAAGTTCTGGTAAATCGTCGTGTGAGTGTTTACGAGTAATATCGTAGTAATAACGATAAATATTTGCCTTGAGAGCTTTTAATTTACGAATGATGTCGTTGGTTTTAGAAAAGGCTTGTTCTAAAACACCAATCCCCTCTTCAATTGTGAAGTTGTTTAAAAGAGAATAGACAGTATAAATTTCTCCAGTATATTCATCTTGTTGGTTATAGCGAATGCGATTTAAAATATCAATGATTTGGATTGAATAATCGAACAAATTCAATGATGTTTTATAGTCACCCAATTCTTCTTCACCAAGCCATCCATTTTTCTTGAGGACGTTAATAACATGAAGTGCTTTTTGTCTCGAAGTATTCGTTGTTTCTTCTGGTTCCACGTCTAAAAATTGATCGATATAAACATCATCAAAATAATCGACCAATTTGCCAATAATAAATTCGCGATCCCCTTGAAAAGCGTCTTCAATGGTATCAATTGCATCGTAAATAATAAAAATACAATCAACGTAAGTCATTCGGTTAGGTGAGGCAAGCACACTAAAAAAGTTTTCTGGTAGACGATCAAACAATTGTGCCATGCAAGTCCTCCTTAAACGGCTAATCTATCATAATAACTATAAATATTGTATCACGAAAACGATATTTTATCTATTTTCAATCACATTTTATCGTTTTTTGAAAAGGTTTTTTTGGGAAGGATACTTCCAAAAGTAAAAAAAATCCATTTAACTTGGATTTCTTCTTTTACGGATGCAATGCTCGCCTTCACAAAATTCGTTTGGATCAATCCCAATTAAGGTTTTGTTTAAGCCTTCGATAATGCTTTGTTCCGACTGAAGTCCTTGCAATTTTAATTTCCCGTTAATTCTTAAAGTTGGCAGTTCGAAGATGCGTTTTAGTTGGGCATTTTCCTTATTTGATAGCACTTGTGAGTGATAAAGATCGGTTGTTAAAACACGATCAATATCTGCTTCAAGGAGGCCTGCTTCAAGACTTATTTTCTTAAGGGTGTCGTGGTTACTTAAATCAAGTCCATCTTCATAGATGGCTTTGAACACCATGTCGATAAATAATAATTGTTTTTTTGCTCGTTTTGCTAAATGAGACATCCGATGAACATCATGAATACGAAAGAGTTTGATGTCAAGGTTATATTCTTTTAAAAGAGCTTCAACAGCTTGGAGCGGCAAATGACGATAGGATGCGATAAATTCGGCGTGTGTCATCGATGGATCCATCTGATCATCATCAACCATTTCGTAGTTGCGATAGATGAGCTCTAAATTATGAATTTCATAGGTTTGTAATAAATTGACGATATTTTTGTGTTGAATATAACATTTTGGACATAAGAAATCGAGCCAAAATTCTATTTTCACATGAATCACCTCTTTATGACTGTTATTTTATCAAGAAAAGGGGGGCTTCACAAGTTTTATACATTATGAAAAACAATCGCTTCATCAATCACAGTCATCTTCACGGTATTTTTAAGAAACTCGTGTTTTGGAACCGTTAATAGATTTTTTTCAAAGACCGTAAAATCAGCTACATACCCTTTTTCTAAGTGACCACGATTCATGTGATAAGTTGGAATGTTTGCGCCAGATGTATAAAGTTTAATTGCTTCATAACGGGAAAGTCTTTCTTTTTTCTGGTGGATTTGATTTTCACTCTCACGATAAACAGCAGCATAGATACCTAATAAAGGATTTGGATCTTCAATTGGTGCATCGCTCGAGCCAGATAAAATGAAACCTTTTTTAAGGTACGTCTTAAAAGGATATAAATAACGTGGTGGTCGAGAAAATAATGGATAGATTCGCGGTAGATCTGTTGTAATAAACTGAGGTTGGATATCAAATGTTACAGGCAAAGTTTTTAACAGTTTCAAAGCTTTTTTACATACCAAAGATGCGTGAATGATACGATCTTTTTGACCTTTTTGCGGTGGATATTTTTTAAAGAGTTCAGCCACTTCTAGTAATCCCAAATCACCAATAACATGCACCGCAACTGTTAAGTGGTGCTTGCGGATTTTCTTCATTAATGTTTCGAGCTCTTGTTTAGCTAAAATACGGATTCCTTGATGATCTTTCCCTTGATAAGGTATATGAAGGAGTGCTGTTTCTGATGAAAAAGTACCGTCATAGTAAATTTTTACCGGGCCAAACTCTAAAAAAGGATGGCCTGAGAAAGCTTGGTGTTTTGCTTTTAAAAAATCATCTAAGACATGATGATGGATAAGTAATTGAGTTCGGAATGGATATTTCTGACTAACCTTCTCAAAAATTTTTACAGTTTCGTTATAGCCATTGTAATAAGATAAATCTTCACTATGGCCCCCTGTAATTCCATATTGATAAAGTTTGTTTATCGCTTTGATTAATCGCTCGGTAACAACTTCATCAGATGCCGTTAAAAAATGTTGACTAATCGTTTCAGTATCTGCTTCTGTAACAAACCCAGATTCACTTTTAATACCAACAGTATTTAAAACAAAGTCGTTGACAGTTAACGAGTGATAGTCATTGTGCTTTAAAATCAGTGGTTTTGTTTCAGAAATTTCATTTAAGTCTTGTTTAGTAATTTTTTGATCAAAATAACCTTCAAAATAAGTTGCGCCTTTTTGTAATGAGGTCGCCACTTGTTTTAACACATCTGCTTTTGTTTGCCACTGACTTAAATCGACAACTTCTAAGTATCGTCCATAACCAATTAAGTGTAAATGTGCATCGACAAATCCAGGATAAAGATGATATCCTTTTAAATCAACGGTTTGTGTAAAAGGAAGATTGTTAATCTCTTCATCAAAACCGACGATTAAACCTTGATGGGTCGCCATTTGATAGTGAGTATCTTTTGGTGATTTTAATGTGTGAATGGTTCCGTTTTTCCATAAAATCATCGAATCACTCCTTATAGGTTCATTTCTTCTAAAACTGTATTGATATCATTCATTTTAAAGCCTTTTTGATACAGTTTTTGTTTTAAAGTTTGAATTAGATCATAACCTTGTTTTTTCTTTCCATATGATTGTAAGTATTTTTGTGCTGCTTTTTTTAAGTTTTCAATATCTTGAAAAATAAATGTGGGTTGAAGTTGAAAAAGAACCTTTTCAATTACTTCACGTGTATATCCTTTTCTCATGAAATGGATCCGTGTTGCCTCAAGTGCTTGTTTTTTGGACCGGTTTTTATATGTTTTAACTTTTTTAGGAATGGTGTTGGTTAAAACCTCTTCTTCATCAATGGTTGCGACTAGTCGGTCGATTAAGGGGAAATAGACACCATCTGTTTTTAGTTTATCAGCAATCATTTTGGGTCCATGGATATATTTTTTTGTTTCAATATAAAGCCGCACATATGCTTCATCATCTAAGTATTTTTTCGTTTGAAAAGAATGAATCAATTTGTCTAAAAGTGGTTCTGGGCAGCCCTTTTCACGTAAAAAACTTTTTAACATAAATGTTGATTGCATTTTTTTAAGTTTCTCAATTCCTAAACGTTCATAATATAAATAATCATTTTCTTGATTGAGCTGTTTCCATGTTACTTTATCAATTGTGAGACCCACTTTAAGACGAAATTTGAAAAAGAGGTCGAGCTCGACCGCCATAAAGGTTTCATCCGTAAACGTTAAGTAGACTTGTTTTTTAGTTTTCTTAATTTCTTGAATTATTTTCATTGTCAATCCAATCGAGAAGCGTCTGTAATTGTGTATCAACTGTTAAATCTTCTTGTTTGCTTTTCATAATTAAATACATTTTGCGAGCTGTTTCTAAAGTTAGAGTGCCTGTTTCAGCCAATTGATTATCGGTTTGAAACTGAGACAGTGCTTGACTTGTTTTTACATCGAGATAACCATCGGTACGAAGAATATTTGCACCCGTTGTTTCATAATAAACATTTAAGAACGTTTGATATGATGCTAATGAAGCTTCAACTTCATCAAAATGAACTTCTTTTACAAAGGGGACCAATTCTAAAGCATAAAAGCCTGATTGATGAATCGTTTCAACTATTAAAGGTGTTGTTTGGACAGAAAGATTGTTGCCATAACGCCAATAACCTTCGGTATAAGTTAAAAAATATTGTTGTTCATTTAATGTAAATAAACGGCGTGTTGTTTGGTAAACATCTTTGCCAAAAGTGGGGGTACCATAAAGTGGGTAATTGCCGTTAGTAGATAAAGCGGCAGCCAGCACTTCTGCAGCAGACGCAGATTTTTCATTTACTAAAATTTTAATTTGATAAGGCTTTGCTTGTGCAAGACCTCCGTAAAATTTCCGTTCTAGTCCGTTTCTATTCGCCATGGTGAAAAGAGGGTGAGCCAAGTCATTGAGAATAAGCTGTTGGGCAATGCCTGGAATTAGATTCGTCCCTTCATTGTGAAGTGCCGTCAAGGCACCACCGGGATTGTCTCTTAAATCTAAAATTAAAACTGCATTTTCATTTGTTAACGTTGATTCTTCTAAGGCACGAAGGGCATCGTTAAAGATTTTTGCAGTTCCTTCTGTTTCATTTTCAATGTAACTAGAAAAAGTATTGATTTTAATATAACCAACGTGTCCAGCTAACGCTTCACCCCAAGCTGTTGGAGTTAAAATTTCCGTAATTGTTAACGATTCTTGGCGTTCATCTCCTAAAGGATCCTCAACAAGTAAATGGATGATGCTGCCTGCTTCACCTTTTAAATGTAAACTGGATGAATCAAGTGTATCCGTTTTTGAAAAATAAATGTTTGTTCCATTTTTAACGACACCAATAATTTTATCACCAGGATAAAGGACACCAAAACTAGGACTCGCATAACGAACATCTAATACATGAAGGGCACCTTCAAAAAAATGAACAGTAACCCCTAAGCCTAAATACTTTTCTTGGTCACTTGAAGGTTGATAAACCGATTGGCTCGTTAATCTTGTATACGGATCTTGATTGCTTTCTGCGTATGCTTGGACAATGCCTTCAAGTTGCCCTAAAAAGGCCTTTTGTTTTGCTTCGGTATCTAATTCATATAAGTAATAGCGGTCTAATGTTGCTGTAATTTCATCATAAACATTTAAAACTGGGTTTGGATCGTTTTGATCCAAAAACCCCTTGATTTGAAATCCCGCAAAAAAGACTAAAATTAAAGCGGCAATATATAAAAGACTTAATCTTCGGTTTCGGTTTTCCATGATTCACTCCCACGACTAAAGCCATAGCCCAATGCTTCTTTTGTGCGTGTCACAAACGTAAAGGCCTTTGGGTCAATCTCTTGAATTAAATGCTTAAACGTATAAAGTTGAAACCGGTCAATCGTACAAACAATCATTTCTTTTTCTACGTTTTGATAGCCACCAATGGCTTTGATTTTAGTAATTCCTCGATCTAAACGCCGGTAAATTTCTGCTTGCATCTTTTCAACATGGTTTGTTAAGATGAAAGCTGTATATCCTGACTTTCCTTCAATATGCATCCGGTCAATAATAAAACCTGTCAAAAGCATCGTACCAAAAGCGTAAAGACCTGCTTGAAAGTTAATTAAAAGAGCAATGATAATAATAATGCCATCAGTAATATATAGAGCCCATGCAAAAGGAATCTTTAAATATTTGTGCATAATATTTTGAATCACATCAACCCCACCTGTGGTGGCGTTATTGCGAATAACCATCCCTAACCCAACACCAAGTGATAAAGCCCCAAAGACAGAAGCGACTAAATAAGGACTTTCTGTCATATGTTTCATAAAGTAATCGGGTTCAATTGTTTTTTCTAAAATAAAAATAATGACTGGATAAACCAACGTTGCATAGGCAGTTTTAATAAAAAATTGTTTCCCTAGGAAAATTAAACCTGTCAATAACAAAATAACGTTAGCTAACATAATAAAGGTTGAAACACGAATAAAGCCTTGAGTGATAATCGCAATTCCCATCACTCCACCAACAATTAAATCTTGTGGTAATAAGAAAAAATAGAATCCGAGAGTTAATAAAATAACACCTCCCGTAATTTCTAAAAATTCAAATATCCGTTCTTTACTCATTCATTTCACCTGCTTTCAAAAAGGCGTTGATAAAGCCATCAATGTCACCATCCATCACCATGTCAATTTGACCCACTTCATAATTGGTGCGGTGGTCTTTCACCATTTGGTAAGGGTGAAAAACATACGAACGTATTTGTGAGCCCCAGGCAATATCTTTTTGTTCCCCTTTAATTTGTTTTAATTCTGCTTCTTGTTCGCGTATTTTTATTTGGAGTAATTTCGCTTTTAAAAGTCCCATTGCTGTTTCTCGGTTTTTAATTTGACTTCGTTCATTTTGACATGTCACAACCGTGTTTGTTGGTAAGTGGGTGATACGAACAGCTGAGTCAGTTGTATTAACTGACTGACCACCAGCGCCACTACTTCTAAAAACATCAACTTTAATTTCATCTTCTTTAATTTCAAAATCAATTTCGTCGTTAATTTCAGGCATGACATCAATTGAAACAAAGCTTGTATGTCTTCTTGCATTAGAATCAAAGGGTGAAATTCGGACTAAACGATGGACTCCACGTTCGGCTTTTAAATAGCCATAAGCATAAGGGCCTTTAATTTTTAATGTCGCACTTTTTAACCCTGCTTCATCACCAGATTGATAATCAAGCACTTCAACTTTATAATTTTTGCGTTGCGCATAACGGGTATAAAGCCGATATAACATATCGGCCCAGTCTTGAGATTCAGTTCCTCCAGCACCTGGATGAATTTCTAATATCGCATTGTTTTCATCATAAGGTCCGTTTAAAATGATTTCCAATTCAAACGCTTTTAATTCTGCGTCTAATTCATGAAGGTCTTGTTCTAAAATATCCCATTCTTCCGTTTGTTCTTCAGAAATTTCAAACCATTCAATGAGTTGATCATACTTTTGTGTTAGTTCATAATAGCGATCGACTTTGGCTCTAAGGGTTGTTGCTTCTTGAGCGACTTTACGGGCTTCATTGGGTTGATCCCAAAAGTGTGGGTCTTGCATTTTCTCATTGAGTGCTTGAATCGTTTCTTCTTGCTTTTTAGGTTGAATGGCACGTTCAAAACCTGTGAGTGAATCTTTAAATTGTTCAATCATTTTATGAATTTCATAGCGTTCCATAAAAACCTTCTATCTCCAAGGTAAGTTGCGTTGGCCTCGATTTTTCCTTGTTTTAGGTCGTCTTGGACGTGTTGCCGTAAGACCTTGGTTGGTTTGTGTGTTTTTAACAACTGCTTCACGTTCTTGGTCATAACGAATTTGCGCTCTAATGACGTAACGTGTAACGTCATTAGAAATGTTTAAGATCATTTCATTAAACATTCTGAGTCCTTCTTGTTGGTAAATTGCGAGTGGTTGTTGCTGGCCATATGCTTGGAGAGTCACACCTTGACGAAGTTCACTCATCGCATCGATATGACGCATCCAATACGTATCAATGACTCGTAACATAACGACTTTTAAAAACTCATTAAAGACTTCAGGTGGGAAATTGGTTTTTTTCTGATTCAATTCTGCTAAACCAAGGTCGATGATGTATTCAACCAATTCTTCAGGATCTAAGTGCTCGATTTTTTCTAGTTCGATTGTGTCAACGAAAAAGACATTTCCATTAAAATGAGCAATGAGCGGTTCGTATTCAATTTTCATTTCGGTGCGACTAACGGCATGAATAAACATTTCTGTTTGTGACCGCAATGATTGCGTCATCGTTTGGATGATTTGATCTTCAATTGAATCTAAAACAAGAACATCACGACGGTTTTGATAAATGATTTCTCTTTGTTTTCGCATCACATCATCATATTTTAAAACTGTTTTCCGAGCATCGTAGTTATTGCCTTCAATCCGTTTTTGGGCGCCAGTAACAAAGTTAGAAAACATTCTTGATGAAAGTGCTTTACCTGATGTATTCAGTCGTTCAAGCATTTCAATTCGTTTCTTAAAGGTGTCTCCACCAAAACGAAGCATCAATTCGTCTTCTGCTGATAAATAAAATCTTGAATAGCCAGGATCTCCTTGACGACCACTTCGTCCACGAAGCTGATTATCAATCCGTCTTGATTCATGACGTTCACTGCCAATAACGGCTAAACCGCCAAGTTCAACGACTCCTTCACCCAATTTGATGTCCGTCCCCCGACCAGCCATGTTGGTCGCGATTGTAACCGAACCTTTCAACCCTGCTTTTAAAACAATATCAGCTTCACGAGCATGATTTTTCGCGTTTAAAACTTCATGGGGGATCCGTTTTGCCTTAAGCATTCTTGAAATGTCTTCTGATGTTTCTACGGCAATCGTCCCAATCAAAACCGGTTGACCTTTTTTATAACGTTCTTCAACTTCATTGACCAAAGCTTCAAATTTATCGTCTAATGAAGCATATAAAAAGTCTGGGGCATCATCCCTTACAACAGGTGCATTGGTTGGGATTTCAATGACGTCCATATTATAAATATCTCTAAATTCTTCTTCTTCAGTTTTTGCTGTCCCTGTCATACCTGAAAGTTTTTTATACATTCTAAAAAAGTTTTGGTATGTGATGGTTGCAACAGTAATCGTTTCTTTTTTTACTTGAACATTTTCTTTAGCTTCAAGGGCTTGATGTAAACCTTCAGAAAACTGGCGGCCACGTAAAATCCGTCCAGTAAATTGGTCAACAATTAAAACTTCACCGTCTTGAACAACATATTCTTTATCGCGAGCCATAATTAAATTAGCTCGAAGAGCATTGTTAATGTGGTGGACTAAAGAAACATGTCGTAAATCATATAAGTTTTCAACTTGGAAGATTCGCTCTGCTTTAGCAATTCCTTCTTTTGTTAAAACAACTGTTTTTAATTCAATGTCAATTTCAAAATCTTCATCCCGAAGTGACTTAACAAACCGGTCAGCAGATGCATATAAGTTTTGGTTTTGTTTGGCACCACCAGAAATAATGAGCGGTGTACGGGCCTCGTCAATTAAAATGGAGTCGACCTCATCAATAATTGCGAAATTTAAGCCACGTTGTGCCACCATGTCTTTGGCATATAAAACCATGTGATCACGTAAGTAGTCGAAACCTAATTCTGAGTTAGTCGAATATAAAATATCGCAATCATATGCTTCTTTTTTCTGTTCTCTTGTTAAGTCACGAATATTTAAACCAACTGTCATCCCCAAAAAACGGAATAAATCACCGATTTCTCCGTCGGCTTCACGTCGTGCCAAATATTCGTTCACAGTCACAATATGAACCCCTTCGCCATTTAGTGCATTTAAATAAGCGGGCATAACCGCTGTTAACGTTTTTCCTTCTCCGGTTTTCATTTCCGCAATATTGCCACGGAAAATAGCGACCGCTCCTAAGACTTGAACGTAATATGGAAAAAGACCCGTGACGCGTCTTGAAGCTTCTCTAACAACTGCAAAAGCTTCTACCATTAGGTCGTCTAACGTTTCTCCTTCAGCAAATCTTATTTTAAATTCATTTGTTTTATTTTGTAAATCTTGATCCGTTAGTTGCTCCATCTTTTTTTCTAAGACAAATACTTCATCCGCGATGTTTTTCGCTTCTTTAAGTAATTTACGACCCGGATCAAACCATTTTTTAAACATAGGCACACTTCCTTTTCGCTCTTTAATATCTTACACTATTTATGGCTTTTTTACAAGTATTTTAGTGAGATTCGTTTCGATTAAAAAAGGCTTAAAAAGACATTTTTAACAAAAAAAGATCTATGATAATCACAGATCCTTTTCATTCATTATTCTTTTCGAAAAAACGTTATTTGACTTTGTTTAGCTTGTCATCTTAAAAATCAAAGACAACATCTTCGCGCTTCGCAGCTTCCGCTTCAAAGAAGGCACGTTTTTCAAATTTTTTCATATTGGCAACGATGTTTGTTGGGAAAACAACAACTTTTTGATTGTAAATGGAAACGTTAGAGTTATAAACTCGACGTGACGCTTGTAAGTTTTCTTCAACCGCAATCGTCGCTTCTTGAAGGGTTTTCACATTTTCACTGGCCTTTAAGTCAGGGTATTGTTCCACAACAATATTGATGCTTTCTAAACCACGAGCAATTTCATCTGAAAATGCTTGTTTTTCAGACATCGGTGCTCCTCGTCCAGGTTGACGCATCGCCACAACTTTTTGTAAAGTCTCAGCTTCGTGTTTCATATAACCTTTCGCTGCTTGGAAAAGTTTATTTAACATGTCAAAGCGTTGGGTTAATGCCACATCAATACTTGATTCTGATTCATCAATTTTAATTAGCATGGTTCTAAAGCTGTTTAAAGTAGAAATGAACCAAGAAATAACAATAATAGCAATCCCTAAAATGACTAATAAAACGATAAAGATTGGATTCATAGCGTTCTATTCTAATATAAGCTTGTCCCTTTTTATATTAGATCCTCCTTTTCTTATATTTTTAGGACTTTTTTTTAGTATATCACAATTATGAACTTAAGGTTAAGCTCATTTAAATTTTGGGCCGTTTAAACTAAATTCATTAATAATTGCAGGAATAATATCGATGTCAGCCATAAAGTTTTTTAAGGCTTCTTCCGTTAGAGGTGTTTTAATTCCTAGTTCCATATAATCTTTTCTATCGTTAATTCCAATGTGGAGCTCATTGTTTTGGAAACAATACAAAATGGTGCCACGATGCATCGATTCTAAATGGAGTAGTTTTTCTATCATCAGCGAAGTAATTAAATAAAAACCGAATTGTTGTGAGCTTGAAAAGATGTTGAATTTTTTGTTAAAAGCGATACTTTCTGTTTCAAACTTTTCAAGGTTACGGCGATTCACATAGCTGCTTCTACCTTCAACTATTTTTAAAACTTCATCAAAGTATTTAGGATATTGATAAATATACCAGCGCCCTTTAAAATACGTTTCATAAGTAACTACGACGTTACCATTTTTATCGCGAGTTTCAATTCGCTCTTTTAAATCAACATCAGAAACTTCAAATTGAACACCTTTATAGACACCTTTAATATAATCTTCACCATAAAACCGATCTGGTTTACGAACAGTTCCAGTGCCGTTGATTCGATCTAAAGCAATTGTCCCATTAGGTGAATAACTAACATCTGAAAATTCATTTTCAAGAAGTGAGTGAATGAGGTCATTTTTAATAACATCTCGATATTTACTCGCTTCTGATTGTGCTTTTGCGAAAAAGACAATGCCGATAATAAAGGTAATAACCGCGATGATTAATAAAGCTGGTATTAGTCCTCCGCCAATGAAACTAGCAACAAAGAGAACGATGGCGATAACTAAAAAAATGATTCCTATCCGGCTATGTTTTAAAAATGTTTGAAGTAGTTGTTGCCGTTTTTGTTCTAATTTCTCAAGTTTTTTATCCATTTTTATCACCCTACTTATTTTATAATAATTCTTTGAATATAGCAATACGGTCCGTTTTTTCCCATACAAATTGGGGTAATTCACGGCCAAAATGACCATATGCAGATGTTAATTTATAAATGGGGCGATTTAGATCAAGCATTTTAATCATTCCTTTTGGTGTTAAAGTGAAATGTTTTTTAACTGCTTGATAGATTTTATCCAACGCTACTTTTTCTGTTCCAAAGGTGTCAATAAATAAACTAACTGGTTCTGAGACACCAATTGCATAGGCAATTTGAACTTCACAAGCTGAGGCAATTCCACTTGCGACAATATTTTTCGCAATATAACGAGCCATATAAGCTGAACTACGGTCAATTTTTGTTGCATCTTTTCCTGAGAAGGCACCACCACCATGGCGGGCATAACCACCATAGGTATCGACGATAATCTTTCTTCCCGTTAAACCCGCATCCCCTTGAGGACCGCCCGTGACAAATTTACCTGTTGGATTGATGCGGTATATCGTTTGGGAAAGATCATAATCTTTTAAAACTGGATAAATAACGTGGGTTTTAATTTGCTCATGGAGCGCTTCTTGGTTTTCGACCCAACGCTCGTCGTGTTGTGTTGATAAAACAATGGTATGAATATATTTTGGTTTCTCATTTTCATAGGCAACCGTGACTTGTGTTTTCCCATCGGGACGAAGGCCTTCTACGAGGTTTTCTTTCCTCACAAAAGCCAATCGTTCAGCTAAACGATGTGCTAAATAAATTGGTAATGGTAAAAAAGTATCCGTATCTCTATTCGCGTAACCAAACGTAAAGCCTTGATCGCCCGCACCAAGTTCTTTTTCTTTATTTAAGTTAACACCTAAAGCGATATCACCGGATTGCTCTTTAATGCGAATATCAATCTCAACTTCTTCAGCACTAAAACCTGAGTCACGGTTGGTATAACCCACATCATGAATAGCTTGTTTTACAATTGCTTTGTAATCAACATGAGCGCTTGTCGAAATTTCTCCAAATAACAACACGTAATCGGTTGTAACAGCGGTTTCAATCGCCACCCTCGCGTGGGGGTCTTGTTTGAGACAGGCATCTAAAATACTATCAGAAATGTAGTCACTCACTTTATCTGGATGACCCTCGGTCACCGATTCACTTGAAAATAATTTAATCATGGTTGTTCTCCTTTTATTATTATAAAAGCCGCTTCCATAAGGAAAGCGGCCATATTTCCTTATTGTTGGGAAGATCCCCTCGTGAAGAGCACCTAATTTAAGAGGTTGCTGCTACGTCTACGGTCACTGGCCTCAGTAGCTCTGAATAAGATTCATTTA
>JALNWO010000019.1 GCA_023230825.1 Acholeplasmataceae bacterium
AATAATCCGTTCAACCGAAGAGTGAGAAATATCTCGCTCATGCCATAAAGCGATATTTTCTAAGGCTGGATTAACATAACTTCTTAAAACCCTAGCTAAGCCTGTGATGTTTTCACTACCGATAGGATTTTTCTTTTGCGGCATCGCGGATGACCCTTTTTGATTAGGTGTGAAATATTCACTAACTTCTCGTACTTCATTTCTTGATAAGTGACGAATTTCTGTCGCAATTTTTTCTAACTCACTTCCAATTAAAGCAAGAACAAATAAATAATGGGCATGACGATCTCGTTGCAAGGTTTGGGTTGAGATTGGAGCCGGTGTTAAACCTAGTTTTTTCGCAGCAATTTGTTCAACTTCAGGATCGCTAGCTGCATAGTGACCAACGGCACCACTCATTTTCATCACTTCAACTGCTTTAGCAGCTTGAGTAAAGTTTTTTTGGATCCTTTTTAAATCAGCGTACCATAGCGCATATTTTAAGCCAAAACTTGTAATTTCAGCATGCATACCATGGGTTCTACCCATGATGGGAACATCACGATAAAGTAATGCTTTTTCTTTTAAAACTGCCAATAATTGGTCCATGTCTTTAGCAATAATCCGGTTGGCTTTTTTTAACAAAAGACCATATGCACTATCAACGACATCAGTTGAAGTTAATCCATAATGAAAATAACGCTTCTCAGGACCTAAATGAAGCTTAACTGCCATCGTAAAAGCGATTAAATCATGACGAGTTTCTTTTTCAAATTGTTCAATATCTTTTAAGTTAAACTTGGTTTGTTGGAGTTTTTGATAAACATCCTCCGTATATAACCCTTTTTTAAACCATGCATAATTGGCTGCTTGTTCAACTTTTAAATAAGCGTCAAACTTACTTTTATCACTCCAAAGTTTTTTCATGGTTTCACTTTGATAACGGGCAATCATAACGACCTCCTAAAAAATATCTTTTACAGTAATTGTTTGAGTTCGATCAGGTCCTACCGAAAAGATGGCTATTTCAATGCCTGTATATTTTTCAATCGCTTGTAAATACTTTTGGGCAGCTTCTGGTAGTTCAGCAAACGACTGGACATTTGTAATATCTTCTTGCCATCCTTGAAGGGTTACATAATTTGGTGTGCATTGAGCAAAATCTTCAATCTCTGCTGGAATATCGAAGATTTCTTTACCATTTAAAGTATAACTCGTACAAATCTTAATCTCATCAAGGCCTGATAAAATGTCTAACAGTGTGACGGCTAAATAGGAAAGCCCACTGACACGTTTACTATGTCTAATCACAACCGTATCTAACCAACCAATCCGTCTTGGCCTTCCTGTTGTCGTTCCAAACTCACGACCTTTGACTCTGATTTCTTGAGCTAAATTACCATCAATTTCCGTTGGCATTGGTCCTGAACCTACTCGAGTGCTATAAGCTTTTGTAACACCGATAGAGCCTTCAACTAGCCAAGGTGCGATTCCCGTGTTAACGGGGACCGAAGCTGCTGTGGGTGATGATGAGGTGACATAAGGATACGTCCCGTGATCTAAACATAACATCACTCCTTGTGCACCTTCAAATAAAACTTTTTTATTTTCATCGATTAATTGATTGATGAGTTTCGATGTATCTGTAACATACGGTTTCATTAATTTACTATAAGGCAAATACGTTTCATATAAAGCTTCAAATGAAACAGGTGGTAATTCATAACGAGCAAACTCTTCATTTTTACTTTTAACAATTTTTTCTAGTTCATGATAAAAACGGTCTGGATGAATAAAGGTGGAAACACGCATGCCAATACGAGCACTTTTATCAGTATACGTCGGACCTATCCCTTTATGGGTTGTCCCAATTTGTTGGTCTTGTTTTTGTTTTTCACCAGCTTTATCTAGAGTTTGATGGTAAGGAAAAACAAGATGAGCTCGATCAGAAATATACAGGTTAAAAGCTTTTAACCGAGAAATCTCTTCGGCAAATGCTTGGGGGTTAATGACCATTCCGTTTGCCATAACATTCGTAATTTTGGGATTTAAAATACCCGATGGCAATAAATGAAGATGGTATTCTTGGCCAGCAAACTTAACTGTATGCCCTGCATTATTACCACCTTGATATCGAACAACAACATCCGCTTTTTGAGCAAGATAATCGGTAATTTTTCCTTTGCCTTCATCGCCCCATTGGGTCCCAACGATAACTAAACGTTTCATTTCATCAACTCTTTCATTGTTATTAAATAGCTTGTCTACGCGTTTTTTTGCATTAATTTGTCTTTTAAATCTGGATCAAATGTTTTTGTTCGTATCATTTCAATTTCTTCCTTATACGGTGCTTGACCTTCTACATACGGAGACTCTAAAATTTTAGGAATCGCTAGAAAGTCTGGATGATAAACAACTCCTAAGAGGGCATCAAAACCAATATAACCAAATCCTAAATTCTCATGGCGGTCTTTAGCTGCACCACGTTCATTTTTACTATCATTAATATGAAAAACAGAGATTTTCTCTTTGCCAACCACTTGGTCAAAATGATCAATGACTTCTTGAAAATTATTTTTAATATCGTAGCCTGCATCGTGAGTGTGGCAAGTATCAAAACAAACACTAACTCGCTCAGGAACATTTACTAAATCGATGATCGCTTTGAGTTCTTCAAACGTTTTACCGATCTCATTTCCTTTACCAGCCATGGTTTCTAAGGCAATTTTTACATTTAAATTTTTGGTGTTTTTAATTACCTGATTGAGTCCTTCCGCAATCCATCTAATGGCTTGCTCACGATCGCCACCGACAGCACTTCCTGGATGAAGGACGATTTGCGTTGCCTTCATATAAGCACTTCTTTCAATTTCACTTGTTAAAAACTCAACAGCAAAAGCTCTTTTTTCTTCACTCGGATTCGCTAAGTTCATAATATATGGAGCATGAATGACAACATCATCCGCGCTTAAACCTGATGATTCAATTAATGCTAAAGCTTTATCAACTTCGAGTTCTTCTAAAGGCTTACGGCGGGTATTTTGGGGAGCACCCGTATAAACCATTAATGCATTGGCTTGATAAGATAAGGCTTCTTCAATGGACCCAAGAAACATCGACGTTCCTGACATTGAAACATGACTACCGATTTTGATCATAGTATGTTCTCCTTTTTGCTTGTTTTCTTGCTTTTTCTACTTCTTTGCGATACTTCTTTTTATAGTTTGGTTTTACTTTCTTTGGTTTTCTAATAAAGCGAATAGCGGCAATTTCTTCTTCGCTTAATGATTTTTTCCGTTCATCAACTTGGACAAATCGTTGATTTTTAATTTCCATCGTTTGAAAGTTAATTTGTTTTCTTAACCTTTCAATTTTTCTGTGATCATCAACTGACATGAACGTGATGACAACTCCATGGTCACCCATTCGGCCCGTTCTTCCACTTCTGTGGAAAAAGTATTCTAAATGATAGGGTAAATCATAATGAATGACATGTGAGAGTTTAAAGTCTAAACCTCTAGAAGTCACGTCACTGGTAACAACGTATTGATATTTTAAAGCTTTAATTTCCGCAATTAATTGTCTTCTTCTACTGACTGGATAACTTGATTTAAAGTTTAAGACATTTAAACCTGCTTCTAAGAGTCGTTCATAAACAACATCTTGGTTTTCTCTTTTACTGACAAAAATAAAGGCTAAATAAGGTTGTAATAACGGCACTATTTTCATTAAATATTCGAGCCTGTTTTGGTTTTTAATATTAAACAACCAATAATCAATGTTTAAATCATGATCTTGAGTTGTGTCTAAAAAATCGTGTTGACCAAAATACTGACTAATAAATGGTTCCATTTGTCTTGTCATCGTTGCCGAAAACAAAAGGATTTTGGGTGTTTTTAGCATGGTCATAATTTCATCAATCCAACCTAAAAACTCTTCATCAAACATCATATCTGCCTCATCTAAGACAAAATACTTCGTTTGATGGATTTTAAGCGCTTGAGTCTCAACAGTAAAAAGTTTTAAGCGGTTCGGTGTCGTAATGACAATTTGTGGTTGTCGGTTTTCTAACCATGCCAACTCTGCTTGTTTGTCTTGGTCCCGACTATACGCTTTAACAACAAATCTATCATCGGTTTGTTTTAACATAGCTTGAACTTGAAAGACGAGCTCATTGGTTGGAACTAAAATAATTGTTTGGACAAAATCATCTTCTGGATTGAGTTTTTCTAAAATAGGCAGTAAGTAAGCATGGGTCTTACCAGTCCCTGTTGGGGCCAGTCCCACGAGATGTTTTGGATGGTGAAAATGCGAAAAAACACCTTCTTGAATTGGCGTCAACGTCGTAAATCCTAACTTTTTCATCATTTCTTTATGTTCCATCTCATCACCATTGTTATTATATCATAATAAACCGTTTTCTATTTTCTTTATCTTTGCCTTTTCAACTTGTAAAATGCGTCATTGATAAAGTTTAAGAACCAAAAAATACCAACGACTAAAATAGAATAAATCATCTCATGAAATCACAAATAAAAAGAAGATCCCAAAGTTTAGGATCAACGATTAATATTAAAATGAGTCGTCTTTATCAAAAAAGCTTTTACGATTCTTCTTTTTTTGTATACAACTCTGTTTCACGCTTAGTAAACTGATGGTAGTTAAACAAGTTAATATCAATTTTTAAATCTTTTTTTAATAAAAGTTGCGATAACGAAGCCCCAATTAAACGAACCGGCTGCTGGTTAAAATTTTTCTCGAAAAGATCCAGTATTTGTTCATGAATGATGTCGTAATCATCGGTATAGTCGTTAAAGGTAAAGGAGCGGGTAAAGGTTTTAAAGTTAGCGTCTCTTAGCTTAATTCCTACCGTTTTCGTAACCAGTTCTTCATCAACAAGTCGTTGATAAGAAGTTAATAGCTGTTCTTCGATAATTGCTAAAACAGATTCATAATGATCGAGAGGTGAGCCTAGGGTAGTTTCATTGCTAATAGATTTAGGGATTGCATATTTATCTGGATCAACGATATCACTACTTTTTCCTAAGATATGGTCAATGAAACCTTCATAGGCTTGTTCAGTCATAACAGTCAAAATCTTTTCTTTGTTTTCTGCTTTTGTAAAATCGCCGATTGTCGCAACACCCATATCGATTAAACGAGGATATGTTTTAATCCCAATTCCATGCATTTCTTTAATCGATAAAGGAAATAATTTTCGCACAATGTCTCGTTTGCGAAGAACGGTAATTCCCATCGGTTTTTTGAAATCAGACGCCATTTTTGCTAAGAAAAGTGTTGGCGCAATCCCAATCGACGAAGGTAAGCCAATGGTATCGTGTAACGTCTTTTGAATATCTTCAGCAAACTCAAGTGGGTGCCGATCTTTAACAGCATCTGTAACATCCATGTAGGCTTCATCAATCGAGGCAGCTAAAACCAAAGGCGTATATTTTCTTAAAAAATCAAAAAACATTTTTGAGTACTTGCGGTAAAGTTTAAAATCAGTTGGGACAATGACTAACTTTGGATAAATATTTAAGGCATCATTAATATTCATTGCTGAATGGATGCCTAAAGCTCGGGCTTTATAATTTGCGGTTGTAATGACGCCACGACGAAAGGTTGAGCTCCCACCAACAACAAAAACCTTGTCTTTTAGATAAGGTTCTTTTATTTGAGCACAACTACAATAAAATGCGTTGAGGTCAATATGAAAGATGATTTTGACTTGATTTTTCATCGAAACTCTTCCTTTAAATCTTTTTTTATAGTATAATACAAATGATGAAAAAAACGAGGTGAAAGAATGGCTAAAAAGCAAGGACAAAAGGCACAGCCTCAAGAGAGAAAACACTTTAAAAATCCTACTGATTCATGGTGGGGAAAAGTCATCATTTGGATTTTAATCTTTGGTATGGTCGGTGCCGTCATCGTTGGTTTTATACTATCAATAGTAAATGGTAATGCCTAAACAATAAGAAATGGGTGATTTTCACCTTTTTTTATTTTTTAAGTAACATCTTCGCCTGTTCAATGGCATGATGGCTTAATTTCTCATCGCTCAACATTAAACCAATCGTTTCTATACGCTCAGCTTGACTGAGCGTTTTTATTTGGGTAACCATCCGCTCTTGTTCCTTCACTTTGGTAATCCCAAAATGATAGTCTGCTTTGGCCGCAACCTGGGGCAAGTGAGTAATGACAATAAGCTGCATCGTTTGGGCTAGTTCAACCATTTTTTGGGCCACTTTAGCAGCTGTTTTTCCACTGACACCAATATCGATTTCATCTAAAACCAGCATCGAAAGTTGTTCATGACGAGCATAGACTGCCTTAAGGGCAAACATAAATCGTGCTCTTTCACCACCGCTAGCAACTCGCGCCAATGGTTTAAGCGGTTCTCCTTCGTTTAAGGATATCATAAACTCAATTTGATCAATGCCTGTTTCCAAAAGGCTCGAAGGCTTTTTCTCTGGAGTGATAAACTCGATGTTAAATTGCGCATTTGGTAAATCTAGATCTTTGAGCTCTTGTAATAAGCTTTTTTCAAGGATCCGTGCAAGCTTTTCTCTTTGCTTACTCAACCTAATCCCCGCGTCGTAACAATCATTAAACAATGCTTCAACGTTATCTTGAGCCTCTTTTAAATACGCATCATAATCGGTAATCATCAGCAGTTCTGCTTTGATTTCTTCATAATAAGCGATGACTTCATCGATGGTTTTTTGATATTTTTGTTCGATTTTGATGAGATCATAATGTCTTTCTTGCATGTGATTAAAACGTTCTTGGTCAAAGTCTAGTGTTTCAATAATATGAAAAATTTTGGATTTGACATCATCGATTTCATAAAAACTTGACTTTAATTGTTCCATCATGTCTTGATATGTCTTATCGATTGTCTGAATTTTCTCTAAATGGGTGCCAGCTAAATAAATATCATCTAAGGGATTGGTTTCAGAAGATAAGGCATAGTAAGCTGCTTGAAGTTGATTCATAATTTGGTCATAGTGCTTTAGTTTATTTAACTCTTCTTCAAGCGCTTCTTTTTCGCCTTTGTTTAACTGGTAATTTTTAATTTCCGTAACTTGATATTCTAAAAATGCTTGTTTTTCTAACGAAGCTTCCTTTTTCTGTGTTAACTGATTAAAGGCTTGTTTCTTTTCTAAATACTGACTTCTTTTAATTAAATACGTATTCAGTAAAGGTGTGATTTTACTTTCATCACTTTGATCCAAAAAAGAAAGATACGACTGGCGGTCCATCAATGAGAGGGTGTCGTTTTGTTGGTGCAAATTACCAATCGCTTTCATTTGTTCACGTAAGGTTTGTAAGGTCACGCCTTCATCATTGATTTTCATGACATGACGACCCATGCCATCGACTTCTCTACGAACAACAATCGTTTCTGGAAGAGATAACTGTTTTTGCAAGGCTTCATTTAAGCGAAATTGACCTTCAACAATTGCCTTGCTCGCACCATAACGAATCATTTGTTGGTCACTACGTTTGCCAAACAAAAGATGGAGGGATTCTAAAATAATCGTTTTTCCCGCCCCGGTTTCTCCTGTTAAGGCAGTCAGTCCAGAAGCGAATTCAATTTCTAAGTCGTCAATTAAAGCAAAATTATTTACATACAGTTTTTGAATCATAAGACGTCCCCTATCCATTCATCGATTGTTTTATTACTCGTTATATCAGGCAACAAATAACACATATATTCTTGGTTTCCTTTTTTACCTAATAAAGCCGCCTTCTTTAATCCTTGTGGGTGAAATCCTAAAGCAATCATTTCACCAAGGACACTTGCTAATGCTTGACGATGTTTCTTGATATCCTTGACAACACCAGCGTGAGGTCCAATTTCAAACTGCGGTTTAATCAAAGCTAAAATAAAACCTTTAAATCCTTGTAGGTGTCTTAAGATGGGTTTAATAGATGTAAAAGAAACATCAATAAAACAACCATCTGCAGGTGGTAACTCTACATCTAAAATATTTGTTTCTTCATAAAGTTCAACGCGGCTATCGTTTTTTAATGTTGGATCCATTTGGTCTTTACCAACATCATACGCAAAAACTTTAGCGGCTCCTCTTTTTAAACTACAATCGGTAAATCCTCCTGTGGATGAACCAATATCTATCACAATTTTACCATTTAAGTCGATGTGAAAGTCTTCGAGAGCTTGTTCTAATTTCTCACCACCACGACTCACAAAACGAACTTTGGTTTCAATTTGAAGAAAATCAGCTGGTTTTACGATATGGCCTGGTTTTGTAATCATTTGGCCATTCACTAACACAAGGCCACGTTTAATATAATCTGTTGCTTGTGACCGTGTTTTGACCATTTTTAGGTCAACTAATTTGTGGTCTAACCTCATTTTACTAAGTCCTGAATCACTTTCACAATACTATTAACATCCATCTGATGTTTTTTCAAAAGTTCTTGATACTGACCATGTTCAACAACAACATCTGTTAAAGACATTGATTGAATCAAATGGTGATGTTGGTGTTTAGCCATGTATTTTAAAATTTGCGGATATAAACTGCCGACATTCGTCCCTTCTTCATAAACTAAGAAACGATTGGCTTTATTTTTAAATAATTGTGCAAGCATCTTTTCATCAATCGGTTTAATAAATCTGGCATTCACAATTGTTGGTTGAAGCTTTAATTGTTTCGCTGCTTCAATGAGTAAATCTAAACTAGGTCCATAACTAATAAGCACCAAAGGATCAGATCCGGTTTGTAGTAATGTCCAAGACGGTTTGATTGCTTCAAAAGTAACAAGATCCTTTCTTTTATCAAAGGCAACATGTCCTTTCGGATAGCGAATGACAAAAGGATGTGTTTGCTCAAAGCCGTAATTCAATAAGGCAAAAGCTTCCTTTGCGTCATAAGGCATGGTGATAACCATATTAGGCATTAAGTTAAACATCGAAACATCAAATAAGCCTTGGTGCGTCGATCCATCTGCGCCAACGATGCCTGCACGATCAATCCCAAAGACAACAGGATGATTCACCCGTGCAATGTCATTTAAAATTTGGTCAAAAGCCCGTTGACTAAAAGTTGAATAAAGAGGAAAGAAAACATTGACACCTTGACGGGCCATCATCGAAGCCATCACCGCTCCATGTTCTTCGGCAATGCCGATATCAATAAATTGATCAGGATATTTTTCTAAGAAGCTTTGTAAATGAGTGCCTACAGTCATTGCGGGCATAATCACAAAGGTCTTTCTTTTTGTCTGTAACTGATCTAAACCAATCGCGATAATTTCGCTCCATGAAACGCTTTTTCCTTTTTCATCTTGTTTTTGGGCAACACCATGATATAGACCAACGGTATCCATTTCTGCATCTTTATGGCCTTTACCCTTTTGCGTAATAATATGAAGAAAAACACTTGTTTTACTTTTTTTAATTTCCTCTAAATAATCAATTAAATCTTTTAAATTGTGTCCATCAATCGGACCCAGATACTGATACCCTAAATCTTCAAAAAGATTTTTTGGCTTAAAATACGAACGCAATCCTCCAAATAACTTCGTGGATCCACGCATCCTTAAAGCCGGTGTCATTTGGTCCCAAAAGCGTTTTACTTTCGACCTTGTCTTATGACCATTGTAACGAGGTAAAGCTCTTGAAATGGAGCCCACATTTCTCGAAATACTCATCTCATTGTCGTTAAAAATTACAATTCCTCGTTTACTTTTATCAGACCCCAATAAGTTAAGTGCTTCAAAACTGGTTCCATTTAAAATTGAAGCATCCCCAACAATGGCAATCCCTTCGCCTACTTCTTTCTTTAAAGCTTTCGCATATAACAAACCATATAAAGCAGAAAGGGCAGTCCCCGCATGGCCACCTTCCCAAAGATCATGTTCGGATTCCTTATAATTAATAAAACCAGACAAACCGTTGGTTTGTCTGAGCTTTTTAAACTCTGAAGCTCTCCCTGTTAAAATTTTATGGGTGTAAGCTTGATGACCCACATCAAAAAGAATTGCGTCTTTGGGACTATTAAAGACATAATGTAACGCAATAATTAATTCGACAGTGCCCAAGTTTGAACTTAAATGGCCTCCCGTTTTTTCGATATTCTCGATAAGAAATTGGCGAATTTCTTCAGCCAACACTTGGAGTTCTTTTAACGATAATTGTTTGAGAAAGGCCGGGTCTTTGATGTCAAACAAACGCATTATTCTGGTTTGATTTCCTTAACGACAAGTTTCTCCGCACTTTCAAGCATTTGGTACGCTGCTTTCGAAAGTTCTAAACCTTTTTGGTATTTTTTCACTGCTTCATCTAAAGGAATGTCTTTGTTTTCCAGTTCTTTAACGATTGTTTCTAATTCTTTTAGAAGCTCTTCAAATGATTGATTTGCCATTATTTTTCCTTCTTTCCGGATACTTTTGTATATACATATCCATCTTTTAATTCAATTTCGATATTATCATCCAATTTGACAGTTTGGATAGATGTTAAGACATCTGTTCCTTTTTTAACAAGCGCATACCCTTTATCCATTAAAGCCAAAGGCGATAACGCTTTGAGTGTGTCTTTAAGGTGGTTAAACTGCCATCTTTTTCGTTCAAAAAGTGTCTGGACTTGTTCTGCTAAACGATCTTGAAGTCGTTGTTGCTTCTCCTGGTAAAGTTTGATTTGTTCCAGCGGATGTTTCATTTTCTCTTCAAATCGTTCAACTTGGTATGCTTGTAATTTCAAATAATTTAAGTAACGATAATTTAATGCCTCTAACAAGCGGTTGATCTCATTTTGATGACGTTCTAATTTTTGTTTAGGAGATAACCGTTCTAAACTTTCATCAAAATGAAGCAACTTTGTTTGGTAAAACTCAAGATATCCTAACATTAATCTTTGGTTTTGATATGTTAACTCAGCAATTTTTGTTAGTAAATCTTGACTGTTTGGCGTTGCTAGTTCTGCTGCTGCAGTGGGTGTTGGCGCTCTTAAGTCACTGACAAAATCAGATAGGGTAAAATCTGTTTCATGCCCGATCGCAGTAATAATAGGAATCTGAGACCGATAGATTGCTTCAATTGTTTCAAGTTCGTTAAAGCCCCATAAATCCTCGATGGAACCTCCTCCACGACCAACAATTAAAACATCGACTTCGTTTAAGCGGTTCGCCAGTTCAATTTGCTCACGAAGACTTTGACTCGCACCAGGGCCCTGAACCAAGGCAGGATATAAATGGACTTCAGTTAACAAATACCGTCTTTGCACAGTATTTTTAATATCTTCAATGACAGCACCTGTAGGTGATGTAATCACACCAATTTTTTTAGGAAATTTAGGAATTGCTTTTTTCCGAGCATCCGCAAAATATCCTTTTTCAGATAACTCTTTTTTAAGTTTCTCGTATTGTAAGTAAAGCTCACCAATGCCATCTAATTTTAGCTCGCGAACTTGAATGCTATACGTACCACTTGGTTCATATATATTTATTTTTCCTTCAATTAACACATGGTCGCCTTCTTTTGGGTCAAATGAAACGGCTCCTGCATCACGGCTAAACATAATACAGCTAATGGATGCTGCTTCATCCTTTAGCGTAAAGTAAAAATGACCGCGACTGTGGCGTTTAAAATTGGAAATTTCTCCTTTGATTAAAATGCGTACTAAATGCTTGTCTTGTTCGAGTTTGACTTTAATGTATTTTGTTAAAGCACTTACCGTTAAATAAACAGGTTCCACTGTTTCAGCCCCTTACAGCACTCGCAATCTGATCGATTAAACGATGATTAAACTTACGTTGTTTTTCATCGTCTAAAGTCGTATAAATTTTTGTAATTTCGATCGCTTCATTAATAATAATCTCTTTAGGAATCTCAGTAAACATCAATTCAAATGTCGCAACCCGAATAATCGCGCGATCGGGATAACTCAAACGATTTAATGTGTAATTGACTAACTGTTCCTCAATGGCTTGATCAATAGCACTCAGTTTTTCTTTTATTTCTTGGTACGATTTCTCAACTTCTTCATTCACAAACTGTGGTTCAAAGGGAATGTTTTCACTTTGATAAAGATCGTCTTGATATAAAAGGATCATGAGTTCAATTCGATATGTTCTTCGGTCTATATTCATCTTTTTTACCTCATACATATTTTAGCATAAAAGCCAAGGGAATTAAAATATCATGGTTAAATTGAAATAAAAAAAAGACAAATTCTTCAATCAAGAATTTGTCTTTATCATTTTATCTTTTTCGTTTCCGAATGGCTGTAACTGTAATTGAAGAAACAAGGAGAACACCGACTGCAATAATCGCGATAATTGTGCCGGTTCCTAAACCACCATCATCAAAGCCTTTGCTGGCGAGAATTTCTTGCCAGGAGCTATCCATTCTTAGTTTTAATGTATCGTTATGACGGTATACTTCATCGTTTTCATTAATTCTAACATCATAACTTGCTTCATAACCATTGAAGGTTTCACCTTCGCCTAAGACATCTAAAAAGACATCTTTTCTAGGTGTTGAATAACCAACGAATTCTGTATTTCTTTTTGCTGAGTCATATGTTAACATAAAATTCATAAATTGATACGCAAGATCTAAGTCAGCACCCTTTGGAGTTACAAAAGCATCAACCCAAACGTTGGTCCCTTGATCAGGTACGAAAAA
The DNA here is from genome assembly GCA_023230825.1 of Acholeplasmataceae bacterium. Taxonomy (GTDB): domain Bacteria; phylum Bacillota_I; class Bacilli_A; order Acholeplasmatales; family Acholeplasmataceae; genus Mariniplasma. The sequence continues at coordinate 12,643 of JALNWO010000019.1, forward strand.
GCTTAAGTCATCGTTTTCTTGCATTAAGTAATTGGCATCACCAGAATAACTCACCGCTAAATCATAACGAGCTGGTCTTTCAATCATTGCGGAAAAGATATCATCGGTAATAACATACGTATCTTTCGTTAAAGCTTGGTTTAACCACTGAGTTGCTGCAGCAAATTCTACTTCTGTTGGATGATTAACTGAGGATGCTTCGAGTTGTTTTAAAGCGATTAAATACGCTTCTCTTGAACTGTTGTAAAAAGCAACTTTATATTTTGTAGATAATGTTAAAGCATCCCAACCAAGAGTTTCTAAATCATCGGTATCGACTGTATTGGTATTATATAAAATCCCAACGTTACCCCAAAAGTAAGGTACCGCATATTTTAACATATCAAAGCCATCAGGACCTTCATTTAATTTGTTTAAGACATGTGACAAGCTGTCTGCTAAATCTGTTTCTTTAGAAAACGTTGTTAATCGTGACCAATCGATGGGGTCAATTAAATTTTCATTCGCAAGTTGTTCAATCGCGTAATCACTAGGAATGACTAAGTCATATTGGTTTCCTGATTTAATTTGGGTAATGGCAATTTCATTTGAATCAAAAGAAATTTGTTTGACACGAATGCCCGTTTCATCTTCAAAATCTTTTACAATATCATCGTCAATATATAAACCCCAGTTATATAATTTTAAAGTGGGGCCTGTTTCACAAGCAACTAAAAAGATGATTGCGAAGAAGATCATGGCAATACTTATTATTTTTTTCATTCTAATTCCTCCATTCTCTTTCCTTTTTTAAAGTAGTCATACATAATTTTAACACCAATAATTAATAATATAATGGTGGATAAAGCATTAATAATTGGTTTAGGGCTTAGACGGTTGGTGTATAAATAAATAGAAATATTTTTATCACCACTTGAACCCGCAACAAAGTAAGAAATAATAAAATCATCAAAGCTCATCGCAAAAGCAATCGCAGCACCAGCTGTAATCGCCACTTTAATTTGGGGGAGGATGACTTTAATGAGTGCTTTTAGTGGTGAAGCGCCTAAGTCATACGCAGCATCTGCAATATTTGGATCTAAGCTTTTTACCTTTGGGTATACAGTAATTAAGACATATGGTGTCGAAAATGCAACATGGGCGATAAGCATCGTATTATACCCAGGAGCAATTTGTAAAGCCCCAAATAATACAAGTAAGGAAACAGCGGTAATAATTTCTGGTGACACGATAGGTATGTTATTCACAGTCATCGTTAAATCACGAATCACCTTTTTTGTTTGGGTTAACGCGATCGCCGCAAGTGTTCCTAAAATAGTTGAAATAAATGTTGATAAAACAGCAATCCATAACGTCATGAAGACAACAGACTCTTTTGGATTCGTGTAATTAAATAGTTCACGGTCGGTAAAAAGTTCGGTATATCTTCTAAACGTAAAACCTTGCCATACGGTTAATGAATTGGCTTCATTAAACGAAAAGACAGCAATAGAAATAATCGGTGCGTATATAAATAACATGACTAAAACTAAGAAAATCGTTTGGTAGGGGTTAATTTGTTTCTTTCTCATCATCGAGGATCCCCTTGTATTTATCTAGTTTGCGAATATAGTAGACAATTCCTAAAATAACAAATGATAAGACGATTGCAATGGCTGAAGAATAGGAAATCCGTCCATTTAAAATAATTGATTTTTCGATTAAAGTCCCAATCATATAAATGTTTTGACTCGGCGCTAAATACTGCGGAACAATAATCGTGGTTGCTGCCGGAAGAAAGACCATGAGGATTCCTGAAATCACACCGGATAAAGAAAGCGGGACAATTACTTTTCTCATCGTTTTTAATCTGGATGCGCCTAAGTCGGCTGCAGATTCTATTAAACTTGGATCAATTTTTGAGATAACTGCATAAATGGGTAAAACCATAAATGGTAAATACACATAAACCAAACCAAGGACAACACCAAAGGAAGTGTCAATTAAGAAAGGTGCAATCATCCGGATGATTTGTTCTAAAGCACGGACTCTTAAAAGCATGTTAATCCACATTGGGGCGTTAATTAATAAAAGTAAAGCAATTTGAGATTTCAATTTTAGTTTTGTTAGTAAATACGCAAGCGGATAGCCGATAATCAAACTGACTAAAGTAGCCGCAAACGCAATCCATAAACTCGATGTCATCGCTCTTACAAACGCTGTTGTCTTGAAGAAGTCTAAATAATGAGCAAAGGTAAAACCAATCGGGAAAACAGACGTTTGGTTGTCATGTTGAAATGACGAGATGACCATTAAAAAGATGGGAATTGCAACAAAGACAATTAAAACGAAAAAGTAAGGGAGTCCTAAATAAAATTCAAGCTTTTTGGGAGCCTTTCTTTTTGTCCGCTTTTTGTCTTGATGGACATTGATGATCGATTTGTTCATCTTCTTTTCTCCATCACGTGTAAGTCTTCAGGACCAAATTTAATGCCAACGGTACTTTCTAGTTCATGATAATCGGTTGTATGAATGGTATAAATTCTGATGTCCGTTAAAACGTCAATCTCATAATGAACACCCTTAAAGGCGATACTATCAACGACACCCGTTAAAAGTCCTTTATCGGGATCAACAATGTCAATGTCCTCGGGACGAATAACAATGTCAACGGGTTCGTTTCGAGAAAAGCCTTTGTCAACACAAACATATTCTTGACCATCAAAAGCGACACGAAAATCATCAATCATTGTTCCTTCAATAATATTTGACTCACCAATGAACTTTGCAACAAAAGTATTCGCTGGCTCATTATAAATATCTTCAGGCGTTCCAATTTGGTAGATTTCGCCATGGTTCATGACAACAATTTTATCACTCATTGTGAGCGCTTCTTCTTGATCGTGAGTGACATACAAAAATGTGATGCCCGCACTTTTTTGAATTTCTTTTAATTCATATTGCATTTCTTGACGAAGCTTTAAATCTAATGCGGCGAGCGGCTCATCAAGAAGTAAAATTTTGGGTTCATTTATCAACGCTCTTGCTATTGCAACACGTTGTTGCTGACCACCAGATAATTTATGAACTTCTCTTTCTTCATATCCTTCTAAGCCCACAAGTTTTAAATATTTCGTAACTTTGGTTTGAATTTCAGCCTCTATTTTTTGTTTGGTAATAAATTGTGCTTTTAATTGCTTTATTTCTGCATTGACCAAAGCTTTGTCAGCTCCATTTTTCAATGATTGATTTAAAACAGCAATTTGTTTTTTCAAATCATGGTTTCGATCTCGAAGAGCCACTATTTCTGCTTGTTGTGCTTTTCTTAATTCTTTAATTTCGCTTTTATCTTTTGTTTTACTAATCAGTTCTTGATATTTCTTTTGGGTTTCACGAATTTTTTCTAACGTGTAAAGCGAATCATTTTTAACTCTAAGTCCAAACGCTACGTTTTCATAAACATTCAAATGAGGAAACAAGGCATACCTTTGAAAGACCGTATTTGTCGGTCTTTTATGTGCAGGTGTTCCCAAAATGGATTGACCATCAAAAAGGACCTCACCAGCACTTGGGTCCACAAAACCGCCAATAATTCTCAACGTTGTTGTTTTCCCACATCCAGATGGTCCCAAAAGGGTTACAAATTCGTTTTGCTCGATCGTTAAATCAATCCCACGCAAGACGACTTGTCCATTAAATTCTTTTGTAATGTCTTTTAATTCAATTAAGGCAGCCATCATGATCATCCTTTCTACGTTTACTCACGGTAATTATTACGAAGTAATCTTCCATTTAGTTTAGTATCATTAAACTTTTAGTTCAATAATGATAAACCATAACACATACATTATATACCAATATTTTTAGATGTCAAGCAAAAAAATGAAAAGATGATAAAGCAGTTTTTCTTCGTTTTTCCTCCAAAAATGTTATACTATAATCAAGATAAAAACTGAGGGAGATCCTATGCTTAGTTTGGCTTATTTAAAATTGAAAGAACGTAAATATCAATTGCAGTTAGTCCTTTTTTTCGCCCTTTTTTTACTGATTTATTTTATTGTTGATTATTTAAATATGAGTTATCTTGCCATGCGGCAGACTTATGGTCTTTTTCTTGTAGTAACTAACATTGTTTTAAACATTGTCATGAGTGGTCTATCGGCTTTACTCATGCATTTATCGACTGCAATGGTTGCCCTAAAGGGACGCGAAGGTAAAGCAGCAAACTTTGGCTTTATTTCTGTTTTATTTGGGATCTTAACTTATGGGTGTACCACATGTGTCATTGCTTTTTTCGCTAGTGTCGGTATTGCTTTTTCCGTTATTGCTCTTCCCTTTGCTGGATTACCTTATAAACTTCTTTCCCTTCTACTCATCGTCATTGGTCATCTTTGGATTGCTAGAGAAATTGAAAAAGGAACGTGTAAAATTCCTCAATAAAAAGAAAAAGGTCGAATGACCTTTTTTTTATAATGCATGTTCTAATTGCAAAAGCTTTTCTTTTAAATCTGTGTGTTTCCCAGCATATCCTGTTAATTGTTGTTTTGTCCCTAAAACACGATGACAAGGAATGACAATACTAATGGGATTGGCTTTGCAAGCTTGACCAACTGCCCGATAAGCAAGGGGTCTTCCAATCCGATTTGCAATTTGTTGGTATGTTAAGGTTTCTCCATAAGGAATCGATAATAATACATCCCAAACGTCACGTTGAAAAGGCGTCCCGGTTTCAATACCAATGGGTATTGTAAACGCTGTTCTTTTGCCGGCAAAATATTCATCTAGTTCCTTCTCAATAGTAAGATTAGGTTCAGGCTTAAAGTTAGGTTTATCAAACAATAAATCTAAATCGTATAATGTATCCTTGTCATAGACGTAGCGATACGTTGAAAAGGGACCTACATAAATGCCTTGTTTTCTCATGGAAAGCACCTCTTTTTTTATTTTAATCGTTGAACTAAACCTTTTAATTCGCGTTTAAGGGGTTTTGGAAGTTTTCTGCCGATTGTTTGATAGAAGGCTTGGATCGATTTCACTTCTTCTAACCACTCTTCTTGATTAATGGTCGTAATTTCTTCCATTTGTGCTTCAGTTACATCTAAATTAGATAAATCTAAATCTTTTGCACTAGGGATGTAGCCAATGGGTGTTTTGGTTGCGTCAGCTTGTTGATCAACGCGTTCAAAAATCCATTTTAAAACACGAATGTTATCACCATATCCTGGCCAAATAAATTGATTATTTTCATCTTTTCTAAACCAGTTGACATAATAAATTTTAGGCAATAAGCTTTCATCAACACCTTTGCCCATGTCTAACCAGTGTTGGAGATAATCACCTACATGATAACCCATAAATGGTAACATCGCAAATGGATCGCGGCGCACAAGACCGATTTGATCGGACAGGGTTGCAGCAGTAATTTCTGAACCCATCATTGAACCCATAAAGACACCATGTTGCCAATTGAAAGCTTCATGAACGAGAGGAATTGTTGATGGACGTCTACCACCAACTAAAATAGCGGAAATTAAAACCCCTTCTGGATTGTCCCACTCAGGGGCAAGCACTGGTGATTCACCGGCTTGAACTGTGAAACGGCAGTTTGGATGGGCAGCAGGATAATCTTTCGTTGCATCATAAGGTTGGCCACGCCAATCGGTTAAGTTTTCTGGTAGGGAAACATCCATATCTTCCCACCAAACATCTAAGTCTTCTGTAATCGCGACGTTCGTGAAAATCGTGTTTTTCTCAATTGTCTTCATCGCGTTTTCATTGGATTTCAAACTGGTGCCTTTGGCGACGCCAAAGAAACCATTTTCCGGGTTAATTGCGTAAAGTTTACCGTCTTTCTTCCGCCAAATCCATGCGATATCATCACCGACAGTTTCAACTTTCCAGCCTGGAATCGTTGGAACAAGCATGGATAAGTTCGTTTTTCCGCATGCGCTTGGAAAAGCACCTAAAATATATTTGTGACGACCTTCAGGGTTGGTA
>JALNWO010000020.1 GCA_023230825.1 Acholeplasmataceae bacterium
CATCGGGCAACATAAAATTCCGAACTTGCGTTCCGACTTCTAACAATTTAACCACCTCTTTTATTTTTTTCACTGGTCCATTAACATTATAACGCATTTGTGTCAAATAATTAAGCCTTTTTTAGTTTTTAATGCGAATAATCGCACCTTTTAAAAAGATTATAATTTATTTAGGGTTTTTCGCTAAATGTAAGGGCTTTCTTAAGAAAAATCTGACATTTTTTTTCAAAAAAGAAAAAGAAAAGGAGTAGAAAATGAACTTTTTCACTCCTCTTTTCATTGATTTTGGTCAAAAATGATGTTACTTATCAAGCTGATCAATTAGTTTTACCTTCTCGTTGCGTTCCATCAGTTGATAATATTTTCGCCATGTTTTAATTGACTGTAAAGGAATCATCTCTCCTTTAAAATCAATCTTTTCAACAATGTCTTTTTCCTTCAAAGGAAAATAGTGTGTCTCGTTTTGATAAACAATGGTAAAACCAGCGATAACATCAACGTCAATACCATCAATTTTAAATTCTAAAAAATGTTTTGTTTTATATTGTGGATGCGGGATGTTGGGTTGTCCTTTTCCTATCTTAAGTAGCGCTGCTTTTGCTCTTTCAACATCAGATTCCTTAATCATAATATCGATATCGTTAAATTTTTCAGCTATTCCTTTAAAATAAAGTAAGACCGAACCACCAATAGCCCACATCACTTCTGTTTGATTTAAAGTGTGCGCAACTTGTTGAAGGACATTTAATTTCTTTTTCATAGACACTACCTCAAAGATGTTGAAGGACTAAAACTAAATTGATAAAGAGAGTGAACCCCATAATAGATGTCGTTAACATCGCAATCATTTTTTCCGTCGCCTTAAAGGGCACATCTTCTCGTGGTTTCACTAAAAAAGTATTTCTAAAAACAAAGAGAGCTAAATAAAAGATGCCGCTCATCATTAAATAAATGACAATCGAAAAATCTTCATTTCTCATTGAACTAATATGATACCATTCTTTCGCGAGTTTTGCATAGGGTAATAACGATGATGGTGCGAGTGTTTCTGCTTCTTCAAAGTCTCCTTGGTAAACAATGCCATCTTTTTCTAAATAGATTTGCATATTGGTTTGACTAAAATCAATTTCAACTCGTGCAGAATCATTTTCAACATGAAGATCGATTTGTTGCCAAACGCCTTCAGCAAATGTTTTAGTGACTGAAATGGTCTCGCCTTTTCTTGAAGTAAAGACAAGTGCTGATGGTTCACCATAATATTTAACACCCTCATAAACGAACGAGGGTGTTTGAGGATAAACTAAATAAGCCCCAACAGCGAATAAAACAAAGGAAATCGCGAAGATAACCCAAAATCTCATCTTTTTAATCCTTCTTTTTAAACCGCTTCAGCGGTGGTTTGTTTCTTTGTTTTTTTGGCTTTTGCCAATTGCTCTTTCACTTCATCGCGAATAGATTCAATCACTTTTGCTTGTTCTTCCTCGGTATCAAGTAATTCAACATTATCTAACATCTCTTGAAGTTTATATTCTTTAACTAAATAACGTTTTGTTTGATAACCGATAATCGTCGTTAGCGTTGTATTGACGGCAAACTGTAATCCTGATTCAATTGCTGTTCCAGCAAGACCGCCAACAACTGAACCAATGGTTGATGTTAAAATATTGCCACTTTGTGAAGCCCGATCAATCGCGCCTATGATGCCTGTACCGATGGTTTTTCCTAAGCCGCTAGTTGCAGTGCTAACACCATAAGCAATAAGTGCGTTTCTTAAGACATTTTTATAAATTCTAGCCATTTGTGCATCAGAGGGACGATAACCATATAAGAAAACAATGTCTTTAATTAAGTTTAGTTCATAAATAATAACAAGTAATGTATCTAAGGCTTCTGATTGTGATAAAGCAGTTGATAGACCGACACGAAGAGCACTTTTACGAATCATTTTTTCTGCAGATGATTTAATATCAGTTGTATAAATTTCCGTTAATACTGTTTTTAATTCTTGATCATCCTTTTTGTGTCTTGCAACAGCTAGTTTTCCCATATTCTTCTCAGAATACCAATTGATACCCTCCGTTTTATACGTAACATCGATCATTTTATCGGCAATGTCTTCTCTTAATTTTCGGTTGTATTTTTGTGCCTTAGAGGCGGTTGTTACGTTCACATCTGTCATAAACGATTTTGTATTTTTCAGTTTGATGACGGGAACCAAATAACCAAAAAGGAAAACGAATACTGCGCCCACAGTACCAACATATCCTGCATATTCATGGATGTCAAATAAGCGTAACACAACAAAAAATAAACTGACAATCATGACCACCGCAATCGCCATTGCAAAAATAAAGAGAAAGGATTTTGCAGCCTTAATATTTTCTGGATTCGCACTCTGTCTTTGATATTCTTCTAACGTGATTTTCTTTTCATTGATATTCTCGTTCATCTTTACCTCCAACATAATAAAATCTTAGTTATTTACTATAGATTATAACATATTAATCGATGCTTGCGCCTATCTTTTGACGACATTTTATGAAACAACATTTTGCTTTTTTACATAATACTTTGGAAATAAATAAAAGACGCCTGCTTGGCGTCTTCATTTAAATTGATACCTTTTATTCAGCGACAGCCTTTTCTAAACGAATATGTTTATTAATGAGTGGTACTGTTACTGATAAGTTGATGACTAGTAATAGAACTAAAATTGCTGTTCCTCCAACTGTTAGTGCCATATAGAAAGAATAGAGTAAAGGAATGATAATTAGCAGTTGGATGATATAGGAGATAGCATAGAGTGGATGCTTCGCTCTCTTGTTTGATAAATAATCTGCAAAAAGCCCAACAAGGCCAAATAAGCTTGCTACAGCAAACAAGAATGAAGCCCCTGGTAACGTAAAGGTTGTTAATATAGTTAAAAGAAGATTAATGATAACCCCAATGAGTAAAACACGGTTTTGCTCGGCTTTTCTTGCAAATAATTTAAATCCTAAAAGCATCACAACCATAAAGAGTAAGGTGATGAAATCAAACCCGCTCACACGTGTATACGTTAAACTAAAGGGTGCTTTACCTAAGAATGCAACAAGTCGACTAAAGAGATATCCTGTGACAACCAAACCTAGCGTGAGTGCCAACCCTTTAGGCAATGTTTTGGTAAAGGTTTCTTTGGTGAATGTTTTTTGTTTTATTATAACAAATAAATAACCAGCCAATCCTAACACAAGGACAATAACTAAAATTACTGCTACTGTTTGGCTATAATGAATTAAAACACCAGGGAGTAAAGTGAAGAATACCTGATCATTGTTCGCTTTAAAGTAGTCATTTTCAATATAACGACTTTGACTTACAAATTCACGGATGACAGGCTCAACTTGAGTACCCATATGTTGAATGGATGATAAATTAATATTTTCATACGCATCAAGTGGAGAGTGATAATTGTCAATGCCCGCCAAGGTTGCGAAGTTTAATCCTGGAAAATCAGCTTCAATGAACGGGGTAAAATCGGTACTATTTGGCATTACAGAGTAAACAGCTGTTGCCATTGAATATGTGACAGGTAGTTTTGCCTTTGTATATAAATCGATTACTTTTTCATTTCCTTTAGATGTCTCAAACATATACGCAGGACCGTATCTACCGCGTGATTCTAAATTAATAACAAACTTGACTGGTGCAACTATCCTTGGATCAATCGCAGCCACTTTAGCACCATACAAACCCACTTCTTCTGCATCAGTAAATAAGAAATATATGCTGTTTTCTAATTCTAAATCTTTAAAAATATAGGCCAGTTCTAATAGACTTCCAACCCCATATCCATCGTCCATCGCCCCAAATGAGCGACCGAGTTCTCCTGCACGTCCAACATGGCCTCTAGAATCGTAATGCGCTAAAATTAAAATGCCTTCTTCGTTACGTCCTTCAATTTTGCCGACGATATTAACTAAATCATACGGTAACGTTTCTCCAACCATCGTTTCAACTTCGTCCACATCGTAGGTGTAACGTGTCACATTGGCATGACCTAAATATCCTTTTAATGTTTCCTCAAGATACACTCTCACTTCTTCTAGTTCCACTTGATCATAATATGAGTGTGGTTTTCGTGAGATTTGTTCAATATGAGCTGCTGCTCGTACTGCACTAAAAGACCCTTCTGTATCTGCTGTTTGTGGTGTTGGTGTATAAAGCACAAATAACGACAAAAATAATCCTAATAAAATACTTAAAATCGCAATTAAATGCACCTTTATTTTATTTACCACTGGTTTCATAAGCACTCTCCTTTATTTACTGTTTATTATATGGTTTCTAAATCGATTTCTCAATTAAAGCGCATTACTCATTAATGAAAAAAAGACCTAGACAGAATTTGTCTAGGTCTCTTTGTAGCTATAAAAATTGCATTAATTTGCTAAGATGATTGGGTTACCATCAATATAAGCCCATTCACCGAAAACATAAACGTTTTGGTTGCTGCTCCACTCAGCAGGAACCGATTCAGCGTTGACAAAGATGTTAATTGGATTTTTTGTTATAAATGGTTGATCACCAATATTACGGATAAAATGTCTTGGAACAACAACATTTTGAAGAACTTCGTTGTTTGGTGATCCAAAGGCAGCATCTTCAACCATCATTGGATTAATAGTTAAGAAAGTGATGCTTTCAAGAGTACTAATTGCGAACGCATGTTGCTTAATTTCAAAGACTGAAATTGGAATAACAATATTTGTGAGTTTAGTTCCCATGAAAGCAGCTTTGCCAATAACTGTAATCGTATCAGGAAGAGTAATTTCTTCAAGTCCACTATCAGCGAACGTATATTCAGGAATTTCTTGGAATCCAATGGGGAATTTAACTTCTTTAAGGGATGGTGTTTCTCTAAAGACCCATCTGCCCCAAGTCATAACTGCGTTTGAGAAATCAACGGATTCTAAACTTGGGTTTCGCCACAATGCATTATCACCTATCCGTGTGCTTCTTGATAAGTCACCTTCAAAGGTTACTGTTTTTAATCTTGGCATATGACCTAGCGATGATGAATGGTAAACGCCTGGTTTAATGACGAGATTTTGAACATAACCATTGTCTTTGAATGTATATGTCCACGCACCTTCAATAATTCTCGAGCCAACAATTTCAGGAATGACAACATCGATGTTTCTACCTAAGTATTTATGAAGAATTGAGTGACCAATTCTAACGCCTGAGATTGTTTTCCATAAGTTACCAGTAGAATTCCATTTCGCATAAAGGACAATATCATCTTCATATTCAAAGATGAAGTTGTTTACATGCATACTATTGTCTTCATTCATCCATCCTAAGAAGTCATGAGAGACACCATTTTCGCTGTCATATTCATGAGCTAAAATAGGTAAGTTAACAGTTCCAGCAAATGGCACTTTAATTTCAGTTTCTTCAATGCCGTCGATTAATAATACGGTATAGAGATAATCTGAGAAAACACCATAAACATAAAGATCTTCATTGCTCATTGTGTAATTTTCAATTTGCATCGCTGGTTCGTCCATTAAGTTTAGGACCCAACCATCAAAGGTGACATGATAATCGCGTTCAATATCAGCAATTTGGTCTAACATTTCTTGACCAATATCAAATGTTTCGTTGTAGCGATGCGTAAAGTTCACTGTCTCATCACCAAAGGTGTAAATGACTTGGTAATCTTTAAAACTGTAATGAACGAGTAAGTGCGTTGCTTGAGCCCCATTGGGCTCAACGATGATGTTCTCAATAATTGTTCCTTCTAAGACGTTTAAACTGTTTGTTTCGTCAAATTCTAAATAATCTGGAAGAGCGATGGGTGGATTCATTAAGTCTTCTAGTAAAACATAGGTGGCAAGCTCACCAACGACTCCTTCAAATTGTTGACCACCTTTAATGAAGTAGCCACCGCCAATACTTTCAAAGAAGTAATCTACATAGTACACGGCTGTTGGGATTTCTTCATCTTCAAAACGTGCTTCGAAAACTAAAGCGTCATCTCTAATGCCATACTTAGCTGAACTGACTAATTCATTGTCTAAATACCAGCCTTTGAAGACTTGACCTTCTTTAACTGGATCATCTGGGAAAACGACATTAGCATCATAGATGCCGATATCGGTATCTACTTCGCCACCATCAACCATGAAGCTAGCTTCATATTGAATTGCGACATAATAAAGTGACGCGTTAAAGACATAATGTTCACTTTCTGTTCGATTCGTAGGGGAGGAGCCAGCTTCATCATACACATAACCTGGGATATCCTTAGGTTCACCCGTGAAGTATGTGAAAGATGTCGTTGTAAACGTTTCTGTAATAGTTTCAATCGAGTTATGTTTATTGTCAATGTCATCTAAAAGAACATGGTAAACATAGTAACCGACAATTGTATTTGTATAAGAAACTTGTAAAGTAATATCCTCAGTAAGGAGCGTTCCAAAAGGAATAATCGCACCATTTGAGCGCCAACCTTCAAAATTATAACCATCAATACGAGGCCAGAGTGTATAGTTCGCAATTTGTGTTAAGTAAGGCAAGTCGTAGCTGATGAGGAGACCACCATCTTTATCTAAATAGTTAACTTCAAATGTATCGTAAGCAAAGTAAACTTTAAGAACAGGTGGAGTTATAAATGCTGGACTAAAGAAGAGCTCTAACACAGATTGATCTTCATCAATCTTGAAGCCATGAGGCACTTCATATTCAGCTGTAATGGTTGAGCCTACAGGGGCAAATTTTGTAACTTGACCTTGATGAATATACTGATTACCAATATGGGTCCAGTAATAGTATTGAACAATATACTCTTTCCCTTCAGCAAAAACAGGATATAATGTCAGATCATCTAGTAATAAATAGATATCACCTTCATTATAAACATTGTCTTCATCATCAACCCAGTGTAAGAAGACATGATCTTCCATGTAAATAAGAGGTAATAAACCAATTGGACGTTCATATAAGACAGGAAGACCGTGAACTTCATAGTCAACATCATACTCTTCATCTGGGGGAGTATCACTTAATTCAAAAGGTACTTCGCTAACATCAAAATGAATGATGTATAAGTTATTGTCCATATAAAGGTTCAGTTCAAGGGCACCGTCTTCTAGAACAACACCCTCAGCGTTTGATGCACTGGTATTTAAATGATATCCCGTTATTTCAGGCGCATCCGCTGAAACCTCATCACCTAAATCTGCTTCAAGTACATCACTGCTAATTAAAACATAACCGCTTACAGGGTCAAGTTTATACACATTAACAACATAACTCTCATTTGGTAATGCTTTGAAAACAGGATAAAGAGTTATGTCTTCTGTGTAATTATAAACCGTGTTACGATCAACAACTTCACCATCTTCTGTTTCCCAACGTAAAAACTCATGACCTTCTTTAACGGGAACAGGTAAAAAGCCGATTTCCGAATTATAAGCAATTGAGCGTCCTTCGGTGTTTGGGTAATCATAACTTATTTGATAATGATTGGGGGTGTAAATCAATTGAATTTCAGTATCTTCAGTAATATTTTGCCCTTCATGATCCCATTGAACGGTGTATCCTGGTCTTTCTTCGACAACTGGATGTTCGACACTAAAACCAGAACCAATCTCATGAGTTGAAATGACGTCACCGTTCTCATCTTTAAAGGTAACGGTATAAGAAATGATTGGTAAGTTTAAAACGTATGTTGTCCCATCCCCAAAGGTAATAATCGCATCATTATTTTCGTTGATGACAACATCTGTAATACTGACATTGGTAATACCCAACATCATCCCAAACGTAATATAGCCCATGAGTGAATTCCATTCATTATCGGCAATATCTTTCCATTTGATCTGGTTATCTTCGATGGTGAAAACAACCTCGACATTATTACGCAAATCTTGACTTGTTAAAAGACCTACAGAAATGAGGTTTTGATATGCGTTGCCACTACCAGCAAAACGCCATCTTAAATGGTTGTTTCTAAGCTCGTATTCAACGAGATCACCACTTGAACCGATGAGATAGCCGACCTCTTCGATTTCTCCATTCGAGTATTCAATAAGAAGTTCGCCTTGTCCGCCAAAAGAAACTTTTACGATGCCTGGTTCATTTCCTGAATTTTTTTGAGGCATTCCTAAATCTTTTGTGCTACCGTCTAAATAGTTTACATGGACGTGGCCGTCTTCAATATAAATGCTTGTAATCAAACTATCGTCTGGTAAATCAGATCCATTTGGATTACAAGCCATTAAAACAACTGCTGCAGTTATCATTATGACAAATAAAAGAATTTTTCTTAGCCTGAGCATAAAGTCCTCTCCTTGGTTAATTTATCACTAATTATATAATAGTTATTTCATTTTGAGGTTCAAAGTGCTTTAGGGTTTATTTGGATAGATTATAATTTTCCCTGAAAATAAAAAAAGTTTGATATACTTGTATATCAAACTTAACTTAAAAACGAGCGTTTAATCTTTTTTTGAACAAAACTTACATTTGTATATTAGCAGCTTTTAAAAAAGGTAAAAATAAATCATTTTTAGGGAGATGTTTTATTGTTATTTTTTCCTTTTTGGTGGGATGGTTAAAACGAAGATAATAGGCGTATAAAGCAAGAGTGGTTCCTGGTTTACCCGTTCCATATTTCGCATCTCCAAAAATGGGAATTCCGTGGTGAGCTAATTGAGCTCTAATTTGGTGGAACCTTCCTGTCACTAATTGGACTTCTAGTAAACTTCTATGACCTAATTGGACCAATCTTCTAAATTTTAAAATACTTTCTTTCCCTTTGTTAGAATCAGTAACAATAGCTTTTTTCTCTTCTTCGTCTTTTTTTAAGAACTGTGTTAAAACAACTGTCTCATCTTGATGTACATGTCCTTCAACAATTGCCAGGTATTTTTTCTCAAATTGTTGTTCCCGAATGGCTTGGCTTAAGCGAGCAGCCGCCTTCGATGTCTTCGCAAAACAAATAACGCCACCTACATTTGTGTCCAAACGATGGATAAGACCTAAATAAACGGCTCCAGGTTTGTTGTATTTCTCTTTTAAATAGGCTTTGACATCGTGGGATAAGACGGGCAAGTCTAACGTTGCTTCTTGTGTGAGTGTCCCAGGTTGTTTTTCGACTGCAATTAAATGGTTGTCTTCATAAAGCAACTTTAATTTAATTTTCAAATTAACACCTCCTTACAAGTTATGGATGTTCTTCGCTTTGAATTCGTTGATCTTTTGGTGAATTTAACTCTAAGCTACCACGACCAGGAACATCAAAGTCAATTCCTTCTCCTCCAAGGATGATTACTGCAATAATAGTTGCTACAATGACAATGCTGTAACTAGAAATTAAAATATTTCTGAGAAATTCATTAAGCGAGTGTGCTTTAGTACTTAATGAGAAAAGAAAAGCAATTTCAACAATCATATAAAAACCAAATGTTGAAAGATATGTGGTTTTCGTTGTTACAATTAAATAAAGGTAACCAACGAAAGATAAAATCAAATAGATAAGCAAAAACTTACCGTAATGCTTATTCAGAAGAGGTATATGCAGTAGACCAAAGAAAAACCATAAGTAAACCACACACGATAATGACACTAAAAGAACTGTTACAAGCGAGTTGTCAAAGTTTCGATAGTGATACCATGTTCGAATGAAAAAACCTAAAGCAACTGCGTTTAAGAGAAAACAAAAGACAGTAATCACGAATGACTTTTTAAAAACGAGAGCTAAAAGGCCACTGATAATCATAATACCCACTCCGATATAGAAGCTATACCATTTAGTGGGATAAGTTTGATCTTTCAAGTAATAAGCAACGACTGAGCTTAAGATTAAAAATAACATAGATAAAAGTGATACCAAACTGGTTTTCTTCACTATTTAACCTCCCATAAGGAAAAAACAAAATAAAAAAGGATAAAGAAGTTTAAGGATCTATACTACCATTATATATGAATCATCCAATTAAAAAAAATTGAGGGTGAAAAAGTGGATGGCGAATTAATTAATTCGAATTATATATTTTTTTTATATCAAATAAAATCGTCAAAAAAGGGTCTGTTGACCCTTTTTTTAGATAATCGTTTCAATTTATAATTCTATTTTTAATAATTTTTGGCTCCTTCTATATTCTATATGAAACCAAAGAACATAGAAAACAATGAGGGAGATGACTGCAATAAGAGAATCGTATCGACCAAACGGCATCTTCGATCTTAAAATAGCGTATTTAGTTTTATGAAATTCGCCCTTATAAAAACCATAAACAACCCAATCAATAATAGCCATCGCTCTAGATAAAAAAGTTGATAAGACAAAGGCAAACACAATGGAAACCACAACGAAATCAGTTTTATCTGATTTAAAAATTTTCTTTGTATACTCAAAACTACCACTTGCATCAAGAACAACCGTTTGATATTTATTAAACACAAGTTTCTCTAAACCAAAAACCAAGGATAAATAAAGAAAATTCACAACCAAAGCAAGATAGCCGCCATCAATTTCAAAAAGGGGATTCCCTTCATCTAGTCCTCCAGGACCAAAATTGATTAAATACCATGTCACTCCAAAATCAAGGGCAAACAAAAATATAGCTATTAAAATAAACTTGTTTTTACCAAAAAATGTGTTTTTTCGCATGTGAATTTCGTCCGTTCATCATTTATTTTAACAAATGTTTATTCTTGGTGCTTCTCATCTTTTGTTTTTTTAAATCTATTTTTTGTGTTGGTATAGATAATTGCGAAAACTGAAAGTCCAACGACAATCACAACATAAAGCCAAATCATCCACGTTAAGTGATAAATCCCACCAATAGCTACCAAAGGTGTCGTTAGACCAATTGGAAGTGTGATTGTCCCAATAAATTGGGTTAACTTTTTTTCATCGTACGCTGCCTTCTCTTCTTTAGACATCGTATTATAACCAGCAATCAAGAAAGTACCCTTTCCTAAAAGGAAAAGAACGCCTAACATAATAAAGATGAAACCAATCACGCTAATAATGATTAGTAAAATAAGTTCTCCACTTGTCATCACTCACCGCTTCTTTCAGGCTATACTTTTTTAACAAATTCGCTTTTTAATTCCATTTTGCCGAAACCACTTATACGACAAGCGATATTGTGATCACCTTCGATAATTTTAATATTATCCACTTTAGTACCTTGTTTCAAAGCTGAAGATGCACCCTTTACTTTTAGATCTTTAATAACTATGACACTATCACCGTCAAAAAGTTTGGTGCCATGTGCATCTAAAATATAGGGTCTATTGTCTGTTTCCTTTGGCCAAGAAAACTGACATGCTGAACAGACCATTAAGTCACCATCTTCATATGTATACTCAAATCCACAACTTGGACAATTCATCATTATTCCTCCCTTATTTTTATCATGTGAAACCTAATTTTATCGGCTACTAGACCTATTTTAACACATCGTGTCATCTGATGACAATTTTCCTTAAGTACTCTATCGATTGCGGTTGATCAGATTTAAGTTAAAAAACAATATAGACAGCTATCGACTATATTGTTCCTTATAAAAGTTTGAAAAATTCTCTATATTATATTTTTGTCCTGACTAATCATTTATTACCTTAGATGGCTAATCGCTTACTCATCAATGGCTTTTCTTTTTGAAACAAGATAATAAACGAATATCCCAATCATATATAGCGATATTAATGGGAGCGTGTACTGTGTATACAAAACATATTTCATATCGTTTCTAGGAATTTCAATCATATAACCAATTGCTACTTCACTATTGATTTCATATTTAACATAATCTAATGAGCTTATAAATGAAAAGTCTTGATTAGATATAACTAAAACATATCCATCATCAAATGTATATGAGTATTGGGTGGTCACATCATCATAAGTCAAGTTTTCTTCAATATTAACGGGACTATTTAATAATGATAAATAGAGCAATCGATAGTATGCAATTGGTTCATTATGTTTTTTATATGTTGAAAATGAAACATACGAGTTTTTATTATTAATCGCGACGTCATATGGATCAACAATCGTTAAAACAATAAAAGGTGTTATTAAAATTAATAAGAAAAAGCTGATCAAAACCCAACTACTTCTTTTTAAATGATTTATCAATGAATTTTTCCTTAATCTGATGATTAAATATATTATTAAAAAAATAATTAATGTGGTGGAGTAAACAAATATAAAACGATATAAAACATGTTCAATGTTTAATACAAGATTAGATCCCACATAATAAAAGCCTGCAAAAATAAATGTTGAAAGACTTAAATATAAAAATAAATATGTTGAATGAAAAACTTTGTTAATTAAGCTATTTTTCGATGATAAATCAAACTCTTTTATTTGCATTCTAAAATGGTTGACATTAATGCCTTGAAAAACCACTCCGATAACCAATAAAAGAATGCCTATGCCTATACCTAATGATGAATTATTAGTAACCTCACCTAATGTGATAATAGCAACATTGCTCAATAACCATAACCCCAAAGAGATAATGAAAAAATTGATGTATTTCTCTTTAACTTTAGAAACCAAATAATTAGCTATATGAGCTTCTTTTTGAGGGTTTTTTGTTACTCGTTTTGAACCTCTCAAAATGTCATCAACAGTTACTTCATAAAAATCTGCTAACATCATTAAAGTTGTAACCTCGGGTATCCCAACACCACTTTCCCATTTACTTACGGTTTTATTAGAAACACTTAAGTATTCTGCTAGTTCCATTTGGGTCAAACCTTTCGCAATCCGCAAAGATTTTAAAAATTCACCTGTGTTATTTAAATCATTCAATTATCTCACCTCTCACATTAATTCTATCGCTAAAGAGATACAATTAAAACTCCTTCTTTGGTTGATTCTGTCTACTCAAAAGTGGAATTTCAATTAAAAACAAACATTTTTACTTGCTATTTCATTAATCTTCCCAAAGCTTGGAGAATGATTGCTGTTAAATCATAAAAAAAGAATCCCCATAGCTTTTTCAGCAAATTGAATTATGTTTGATAAGTATTTCTTTTTTCTTAGATTATTTTAATGATTTTAAACCTTCATATAATTCATTAAAAGACTTCACGGATTTACAACGTCCATAAGATAATTCTTTGTTATCGCCAAAGGCAAGTAAAAAGCACTTGGTAAGTTCTTCTACTGTTTGTTCTAAATTAGTCATGAATTGCATATAAACCAAATCATAATTTGGGGTGTTTACTTCATAATGTGAATCGATTAGATTTTCTGTGAGTTGATCTAATGGATATAGTTTTAAATGTAGTAATTCATGGACGATAACTTCCTCAATGTTTTCATATTTAGGGTTTAAGACATTTAAATATATTATTGCTTTTTTATCATCAATATCTATTTTTATATCGCCAGTTTTTTTAAATTCTGGATCTTCCACTAACTCTAATTTCACATCGAAGTTATTAATAATTCTTAATATGTTTATCCATTTGTTAAATAAAGCAGTAATTTTAGTTTTATCCATTTTTATATTCTCCCTTTTTGTTAGTCTTATTTTACCATATCTTAAATTGAATGAGAGTCATTTTTTTACATAAAAAGGTGTGAATCACTCTTGTATCGGTTGTTTTTTTGACTTTATCAACACAAACAATGTCAGTAGAAAGTAGGGTGGACATTGTCTTTACGACTTTTACTTTTAATTCATCAAAAAAACGAACTTGACATGTTAAACGGCTCGTTCTTAATTTTGTTATTGCTATTTCTTCGTTTTTTTATTTTAAATATTTTTTAATTTAAATTACACCGCCGCCCATTAATGCACCTATAAATGAATTAACAGTGGTTAATACTAAACCAATAATGTTTAAAATAATGCCCGCATTTTTTTCTTTTAACTGAGATTACTAATCCAACCATGGAAACAGGAAATCCTGCTAGTGGAAGTAGCCAAGCAATTAATGAAACAATTCCTAAAGTTGTTCCGGCTGTATCTGACTGTTTAACAACCTTAGCATTTTCTTTTAATGAGTGACCACAACTAACGCAAACACGCGCATTTACATCTACTTCTGAACCACAATTTTTGCAATAATTCGTATTTTCCTCCCCTGAATCTGTCAAAATAACTCCAAAAATAAAAGTTTTTCTAATGAAAACTTGTTGCATTTATCACATCACATTAGATGTATATTTAGCAATAGAACATATTGATTTATATGTTAACTTGTATAACAAACATTAGATAAAGAAAATCAAGTATATTATGATATTCTTAGTTGCTTTAAGATTCCCAATGACGGACATATAAAGCAATATTCTTAAATGGTTATTTCACTTTTTAGTTATTGATAAATGTACCTTATTAATTGGCCAGCTAGTGGTTTTATTAAAGCTAAATAATTTTTAACAAATTTTAGATTGTTAAAAGCATAAAAAAAGGCTCCTTATCTTTAGGTGTGGGTATATATTATACCTTTTCTCCTAAAAATGGAAGCCAATGCAATTCAATATGCGAATTGGGGTACAATACGATACAATTGAGCGCCCCAATCAAATTTTATGGACCCTAAATTTTGTCTTTGTTGTGCGATTTTTTATTTTTATAGGGGGTTTTAGCTTGTTAATATAATTAAAAAACCAATTACAAATTTGTAATTGGCCTTTTATCGCATTAATCTTATTTATTATTTAAATCTATCTTTAAAATCATGGCCTGATGGTTCTTGGAAAAGTCTTAAATCAAAATACCCTATATTTGCATATAAATGATCAAATATATCCGCTTGGATACCCTCATAGGCAACCCATGCTGTATTACTACTAAAAGCGTAAATTTCTAAAGGTATTCCTTTATTTTCTGATTGAAGTTGTCTAACCATCGTCCACATCTCTTTATGAATATTAGGATTTTTTTTAATATTCAGTCACATATATTCTAAAAACTGCTAAATTTGTTAATCTTCTACCATTAAGTTCTATGCTTGTGTCAATTCCTTTATTATATTCATTTATTTCTTTTTGTTTAGATAACATATAATCTTTTATTAAATCAACTTTCATTAACTTTTTAAATAAAATATCATCAACAACTTTAACACTTTCAGAATCAATATTAAGACTCCTTTTTATTCTTCTTCCACCCGATTTAAAAACATTACGCCAATTGGTAAATGAATCACTGATTAATAAATAGGCTGGAATTGTTACAATTGTCTTATCCCAATTTTAGACCTTAATAAATGTAAGGGTTACATCAACAACACTCCTGTCAACATTGTATTTTGGAAGTTCAATCCAATCACCAATTCTAATTAAATCATTTGCTGACATTTGAAAACCCGCAATAAGTCCTAAAATTGTATCTTTAAATACTAACATCAATACGGCTGACATCGCTCCAAGTCCGGTTAATATCGCCAGTGGACTTTGATTAACTAAATCAGCGACTACAATCTCCTAATTATGGCTTTAAACAAGTTATTGGAATAACATATACTCCGTCTTCTCGTTTATAACCAAACTGTGTCGCTGTAATTACTCCTAAAAAAGATGGTTCATTTTTAATGTTAACTTTATTCTTTAGTTTAAGTAGGTTTTTTGCAGCTTCATCAATTTGTCTAGAACCTAGTTTAATTTCGAAAGCACCCCACCTGCCATCATCTAAATGTATAATTGCATCTGCTTCTAGTCCATCACTATCTCGATAATGAAAAACTTCTCCGCTTAAATATTGAGAATAGACTCTCAAATCTCTTATAACCATTGATTCAAATAGTAACCCAAATGTCTCAATATCATAAATTAAATCATTAGGCGACGCATTTAGTAAAACTGCTGATATAGCTGGATCAGTAAAATGTCTTACATGTTTTGTTCTAATGGTTGCTTTTGACCTTAATTTAGGTGTCCAGGCTGGTAAGTCTTCTATTACATATAATTCTTTAAGTGTCTTTACATATTCATTTAATGTTGTAATATGCATTGATTCGTTATTAGCTTTTACATCAGCAAGTATTGTTTGATCACTTGCAGCTGTGGATGTATTTCTAGCAATTGATTTAAGTAATTCTAAAACTTTATGTGAATCTCTTATTTTACCATCAACAGTTTCCATTTCCTCGCTTGCAATTAAGTCGACATAACTTTTATTTTGTCTAACAGCAATTTCCAAACTTTTATTAATGCTCTGTGGCCAACCACCTTTAACTACTAATTTAGAAATATCTTCAAGAGTTAAATTCGAAACAATGTTCTCATTAATTGCTCCACCATTAAAAAGTGAAGCTAAACTAATAGAGCCATTAGAATTTCCTGATTCATAAAGAGACATTGTCCTCATTCTTATTCTTGAAATTCTACCAACTCCTGAATGCATTATTTTGCTAGAATCAACATGTGAAGAACCAGTTAATATAAATAGTCTTTCTTCCCCTCTATTATCGACTTCTTGTCTAACCGCATCCCAAATTTGTGGAATGGTTTGCCATTCATCAATAAGTCTAGGATTATCACCTACTAATAAAGCCGACGGTCTTAACATTGCAGTTTGTAAATAACTATCTCTATTGTCTTGATCTTGAAAATTAATCACACTTTTGGCTTTTTGTTTTGCAGTTGTTGTTTTACCACACCACTTTGGGCCGGTTATTAAAACAGCACCAAAGGCATTTAATTCTTCGTCTAATACTTTGTCAACAAGTCTTGGA
Organism: Acholeplasmataceae bacterium; assembly: GCA_023230825.1. Taxonomy (GTDB): domain Bacteria; phylum Bacillota_I; class Bacilli_A; order Acholeplasmatales; family Acholeplasmataceae; genus Mariniplasma. The sequence continues at coordinate 16,708 of JALNWO010000020.1, forward strand.
ATATATTTTTTCATATCGTCACCACCTACAACAATATAATATCATTATTTATACATAAAGGCAATAGATAACCGAAAGTTTGTGGTTGTTTCAACCGAAAGTTTGTGAATGTTTCAACCGAAAGTTTGTGAATGTTTCAACCGAAATTTTATAGGTTCTTATTATATAGTTATTTTCTACAAATTTTTTACCACTTAAATTTATTAATTAAATGACTTGCTATAAACATATTTATATTAAATAAAATACTAATCGTTAAATTGTAGGTTAATCGTTAAATTGTAATAGCTATTTTAACAGTTTTATCTTTAAATTAGTAAAAATAAATTAAGAATTAACATTTTCTTTCGTTTTTCGTTGTTTTTTAACTGTTTTTAACTAAAAATAATAATAAAAGTCCAATACACAACGTATCAGACTAATGCATTCTAATTTGGGTTACAAGACCTATTTTTATATAATTAGGTACCTTTGATAAAATTTTATGCACGCTTGCATAAATTTACTCACCCTCTATTTTATGGCTTAACAATGATTCAACTGCTAAAAATATAC
>JALNWO010000021.1 GCA_023230825.1 Acholeplasmataceae bacterium
TTACCTAAATGTGAATCTGCTAAATAGGCTGCAAGCAATAAGTCAAAAGTGACATGAGTGATCGAGTGTTCATGCCACAAAAGAAAAACTTGCATAGCCTTTAAATCATAGACATATTTTTCATAGTTATCATTTTTTAAATACGTATGAAATGCGGTTGAATTCATCGCGAGTTCAGGTGTTAAATACACGTGTCGTTTACCATTTGATAAACCGATGCCCCAAAGATCTGCACGATGGTAGTTTGCGTCACTAAATTCAAAATGAATTGCAAGGGTTTCGTTTAAAAAAGATGATATGTCTGCTTCATCAGTTAGTTTTTCATAAATCCAATCTGTCGTACTTGGCTGATTGTTTTCCATTTTTCTAACAAAAGCATGTAAATCTAATTCTTGGAAAAAGCGAATAAGATCATCGGTTTGGACCGGTGTTTTAGCGATATTATCAGGATGAAATTCGATGTTTGAATCGATTAGAATCGTGACTAAATCCAAACTTAAACGCGCGAGTTCTTCATGTTCACGGATATTTTCACCTAACTTACCCTTTATTTCATTCTTATGAACAAAAACTTGTTCTAAAGAACCATAGGTTTGTAGAAGTTTAATTGCCGTTTTTTCACCTACGCCAGGAATTCCAGGAATATTGTCCGATGGATCGCCCATCAACGCTTTTAGATCAATCAATTGGGTGTGATCCAAACCATACGTTTCTTGAATCATTTCGGGAGTAAAATGATGGACATCTTGCATGCCTTTTTTTAAAAGGTGAACCGTAATATGTTCATCAACGAGTTGCAATAAGTCGCGGTCACTTGAGAAAATGTCGACTTGATATCCTTTTTCACTTGCTTCTTTCGCAACGGTACCAATAATATCGTCTGCTTCATAACCACCTTTTGAATAGGTCTTAACTCCATTTAATTCGAGATATTCATGGATTAAAGGGATTTGTTGAGCCAATTCTTCCGGCATCTTTGCTCGTCCTGCTTTGTATTCTTTGTAAGCCAAGTGTCTTTTTGTTGGTTCAGATGTATCAAAAGCAACTAAAACATGTTCAGTTTCTTCCGTGACAATTTTTTCAAACATCCCAACAAATGCGAAAACGGCGTTGGTATAAACACCTTTTGCTGACTGCATCAGTTTGGCGCCTGGATAAGCGGTTGCGTAATAAGCTCTAAATAAGATTGAGTTTCCATCAATTAGCGTAATTTTTTTCATCTTTTTTCCTCTTTTCCTTATTTTAACATGCGAAGGGCAAATACTTTCCCACAATATTTGTGGATAAAAAAAGGGTCAGCGAATGCGAAATTGACCCTTTCCTTTACCTTTACCCTTCTTTTGTTTCTGATTTTGTAAAACAGATTGAGGATTTTTTTGTAAGTTTTCGATGCCTTGTTCATCCATATTCGCCATTTTCTTCATCATCTGTTTTTGTGTGTCTAGTGCTTGCCTTAAACGGTTCACATCTTGAACTTTAAGACCTGAACCTGATGCAATCCGCGACCGTCTTCGAGAACTTTGATCGACAAGGTGTGGGTTTCTTCGTTCCTCTTCAGTCATCGAGTGAATGATAACACTCATTTTTTCAAATTCTTTATCATCAACATTTTGAGCTGCCTCCCGAATTTTTCCCATCCCAGGAATAAATCCAAGAATTTTACTCATTGAGCCCATGCGTTTAAGCATGCGAAATTGTTTCATCATGTCGTTATAGTTAAAGGAGTCACTCATTAATTTTTCCATGAGTGAAGCGGCTTCATCTTCATCGATGGCATCAGTTGCTTTTTCAATTAAGGTCAGAACATCACCCATACCTAAAATTCGAGATGCCATCCGTTCTGGATGAAAGACCTCAAAGGCATCCATCTTTTCCCCTGTCGAGGAAAACTTAATTGGAATACCGGAAACTTCTTTAATTGATAAGGCCGCACCACCACGTGTGTCGCCATCCATCTTCGTTAAAATAGCTCCAGTCGCTTCTAATTGGTCATGAAAACTTTTTGCAATGTTTGCCGCATCTTGGCCAGTCATGGCATCAACAGTTAATAGAATTTCGCTTGGTTTAGCAATTTCTTTAATATCTATCAGCTCTTGCATCATTGCTTCATCGATATGTAAGCGGCCCGCTGTATCGATAATTACAACATCATAGCGATGCTCTTTCGCGTATTCTAATCCTTTTTTTACAATCGATCGAGCATCTTTTAAGCCTTCTTCATAAACTTCTATGCCGATTTGTTTACCAATGGTTTGGAGTTGTTCAATCGCGGCAGGTCGGTAGACGTCTGCAGCAATGAATAACACTTTTTTCTTATCGTTTTTACGGATATGAACACCGAGTTTACCAATCGCAGTTGTCTTTCCTGAACCTTGGAGACCAATGGTCATAATCGTCGTTAAACCTGATAAAGAAAAGCGAATCCCCTCAGCCTCTTCTCCCATCACGCGTTTCAGTTCATCGTGAACAACTTTAACAACTTGTTGACCAGGGTTTAACCCTTTTAAGATCTTTTCACCAATCGATTGTTCTTTCACACGATTGACAAAATTACGAACAACACGAATGTTAACGTCAGCTTCTAATAAGGAAAGACGGACTTCACGCATCATTTCATCGATATCATTTTCATTGAGTTTACCGCGTCCTGTAATACGACGCATAGCCATTTGGAGACGTGATGATAATGTGTTTTCGCTCATAAGTCTTCTCCTTCTTTTAAGATTGTTAGTGCTTCTTTGTATGCGCCTTTTTCTAACGCATCGATCGCTTTTTGTCGTCGCTCATTGTCGGTCAGTAAATGCAGTTTTGCCTCATAGTTTAATAAATGTGATTCAACTTTTTTTAATTGGTCAAAAATTGCATTACGGCTGACATTAAAAATTTCCGATATTTCTTGAAGAGAATAATCTTGGTGGTGATAATAACGAAAATACTCCGCTTGCCTATCGGTTAAAAGCGGTGCATACAAATCAAAAAGTCGATTTAAATGTTCTTTTTTCGCTAATGGTTCCACACTTTATTCCCCCTAAAAGAAATCTCTAAATAAACCATAAATATATTGTTCTATATCAAAGTAGACCAAATCATCAATTTTTTCACCTAAACCGACATATTTTATCGGCAAATCGTATAGATGACGAATTGCTAAGACGATGCCGCCTTTAGCAGTTCCATCTAGTTTCGTTAAAATGATGCCGCTAACGTCTGTTGCTTCTTTAAAAACTTCTGCTTGCCGCATGCCATTTTGACCCGTGGTTGCATCAATCACAAGCAAAGTTTCTTGGGGTTGGTTAGGTAGTGTTTTTTGAATCACCCGTTTCATCTTCTCGAGTTCTTTCATTAAATTCACTTTCGTTTGTAAACGTCCAGCAGTGTCACATAATAAAACATCATACTGTTCTTTTTTTGCAAGTTGAATGGCATCATAAATCACACTCGACGGGTCTGTGCCTGTTGGCTTCGTAAAAACAAAGGTTCCACTTCTTTCGCCCCAGATGACCAGTTGATCAATGGCCCCTGCCCGAAATGTATCTGCTGCAACCAGCATCACTTTTTTACCTTCACTTTGTAGTTGTTTTGCTAATTTTCCAATCGAAGTTGTTTTGCCAACACCATTGACACCTACAAATAAATAAACGTTGACTTCATTTTCAAGATATTTCAGATCCGTTATTAAAAATTCACCTTTTAAATACAACTCAAACATCTTGTCAACGATGATTTCTGCTAAAGCATTTGGATCATCAATTTTTTGGTTTTGAACTTCATCGCGAAGTGACTGCACAAAATGAATAACAGTGTCAACGCCAATGTCTGCTTGTATAAATAAATCCTCTAAAGCATCGAACAAATCATCGTCAATTTGTTTTGATTGACTTAAAATTTGTTTTAAGTTACCAAGGTTTTCTTTTGTTTTATGAAGCCCTAAAGCGTATTTTTCATTTTTCGGTTTTCTACCAAATAATTTGCGAAATAATCCCATACGTTCCCTCATTTATAATCCGAAGTAATTATACCATAACGAAAAGAAAACCGAAAGTTAAGCTTTCGGTAAGTTTCTCATAAAGTTTAAGAGTTGGTCAAAATTTAAATGCTGACTCATTTCATCGGCATATTCGACGTAAATGACCTTTCGGTCTTTGTCTAAGACGAAGACACTTCGCGCAAGTAAGCGTAACTCTTTAATGTAAGTTCCGTACTTGTTTCCAAAATCTAGGTCGATGTAGTCACTTAATGCAATAATGTTATCCAGTCCAGCATTGCCACACCATCTGGCTTGAGCAAAGGGAAGGTCGTTTGAAAGGGTTAAAACAGTTACGTCTTCTAAGTCTGCTAATTCTTGGTTAATTGTTCTTGTTTGACGATCACAAACGGTCGTATCTAACGATGGAACAACGTTAAGAATAATGTATTTGGACTTAAAGTCTGACAAGTTTTGATACTCACCTTTATTGTTTATTGCTTTAAAATCTAAGGCTTGATCGCCTACTTTTTTCGTTTCACCAATTAAGGTTATTGGTTTACCTTTGAACGTTTTCATGATAAAACCTTCTTTCTTAAACGTCATACATATTATATCACAAATGTTAAGTAGATGTTGGTTCAAGGATTAATTTATTGTTTGAAAATACATTTTGTTAAGCTTCAATTTTACTTTTTAGCTTTTGTCTTCTTTGTCGTTTTAGTTTGATATTCATTGGGCTGAACATATTTACATTGAGGAAAACCACTACAGGCAACAAATTCGCCATATTTAGACTTGCGATAGACTAAAGGTCGGCCACATTCAGGACATAATTCTCCGGTTTCTTTAGGAGGAATTTTTTTCATATGTTTTTGCGCATGTTCAATTAAAGGAATAAATTTATTGTAGAAGTCACCAACGATTTGCACACCTGATACGGATTGTTCAGAAATCTCATCGAGTTGTTTTTCCATTTTTGATGTGTAATTGACGTTGATGATTGGATCAAAGAATGCCTCGAGTTCTTGTGTTGTTAACATGCCTTGTTCTGTTGGCTTAAAGCGTCTGGTTGCTCGGTCTAATTCTACATAATCACGACCTCTTAAAGTTTTAATGATCGATGCATATGTTGAAGGGCGACCGATACCGTTAGCTTCGAGTGTTTTAATAAGGGTTGCTTCTGAGTAGCGAGCCGGTGGTAACGTGACTTTTTCAATTGCGATCACTTCATCTGCATCAATTTGTTGGTTTAATTCTAGTTTTGGAAGTGGTGTGTCTTTAATTTTTTGTTCGGCAAACGCTTCACGATGACCTGCAAATTTTAAGATGGAACCTTCTAATTCATAAAGATAATTTTGTGCATCTAACGTCACTTTAGTTACAGTATATTGCGCATCACTCATAAGCGATGACAAGGTTCGATAAAAGATGAAGTTGTATAATCGATACTCATCTTTGGTTAAATACGGTTTCATAAGTTCGGGAGTTCTTTTCAACGATGTTGGTCGAATTGCTTCGTGGGCATCTTGTGTTTTACCCGTATTTTTAGTTTGGTAGAATCCTTTATATTTTTCACCATATGTTTTTTCAATAAAATCAAGAGCACTATAAATAAAGGTGTTGGCGAGTCTAGTGGAGTCCGTACGCATATAGGTAATTAAACCGATAAACTCATTTTCAACTTGAACCCCTTCGTATAGCTTTTGGGCAACCATCATTGTCCGCCCTGATGACATTGATAAAAAGTTAAAGGCTTCTTGTTGTAACGTTGATGTTTTTAGTGCTGGCTTTGCCTTGCGGCGTGAGACTCGACTTTTCACATCTTTTACAACAAATGGATTGGTCGATCCACTAACAATTGTATCCGCTTCTACTTTTGATAATCTTTGTTTTGCTGGGATGACATAATGAGCAGTAAATTTAGGAAACTTGGCTTCTATTTCATAATACGTTTCTGGAATGAATGCTTGAATTTCTTTTTCTAAATCACTAATGAGTTTTAGCGCGACACTTTGAACACGACCTGCTGATTTGGATTTAATTTTTGATTGTAATAACTTTGACAATTTAAAACCAATGATACGGTCTAAGATCCGCCGTGCTTCTTGTGAGTTGACTAAATCTTGATCAATTTTTCGCGGTTCATTTAATGATTCAATAATTGCTGATTTAGTAATTTCTCTAAAAACAATCCGATTTTTCTCGCTTAAATCTAGATCTAAAATTTCTGCAATATGCCAACCAATGGCTTCTCCTTCACGGTCATCATCGGTTGCGATTAGAACTTGACGATTTTTCGCTTCTTTTTTTAATGTGTTAACGACGCTTTCTTGTTTTTTAATAATTCGATAATTTGGTTGAAAACGATTTTCAATGTCGATTCCTAAACCGTCTTTTCCTGTCGTTGCTAAGTCTCTAATATGACCTTTCGATGAGATTACTTTATATTCATTATCTAAATAGCTTGCAATGGTTTTGGCTTTTGATGGAGATTCAACGATGATTAATTTGTTTTGCTTCATGATATTCACTTCCATTTCCATATCTATTATATTAAGTAAAGTGAGAATGTCAAGCAATAATATGAGTGCATTTTTGATATATATTTTTAATATATATTTTTTTTCTACTTAATTTTAGAAAGAAGCACTTTAAATTTACTTTTAATGATATATCATGATCAACCCAACTTCTTTTCACATAAAAAAATGAATGGCGTGCATTCATTTCTTATTCATCAAACAATGTTGGTTGTTGGTTTTGTTTTTTAAGCATTGATTTCATTGGTTCATATGTTTTTCGGTGAATAGGGGTGAATCCATGTTTTTCAATCATCGCTAAATGTTCTTTAGTTGCGTATCCTTTATGGTTTTTAAAACCGTATTGAGGGAATAATTGATCCATTTCTAACATATATTGATCCCGCGTGTATTTAGCTACAATCGAAGCCGCGGCAATACTAATTGATTTTTGGTCACCTTTAATAATTGCTTCTGCGGGAATATCGATCACAATTGGCATTGCATCAATTAAAAGATACTCTGGTTTAATTTTAAGTTGATGAATTGCAGAAATCATCGCTTGACGTGCAGCCCGATAAATGTTAATTTGATCTATTTCTTCAACAGAGCACATACCAATGCCAATGGCAACTGCATGTTGTTTAATTTCTTCTAAAGCAATGGCTCGTTGTTTTTCGGTTAGTTGTTTTGAGTCATTTACATGGGGGAGTTTCGCCCCTTTTTTTAAAATAACTGCTGCAGCGATGACAGGACCTGCTAAAGGACCTCGCCCCGCTTCATCCACACCGGCAATTAGGGTGAGTCCTTTTTGATAGAGTGCTTCTTCATATTGATAAAGATTAAGTTCTGTCAAAAGTCAGTCCTCCCAGTTGTTTGTTTCTAATATCGGTTAAAATGATTTGATAAACACGTAGTTCATCGATGGCGCCGCCTTTTAATAAGGCGCCTCTTTTTACTCCAATTTGATGAAGCATTTGACCGATGTCATCCATTTCATGAGGAATCTCATAACGTTCCAATAATCTATCTGGATAATACTGTTTTAAAAATTTCAACGCATAATGACAGACATTATCTAGCGGCATGATGTCATCTTTAATAGCACCTGTAATTGCAAGGTGATACGCCACCTTCGGATCATCGAATTTTGGCCATAAAACACCGGGGGTATCTAAGAGTTCAAAATCTGAACTCAGTTTAATCCATTGTTGAGCACGAGTGATTCCCGGCGTGTTTGCTGTTCGGGCTGCTTTTCTTTGAGCAAGGGTATTAATTAGAGTTGATTTTCCAACATTAGGAATGCCTAAGATGATCGTTCGAATGGGTCTTTCTTTTAAACCTTTGGCTTTCGCTCTCTCCAATTTATCTTTTAATAAATCTTGAGCCAATCGATGAATTTTATTGACATTCATTCTCGAAATCGCGTCAATGTTTAATCCTGTAAAACCCATTTCTTCGTATTTTTGAACGTGGTATGAAAGTCTGTTCGGATCAGCTAAAGATGATTTATTAAAAAGTAAAAGAACAGGTTTCATTTTAACCGTCTTAAGGATTTCTGGGTTCATCGATGAGAAGGGAAGACGCGCATCTAGAAGAATAATGACCAAATCAATAATCTTTAATCTTTCTCTAATTTCTCGCATCGATTTAAACATATGACCAGGATACCACTGGATTTGTTTTTGCATTAGGGTTTTATTCATTTTGAATCCGCCCCCACGGAGATAATTTAAAAATTGCTTTACCAATCAAGTCTTCTTCACTGACGGCGCCAATGGCCCGACTATCAAATGAAAACCGCTCATTATCGCCAAAAGCAAAATAGAGTCCTGCTTTTAAATGATTATTTTCATCTAAGTCTAACAGCATTTTATCTTTGCCCGCTGGTCTAATACGATACGTTTCACCATATCTATTTTCATAAAGCGTTCCATTGATTTTTATATGATATTCATCTAAATCATTTAAATAAACAAACTCAATATGATCACCAGGAATCGCGACAATTCTTTTCACAAAATAAACTTCACTTTGATTTCGATAATCTGGGCTTTTATTAACTTGGTTACCATCTTCATCAAAATAATGATCTGTTATATTTACAATCACAATGTCATCTCGTTTCGGTTGGTACATAAAATGGTACATTAAGACACGATCTCCATTTCTTAATGTATGGGCCATTGAACTTCCTTTAATATTCGTTGGTAAAATAAAGTACGTAAAGAAAAACAAAATAAACATTAGTGACAAACTTAAAAAAGAAACCCAATCCAAAATTGTTTCGGCATACTTTTTTAAATGAATATTGTCTGTCTCGGGTGGCATTGTTTCAGAATTCAGTTTTAATTTGTCCTTGATTTTTTTACATGTGAAAAAAATCGTTAAACATGCAACAACAGCCCCAAACCAAAATGTGATTTGGGCCCAAGATTGATTCACTTTACTAACTTGAAAAAGATTAAAAAGTAAGTGAACACCGATTAATATAACTGCAAACACCAAGTAGAGGAGTGTTTTATTACGGCTCATGAGCGCGTCCTCTCTAATCTTCATCTTTTCCTAAAATACGGTTTAACTCATCAAAATTAACTAATACTTCTCTTGCTTTCGTCCCTTGAGAAGAAGAAACAATTTGGTAATATTCTAACATCTCAACAATTTTTTGAGCTCGGTTAAAGCCCACTTCAAATTGTTTTTGAATGTTGTTAATAGAAGCATTCTGTGAATCAACAACGAAATACGCAACATCCTCGAACAACTCATCGGTTGCAATTTCTTTTAATTGTACTTGTTGCTGTAAGTCTTTATGTTCAAAGATGTATTTACTTGCATAATTGTCACGAATATAATCGGTGACACGATAGATCTCATCATCAGGAATATAAGCACCTTGTAAACGATGAGGGCGATCTGATTTCTTAAAGAGCATGTCGCCTTTACCAAGTAATGTTTCTGCGCCTGCACCATCTAAAATCGTTGTGGAGTCAACAAAAGATGCAACCTTAAAGGCAATTCTAACAGGAATGTTTGATTTAATCGTTCCCTTAACAACATCGGTTGTTGGCCGTTGCGTCGCAACAAGTAAATGGATACCTGCTGCTCTTGCTTTTTGAGTAATTCTTTGAATAGCATCTTCTACTTCGTGAGCAGCAACCATCATTAAGTCTGCTAACTCATCGATAATAATAACAATATAAGGAATTTTATCGGTATCAACTAAACCACGACGAACACTGTCGTTATACGTTTTGATGTCTCTTGAACGACTTGAGGCGAACAGTTGATAACGTCTTTCCATTTCATTTACAGCCCAATTTAACGCTTGAGCCGCCATTTTAGCATCGGTGATGACAGGTGTTACTAAGTGCGGTAAGTCATTATAGGGTGCAAGTTCAACCATTTTTGGGTCAATTAAAATAAGGCGTAAGTCTTCGGGAGAGTTTTTAATGAGTAAACTCACTAAAATCGTATTGACACATACACTCTTCCCACTATTGGTGGCACCAGCAATTAAGCCATGAGGCATCGATTGAATATCAGCATAGATATTTTCACCATCGATATCAACTCCCAAAGCAACCTTTAGAGGATGGTCAACATCATCGATAAATCTAGGGTCGTCAATGACGTTCCCAAAGGCGACGATTTCAGTTTTATGATTTGGCACTTCAAGTCCCACAAAAGGTTTACCAGGAATCGGTGCTTCGATACGAATTGATTTTGAAGATAAGCTCATTTGTAAGTTATCAGAAATAGCTGAAATACGCTTGACATTAACACCTGGTTCTAATGCGATTTCATATCTGGTAACCGTTGGACCCTTTTTACTAGATTTCACACTACCTTCAATACCAAATTGTTCAAGTGTCGCATTGATCACATCGATTTGATCGAGCAGCCATTGTGGCTGTTCGTTGGTATCTCTTTGTTTTTTGGAAAACATTGAGATGCTTGGATAACGGTAGTATGTTTTTTCCTCAATATCTTTTGAGTACATCTTTGGTTTTGTATCTTCGGCTTCAGAAAAAGATCCAAAATCAGAGGTAACCACTTGTTTTTCTTGAGTTACGACTGGTTCTCGTTTAAACATTTCTACTTTAGGCTCAAAGATTTTTGGTTCTTCTTCAATCGGTGGCGCATGATAAATTGTTTTTTGTGGCTTTGGTTCGATTGGTTTAGATTCAAAAGGAATGGTTTTCTTTGGCTTTTCTTGAGGCGTATCTAATGAAGAAAAACCAATGGGATTGATAATTCTTTTTGTCGGTTTTTCCTTTTCAACTGGTTCATATTCAGGAACGTAATCAGAAGGTCCAAAGACCTCTTCACGGGTTTTATAAGAAATGATATTTGTGAATTCATAATATTTTGTTCCATATTTTGCGATTGCTTCTTTTTCTGGAAGTTTTGGTGTCGAACGGAAAGCATCAAAACGACGAACCGTGTCGCCAGTGTTTTTAATCGTAAAAGGAACGGTCACAACATCTTTGACATGACGGCCAAAAATAGGTGAAATGAATCGTTCAGTTTCATATTTTTTTATCCCGCGAATGCCCTCTAGTTTTACAAACTGGAATATCACAAATGGTTCAGTTTGAAATAGAGGTTCCTTTAAGGGTTTCGTTTTTTTCAAGTTTCATCACCTGCATCTTTAAAATCTTTTGTTAGTTCTGTATAAATGTCATCGACACCAGTGTCAATGGTTTTTTCGGTTGCAAAAACTTTTTTACTGTAAATTTTATAGGTTTCTTCCCCGGTGATCGCAATCAAAGCTAAGCCAATGCGAACCATAATGATGTTAATGGCTGTCTCTTGAGTCAGCTTGCGAAACCAATAAACCGGATTCACCGCATTGATAACAGCCATTGCTGTTTTAGTCACTTTTGAATATTTTTTTGCCGTTTGAACAATTTTCGAATCGTCAATGCGTGATTTTACTTGGTTCAGTTCCACAATCTTCGCTAAGGTCATCGCTCGAGTTAAGCGAAGAATACGACCGGATAAGACTTCGTCTAACCGATTGGTTACATAACGAGCAAGTAAGATTGTTTCATCAACGGTGAGTTCTAAATACGGATATTTTGATTGTGGATAAAACTTTGATGCTATATCAACTGTCAGTTCACCTGTTATTTGTTTAAGGAGTGTTTCAAAACCAACTTCATTGCGTAAGTCTTTGTCTTTAAATTGTGCTTGTGCATCTTCAATTAAATACTTGATTTCTTCTTCGTCAATATCGGGCTCGTCTACTTTTCGAAAATGCGATTTTTTATTAATGCTTTTAATGACTGCATAAATATAAATTAAAAATAACAGAATAAAGCCAAAGCTAATTCCAATAAGGAAACTGATTAACATAGTGATATCAATGTTGATTGGACCGATACTAATTAGAAAATCCATAATTTATTCTCCTATAATAATGATTATATCATTAAAATATGGGAACATAAAGAAAAGCCACTAATAATGACTAACAAAAACAGCGATATAACCACCTGAACGAGGAACATTTCTTTAAGAGCTTTGTTTGTAAAATAAAAGATATGTGAGATAATAGGAAAGAGGTGAAATGATATGCTACATTATTTAATTGCTTGTGACCTAGATGGCTCTCTATTAAACAATCAAAGTGAGTTTACTGAAAAGACGAAAAAGGTGCTCAGACACTTACATGAACAAGGCCATAAAATTGTGATTGCTACTGGTCGACCTTTTGGTGGATCAATCCATTTGTATGAAGATTTGAATATTCCTAATCCGATGATTAATGACAATGGCGCGGCCATTGAAAATCCTTTTAACACGTCGTTTCCGAAACAAAGAACACAAATTCCTTTGGCCATTATGCACGACTTGTTTCGTTTTACACAACCCTTTTTACGCTCAGCTTTTTTCAGCATTGATAAAACTGTTTATGGTTATCATTACGAACCACGGCTAGAACGTTATTTTGCAGGTATCAATTTCTCTGATACTGTCATTGATAAACCTTTTACTGAGCTAGATGTTGAGCCTTCTGGAATGATTTTTTTAGTCGATGCTAAAAAACAAGCTACTTTAGAAAATTATATCGATCAAAGTTATGATAACCATATTACTTATCGCCTTTGGGGTGCTGACAGAAAAAACGCAATCTACGAAATTTACTTACGTCATGTCTCAAAAGATTCTGCTATTCAATATTTATTAAAATACTATAATTATGAACCACATCAACTGATGACATTTGGCGATGGAATTAATGATATCGAAATGATCCGTAATGCTGGTCTTGGGGTGATGATGAAAAATGGTGTTGATGAATTAAAACCGGTTGCAAAAGATATCACTGAATTTACGAACAACGAAGACGGCATTGCCGAGTATTTAATTAAATTTTTTAACCTTAAACTTGATTTTGAGTAAATAAAAAACCATTCAGGGATGTCTGAATGGTTTTTATATCTTTTATATCGCTCTAACGCTCGATTTTTTGACGTCGTATCCTAAAGTTGTAATTGCTTTTTCGATTTGTTCAATCGTAATTTTTGAGCCATCAAAATTAAGTTTTACTTTGCTTGCATTAAAGAGGACTTCGACTGAATCTTTTTCTACTCCTTCTAAGCTCTTAACTGCATTATTAATTTTTTGTAAGCATGATGGACAACTTAATGCTTCTAATTGAATGGTTGTTTTTTGCATGTTCTATCTCCTTTCATAATTCACACTCTTATTATACCAAATTTTCTTCTAAATGAATTGATTTCTATCAATTTTTATTTTTTATATGAATACTTTAAAAGACGCATTCCATTTAAAATAACAACTAAAATACTTGCTTCATGGGCTAACATACCAATAGACATGTTCATCCAATCGCTAAAGAGTAGGCTCATTAGTAAAATAAAGACCACGCCAATAGCAATCCATATGTTTTGTCGCATATTTCTAACAGTTGCTTTTGTTAAGCCTAAGGCATGCGGTAGTTTACTAAAATCTGAGTTCATTAAAACAAGATCTGATGTTTCTATCGCGACATCTGTTCCGCCACCCATAGCAATGCCTACTTGAGCACGTGCCAGTGAGGGGCTGTCATTGACTCCATCACCAACAAAAGCAATTTTTTTACCTTGTTCTTGTAAGTTTTGGATAAAGGCTGCTTTATCTTCTGGCAATAAATGGCCATACGCTTCTGTCAATCCTAATTCATCAGCAATTATGTCAACTGTTTTTTGATGATCACCTGATAAAACAACTAAATGTTTAACTCCAAGTTTTCTAATTCTTATTAAATCCTCTTTAACATTTTCTCTGATTTCATCCCGTATCCCTAATAAATGATAAAGAACGCCGTCAATCGCAGTAAGCACCAACGAATAACCTTTATTTGTAAAATCATCAACATCAGCTATAACAGATTCTGTTAAGATAATTCCTTCTTTTTCCATTAAGTTTTCATTACCAACAGCAATCCGACGCCCATCGACCTTAGCAATAATTCCAGCACCTTTAATAACATCTGTATCTTTTACTGAAAAAGGCTCTGTTTCGCCAATATAAGCAAGAATTGCTTTAGCTAAAGGGTGTTCAGATTCTCTTTCAATACTTGCTAAATAGGCCAAAGCATCTGTTTGATTTTCTTGATAATTTTTAACTCCAGCGACTTGGGGTTCTCCAAGGGTTAAAGTACCTGTTTTATCAAAAATGATTGTGTCAATACGACTAAAATCATGAATGACTTCGCTTCCTTTAAGAAGGACACCGTGTCTCGCTCCATTACCAATACCTGCAACATTTGCAACTGGAACTCCAATGACTAAGGCGCCTGGACAACCTAAAACTAAAATAGTAACAGCCAATTCTACATCTTGCCAAATAAGACCAACGGCTACACCTAGTAGTAAGACAAAAGGTGTATAATATTTTGCAAAACGGTCAATGAAACGCTCAGCTTGTGATTTAGAATCCTGTGCTTCTTCTACAAGTTCAATAATTTTTCCAAAGGTTGTATCTTCACCAATCTTTTCGGCAACCATATGAAGCGTTCCATTTTCTAAAATCGTTCCTGCAAATAAAGATGCATCCAGTCCTTTTATAATCGGCATGGATTCACCGGTAATCGTCGCTTCATTGACAACCCCTTCGCCAAAAATAACTTTACCATCAACAGGAATTTTAGCCCCTGTTCTGACGAGTAAAATATCTCCAATATCAACTTCATCAACACTCATTTCTAAAAAAGAGCCATCTGGCATTTTTTTAACTGCCATTTCTGGAGCTAATTCGGTTAATTCTTTAATTGCTGATCGTGTTTTTGTTAATGTTCTTTGTTCCAAGTAAGTTCCAAATAAAAAGAGAAATGTAACAATCGCAGATTCCTCATAATTTTTAATTACAAAAGCGCCAATCACTGCAATGGTAACCAATAGATCAATACTAATGACACGTACCCTCAAAGCTTGATACGCTTGAATAGCAATGGGTATTGTTCCAATTACTGAAGGAATGATAAAAGCGATCATGGCTACTAATTCATTTTGTAAAACCCAGTGGCCAAAAAAGCCTATTACAATAAAAATGAAACTCACCAATGCGATTTCATTTTTTCTTCTTAAAATCCACCTCTGCATAACATATCTCCTGTCTTTTGATTTTGCCTATTATACTTCTATTATAGCCTATTTATCCCCTTTTTTGGCTCAATATCTTTTGATAAATAAAAATACGTTTACTAAAGTAAGCGTATTTTTATGAAATCAATTATATAACTATTTTTCTTAAATAAACCACAAGGTAAAAATAGCCAAAATAAACGTTGCTAAGTTGGCAACCAAAGCATATTGGCGTGCCTTTCTTGGTGTTTGTTCGGATAAGAAAAAGTGGTAAGCAAGAACTTCTGTTAGTAAAACAAGAATTTCTCCTAAGAGGACGACAAAAACCAAACCAAATGAGTCACCCCAGAAATAAAACCCTAAGATCATAAACATCGTTAAAAGTGATTGGGTGAAGAAGTTAATTGCGCCAACAAGAGCAAAGCTTCTTCTTAAGCGGTATTTAAAAAACCAAAGAATGAGTAATTCCACCGAAATAGTGATGATGACTCGAACCGCAAACTTCCAAGACATCGAACCAATCGGTACGTGTTCTTTGATTGTACCAACCCCTGTTTGCGTTAGATTAAAGTTAACACCGGTTAAGTCATAAGTCATTTTAGAATAGAACATTTTTCGATCAATAACTTTTGATGTAATCATCGTGCCATCTTCAAAAATAATAGCGATTTTAAACTTCTTCGGTGCCGAAAAATAACCAACTAAAAAGACATCATCTTCATAAAATAAGTTCGCAGGTTTATTGCTGTATAATGTTCTTGATACAAACCCATCGTCATCTTGATATCCATTTAAGACATCTAAAGGAAAATCATCTTGGTAATATTCACTTAGCCAATCTCGGCCAGAATCAATATCAACAGCTGATACAGGACCATTTTTAAAAATGAGAATTTCAAAATAAAATGTCTGATCGATACCAACAACTTCAATTCTTGCTTCTGGTTTCGCAAACATATCTGCATGCGCAGTCACTGAAAAAATAACAGCTGTCATCAATAAAATAACGATAAATGTCATTATTTTCTTCACTTTTCTCACCCCTTGTTACTTCTATTATAACATAAGAAGATAAACCTCTAACGGGCAAAATATGAAACTATTTTATGCTAGTAACTAAAAAAACAAGAAGATAAATCTCCCTGTTTTACATGTCTTACGTTAAAGAAATATCATTCTTCTTTTTCTTTTTGGTTTTTCCATCGAAAATGAAAATAAAGACTTGAAATGAAAGAACCAAAAGAAAACAGCAGTAAAAGAACACCTAGAACAACATCATCTAAATCAGTTGAATTGCTTAAAAAGTAATCAAA
>JALNWO010000022.1 GCA_023230825.1 Acholeplasmataceae bacterium
AGGAACAATTACGTATTTAGGTCAAACAGAAACCAAGGATATTCAAATTAGAGTTTTAGCAGATGCTGAACCTTACGAAGAAGTTGATACATTTGCAGAAGCTGAAGCCTTATTCCTTGATACTATTTCAAGCGCATCAGATCGGGTATACATTAAAGTTCTTAACGTATCTCTGATTGGTAAAATGGATGATGGACTCATGTTTATTGATAGCGAAGGTGCACCATTCTTTGCTTTTGGTAGCACAAGCAATGCATATAACAATGCCCAATTTGGTGTTTTATATGATGTTTTAGGAAACTTTGCTGACTACTTTGGAGTTACTCAAATTAACGGAACAGGTTCTGCATCAAGCCGTCAACCAACCATTCTTATTGAAAAAGATGGTGATCCAATTGAACCAGACCCAACGATCGTTGAAAATATTGCTGATTATTTACCAGCAACGATGCCAACTTATAGTTTAACAAATCGCTTTGCGATGGAATATCTAACAGTAGATGCAAAAGTATATATTAAGAGTACAGTCGACAACTATGGTGTCTTCTTATTAGACGTTGACTATAATGGCGACTATTCTGATATTGATGCATCAGGAACCAGTGTTCCTTACTCAAATAATGGAATTGTTATTTATTACACATCCAATAAAGATGCGTTAATTCCTCTTAACGGTTTAACAGTTACTATTGATATTGTTATCTATGGCTTAAGAGATGACAGACTCATTTACAATGCAGTCTTCTTAGGCGATATCGATGATATTATCGTTCATGAAATGACAGATGCACAAGCTGTTGCTGCAGTTAAACAAACATTAGGAATGACAATTCCTGAACAAATTGTTGAACCAGGAACAATTAATTTACCAACTTCAATGTTGGGAACAACTATTGTTTGGACAACTGATAATGCAGACATTATTTCTGTAGGTGGAGTTGTTACTCCAGTTGATGGTGAAAGAAACGCAGTTAAATTAACAGCAACAATTACCAAAGGTGATCAAACCGATGAAATTGATATCACTGTTCTTGTAGGTGAACTTCCTGTCTTATCGATTGAAGATGCTCTTGCAATTACAACCAAAGACGTCATTAAAGTGAAAGGTACCGTTGTTGGATATGTTGCCAATGATACCCTTGCTTTCCATGATGAAACAGGTGCAGTCACATTATTCGTAGGTGGTCAAACACTTTCGGAAGCTGCAACAATTCTTAGAGGCGCAATTGGTAAAGTTGTTATTGTTGAAGGCTCTAGAAACACATATAATGGTTTAGAACAAATCGAAAAAATTCTTAGTGCAGAAGTAGTAGCAACTGAAACACCACATTTTGAAAAAGCTGACATCACTGATGTTGATTGGGATCCAACAACATTGCTTCCATATCAAGGTAAACTTATCTCAATTACTGAAGGTGTTATTTCTAAAGTGACAATTGACAGCTATGATAACATCACTGTTGAAATTACTATTGGTGAAAAAACAATTAACATGAAATGGGACGCTCGTGTAGCAATCACTGGCGGCGCAAACAGATTATTAACAGCCCTTGAAGGAGACTTAATTGACGTTGTTGATGCTCCACTTGGATGGGTCAGCAATAAACCACTTATTGGTTATTACGTTGCTAATCAAGCTGTTATTACTGAAAACCCAGATCTCGAAAAATATGAAGTTACTTTCATGGATGATGAAAACGTAATTGACACCATTGAAGTGACTGATGGAAGAATCATTCCAGCTGAAGAATATCCAAGAGTGATTAAACCTGGATTTAAACTATCTGGTTGGTTCACTGATGAAGAATTATTAACAGCATGGGATCCAGCAACTATTATTGAAGCAGATACTGTTTTATATGCTAAATTTGAAGAAGCTGTTGAAGTGATTGATGTATATAGTTTTGCAGACTTAGATAATGCAACTTCTTATGTCACAACCCCAACAGAATTCTCAGTAAACGATTTAGATTTAATTAGAATGAATGCCAACATAAGCGCTTCTGGCGAGCACAAAGGTGTTGTCTTAGGTATTCGTACTGGCAATAGCTGGGGAAGCCCATATTTAGAAATTAAAGATCCACTTCAAGATGTGACTAAGGTTGTCTTCAATATTACCAACTGGACAACTGATGCACAGTATAATCTTGATTATGCTGATGGTATTTATATCCAAACTTCAGTTGATGGAACAACTTGGGTTGACAGTGAAAACTTTAAGACTGGCTGGGATACTGGCAGTCTTGCAAGCAATAATATTGAACTTGAATTGTTTGCGGATGTGTACGTAAGATTATTTGTTAGATCTGCAGGTACTCAAGAAGGAACATACCAATTAAGACTTATTGTTAAATCAATTGAAATTCATTCCCTTAGACCACCGGTAGAAGAAGCAGCTCATGTTACATTTGATTTAAACTATGGTGAAGAAGATCCAACTGTTGTGACAATTGAAGCAGGTGAAAAAGTTACCCGTCCTTCAAACCCAACTAGAGAAGATTTCAACTTTTTAGGTTGGTATTTAGATGAAGCGGTAGAACCATTTGATTTCAATACTGCAATTAATGAAGATATTACGTTATATGCTCGTTGGGAAGCAGTTGCTCTTGGTACAATCGCTGATGCTTTAGCGAAGCCAGCTGGCTTTGAAGTCATTATTGAAGGTGTTGTTTCTGGATTTACAGCTTACACAACATTTGGCAACTATGACAAAGTATGGATTGAAGATGGAACAGGCGCAATTACAGTTTACAGAGGAACATTCCCTGAAACTTTAGCAATTGGCGATAAATTTACCGTTCGTGGTAAAGTGGCTGCCTTTAATGGTTTAATTCAGATTGCCCAAGGCTCAACACTTACTTACGTTGACAGTGGAAATGCTCTTATTGACTCAGCAGATATTTTAGATATAGATGAACTTACTGTTGATAAAGTTGCTACAAGAGTAAACCTATCAGGCACAGTTGTTAGTATTTCTGGCAATGGCCGCGATATGGTTGTTAAAGTTGGCGAGAAAAATATCTCACTACGTGCAATTGCCGATACTGGAGCAATCAACACTCACATTTTAACAGGTTCTGTTGGCCAACAAGTGAACTTAAAAGATATCCAAGTTGATTGGTTTAATGGACCACAATTATTACCCACTTTAGCGGCACAAGTTGAATTTATTGGAATGACTGATGCACAAAAAGTTGCTGCTGCGAAAGACACAATCCTTGATTACTTCGATGGTAAATCATTTGATATGGGTACACAAATTGTAATCGACGAAGAAGGGTTGCATGATGTCACCGTTGATTTTGAAACTGATCCAGTTGGAGCTCTTGATGAAGAAGGCAAGTGGATGGATGTTGTTGAAGACACTGTTGTTATCTTCACTGTCACCATTACTTTAGGAGCTGAAGAAGAAGAATTTACTTTCTCCGTTACGATTAAATTTGCAGAAGAAGACACCGACGTTGTTTTATATGAAACAGGTTTTGAAGATGTTACTGGCACGAATGTAGCTGGTTATGCAAGTGGAGAAGTCTTATCCGACGGTAAATCTTGGATTCTTTCTGATGCTTTAATTGGGAACCTCGGAGACGATAAGAAGAATGATGATAAAGCAGTTCGTTTCAGAGCGCCTGGTATTGCAACATTATTAGTTGATTTTGAAAATGTGACAAAAATCTCTTTCTATTACGGAAACTATGGGTCACTTACCATTGGTAGACTTAGCTTATGGATAAGCAATGACGAAGGTGATACATGGACAGAAATTTGGACACAAGCAGATGCACAGTCAATCTTAACTCAAGAAATTGTTGTTATTGACTACGATGAACTCGAAGGTTTTAGCGAAGAAGATTCTATTCGTTTTGAGTTCAGAGCTTCTGAAGGTGGCACAGTTAACAATCATAGATTAAACATAGACGATATTAAAGTTTATGGAAACCCCCAATAGCCCCTATAGAAGATAACATAGCACCTATAATTAACGTTGAGCCTCCCTACAGTAGTGGGGAGGCCCAACTTTCTGTAGGGGCGCTTTTTACATTACCGGAAGTTACAGCTTCAGACAACATTGATGGTGATTTAACAGAGGATATTGATATTATTCTTGATGAAATTATTCCTTATTTTGATGAAGATGTTTTGCAGTATGCTTTTTTACAAAAAGGTGAATATGAAGTGTTTTATATTGTTGAAGATGCGGCAGGAAATGTTGCTGAATTTATTTTAACAATCACCATTGAATTCCCCTATGAATATTATTATGAGACAACAGTAGATTTAGAAGGTATAGCTCTGTTTAATGAATTGAGAGAAATTGTCTCGATTCATAATAAAGTGAGTTATGGTGATGCACGGTATATCTTATCAGTTAGCGATCGAGATTATAAGACTGATTATACAACTGTGCGCGGCATGTACGATAATGATGTTATTTCAACCTACTGGATAGGTCAAGGTGCAGGAGCATGGCAAAGAGAACATGTTTGGCCTAACTCAAAACTTGGTGCAGCTAAAGTCTCAAACACTTCAAAAGATCAACGATCAGATTTACATGGTTTAAGAGCCATCACTGGTATTAATCAAACACGTTCTAACCGATATTTTGACCAAGGCGTTGGTAGTGCGCACATTATTGGCTCCGAAGCTTTTTATCCAGGAGATGATTTTAAGGGTGATGTCGCGAGAATTTTATTTTTTATGGTTTTAAGATATGATTTTTTAACCCTTACCGATGACATTTCTTTATTAGAAAATAACCCAAGCACAAATTATACAATGGCAGGCGCTTATCAAGGTCTCTTATCATTACTGGTGGATTGGCATTTAGAAGATCCTGTTGATAAATTTGAAATTGATCGTAACAACTTTATCTACGAAGGTATTGCATATGATCCAAATGATCAAGCAATTACTCCTCAAGGCAATAGAAATCCTTTTATTGACCATCCTGAATGGGTTGAAATGTTATTTGGATAAACAGATTATGTTTAAACACTATTTTTCTAAAGCGTAGCAACAGCTACGCTTTTTCTTTTAGATGACGATATGATTAAGCGTAAGAGAAACAAAATAAAAGCATCTTTCTAATATCATTTAGAGCATTATATATGTTATAATAATGACACAACCAGCGTGAAGGAGGCGTAACAAATGCGTAAAAAAATAATGAGCTTTTTATTTGTTTTTATGATTGCATTCGTTGTTGTTGCTTGTAATAAAGAAAACCAAGAAATTAGACTTCCGGTCTTAAACGGACTTACAAAAACAGAAATTATAACAGAATTAAATGCATTGAATGCGACGTATGAATTTGTTGATGAAATTAACTTTAATATTGTTGAAAATACTTTTATCAGATATGGAAACAACTTATCTGCCGGGATGACAATTAATCCGTCGGAAACAACTCTTCTCATATACATTTCGGTCCATAAAATACTTCTTCCTGATTTAGCAGGAAAAACAGAGGCACAGGTCGCAATCGCCTTGTCAAACCTTAATCTTACCTACAACATTACATATCGTGACACCTTAGATGTTGAAGAAGGTAAGTTTATCGAGTACGGTGGCACGTTTTATATTGGACAAGAATTACAACCAGAATCAAGAGTAGCTGTTGTTATCGCTAAATACCCAGAATCATATCGCTCACCTATTTTTATTTCTAAGTATGTGGCCAATGCAGATAATGATAAGGCACTTGAGCTATATAACTCATTAGATGTTGAAGTTTCATTAGCAGGATATAAATTAACATTTTATTTAGACGGAGCAGAAAACCCATCTAACACATATACTTTTCCTGAAGGAACAACGTTAGCGGCACACGATACGTTACTGTTAGTTCATCCAGAAGCCTCATTTATCCTTAAAAATAAAGCCGATATATTAACCGATGAATTGACTTTTATTGGAAAAGACTATATTCGTTTACTTGACTATAAAGATTCGTTTATCGATGAGTTTGGCTTATATAAAGTCTATGTGATGAATTTCGCCAATCGAATTATGGTTAGAAAAGAAACGGTTATTCAATCTAATCTAGAATTCACACGCGATGAGTGGGATTTATACTATAAAGATTATTATGAAATTTTAGATAGCCATCCAACATATTTTCCAGAAACATTTGGTTTTTTACCGGAAGACTTAGCACTACCCGGAGGATATGATGTCCCCAGAGGGATGGTTGAAGTAACATATATCAGATCCCACGACGGTGACACATCTTACTTTGAGCCAGGTTTTATGGATGATAAAAGGGTGAGATACGTGGGTATTAATACACCCGAAGTTGGAGAACCATACGCTGATGCGGCTACAGTCTTTCTTGATCAATTATTAAGAAACGCAACAAAAGTCTATATTCAACACGACCCTTATGCAGGTGTTCATGACACTTATAATCGTCAATTAGGACTTGTGTGGGCAGATAATAGACTTGCCAATTATGAAATTGTCTTAAATGGATTTTCGAGAAACTTCTATGTAGACCCGGATGAACATTTTATTTATAATGGTGTTACTTTAAATGAGTGGTTTAGGAGAGCAGAAGCGAGCGCTATTGCACAAAGATTAGGAATATGGGCATAAAGGAATGAAATATTTTAAAGCAATTTTATTTACTTTTTTGATGGCAGGTATCTTTTTTGGAACAATTATTTTTGTCGATGGAGTCGTGTCAGCTAGAAAGATGGCTGAAGTTATTACAACTTCACTCGAACAGGATAATTATCATATTCTTTTAAGGGCTAAATATCAAAGCCAAGACCCCATCATTGATAAAGAAATAGCAACAGCAGATTTTAAGGTAAATATAAAAGTATATGAGACTGCTGCCGTTATTGAAGATGAACTCAAAAGCTTTTTAGAGTTTGTTATTTTGACAACAGAAGGTGAAATCGGATTAATTTCTGATATGGCAGCAAGTTTAAAGACAAACACTGAAGAAATCCCTATTTGGTTTTTAAAATATTTTAATTTAGAAGTGTTTTCAGTTGTTGTAGAGCCATCGAGCTATCGCATTTTAGAACTTGATGATATTTTTGATGATCACTCAACGATATTGGAATCTATCATCCTAGAATACACACCTGAAGGTGCTTCAGAGAAAGTAGCATTTCCGGTAGAGATTAATCTTCAAAAAACTGATTTGACTTTTACAAATAAACTGATTAACTATTATCAAACCAACGATTCAACATACCCACAGGAAAATACAACAGATATCAAACTATATCAACATGTTGAGATTAATACTGCCTCGACTGTAATGGTCACTGGGGGAATTACTTTACTCCTAATCGTATTACTCACTTACTATGTTTATACAGTTAGACCTAGGAAAAAACTTGGGAAAGCACAACCATCAATTAATCTCCAAAAAGATATTGATAAACTCCATGAGAAGACAGAAGATTAGACGGCATAACAAAAAGAAAAGCGATTATTCATCGCTTTTTTCATCCGTTTATGTTATACTGTTATAATCTGCAAAAGGAAGGAAATTGACGTTTATGAAAGAGAAAATTAAACAGATCATTGAGCGCTATGACACAATCATTATCCATCGTCACGAACGACCAGATATGGATGCGATTGGTAGCCAAGTAGGGCTCTCACTTATTATTAAAGAAAATTATCCAACGAAAAAAGTATATATCGTTGGTGATGAAAACGAGATGTGTTATCAAGCAAAAATGGATCAGATTGATCAACAAACATACCAAGATGCGTTGGTTATTATTGTTGATGTATCAGTAACAAGGATGATCGCAGATGATAGATACTTGTTAGCTAAAGAAGTTGTTATTATCGATCATCATCAAAATGATACCGATGTTGAAGAGGTTGCGATTTTTTATCGTGATGCATCGTTCGCATCCGCGGCTGAAATGATTGTTGATTTTGCAAAAACATTTGCCTATAAAATCACCCCTGAAGCTGCAACTTACTTATATGGAGGAATGGTTACGGATACGGGACGTTTCTTATATATGAAGGAAGCCGAAAGAACGTTTGCGTTGGCGGCTTATATCACATCATTTCAACCTGAAATTCAAGGTTTTTATGATTGGTTATATACAGAACCACTCCAAAGAAGAAAAACCAAACAATTGTTTCAAAACTTTGAATTAACCCCCAATTTTGTCGCTTATCGCAAAAATGACGCGAAGCTCATCGAAGAAAGTGGTTTAGATTTCCAAAGTGTTTCACGAGGAATGGTTAACCAAATGGCCGGCATCATAGAAGTGCCAATATGGGCTAATTTTACCGAAGACGTTGAAAACAATGTCATTGTTGGTGAGTTCCGCTCCCGTGGGATTGGCATTGTCGATATTGCGAAGAAATATGGTGGTGGCGGTCATTTAAATGCTTGTGGAGCAAGCCTAAAAGACTGGGATGAAGTCGACCAAATATTAAAAGATTTTGATGAAAGGGCACAAACTTATGAAACGAATTCTTGAAAAAATTAAACAATACCAAACAATTATGATTCATGGGCATCAACGTCCAGATGGAGATTGCTACGGCGCACAGTTTGGCTTAAAAGATATTATCACTCACTCTTTTCCAAAAAAGGAAGTTTATGTTGTAGGTGAAACATCTGACTTTGTTGATTTTATTGGTAAAGTTGATACAGTCACAGATGAACAATACGAAAATGCCTTAGTTATTGTTGTCGATACAGCGACAGAAGCACGGATTAGTGATCAACGTCATAAGCTTGGGAAATATCTAATTAAAATAGATCACCATATACCAGTGGATCAATACGGAGATTTAATTTGGGTAGACACCAGATTCCCATCTTGTGCCCAAATGATTGCATATTTTTATTACAAGTTTAAAAACGAATTAAAACTCACATCTGTTGGCGCAACCGCTCTTTATACCGGTATCGTCACTGACACTGGGCGATTTAGATATCGCGGTGTTTCGCGATTAACACACCAAATTGCTGGGATGTTAATTTCATTAGGAGCAGATGTCGTCAACATCGATCAACAGTTAAGCCAAGAAACTTTAAACATGATTCATCTAAAAGGTTATGTATATTCAAACATGGTTACATCAGATGGTTTTGTGTATGTTAAGATTACCCGTGATGTGATTGAAAAATATGGTGTTACAGATGAACAAGCAGGTTCGATGGTTGGGTCTTTATCAGGCATCAAAGGTCATCCTGTATGGGCTTTATTTTTAGAATACCCAGATCAAGAGATACGGATTCGTTTACGTTCTAGTGGACCTAATATTAATAAACTTGCTGAAAAATATCAAGGCGGCGGCCATGCACAAGCAGCTGGATGTCGTTTAAATAATTGGAAAGAATTAAACCAATTTGTAAAAGATGCGAAAGCAGTTGTTAAAACTTATTTGGAAACGAAAGAATAAGATATGAAGGAGGTTGGAACGATGAACTCCATCATCTCAGACAACATCGCAGCGATTTCTACAGCCATCGGCACGGCTGGTCTTTCAGTCATCCGTATTTCTGGAGCAACTGCGATTACAGAATTTAATCAAATTTTTAAAGGTCGCGATTTAACAAAAGTCAAATCACACACCGTTCACTACGGACATATTGTGGATGAAAAAGGTGCACCACTCGATGAAGTGATGGTGACTGTATTAAGAAACCCAAAAACCTTTACTACAGAAAATATGGTTGAAGTATCAACGCATGGAGGTATTTTAGTCACTCAAAAAGTGTTGGACCGCATTTTGGATTTAGATATTCGCTTAGCTCAACCTGGTGAATTTAGTGAGCGGGCTTATTTAAATGGACGGATTGATTTAGTAGAGGCGGAATCCATCATGGATTTAATCCATGCTAAGAGCGAACAAGCTTTAAAAATTGCGAACTTAGGTGTCCATAAACAAACATCAAAGCTCATTCGTGACTTAAGACAAAAACTGATTACCATTATAGCTCAAATTGAAGTTCATATTGATTATCCGGAATACGATGATGCCATCGTAATGAGTAAAGAAATTATTGGTCCAGAAACCGAGAAGCTTTTAGCAGATATTGCCATTTTGTTAAAAGAATCAGAAAAAAACCAAATGATTCGTGAAGGTGTTAAAACAGTTATTATTGGGAAACCCAACGTCGGAAAATCAAGTTTATTAAATGCACTTTTAGATGAAGATAAAGCAATTGTTACTGATATTGAAGGAACAACACGTGACACGATTGAAGCCTATGTAAACATTCA
The DNA here is from genome assembly GCA_023230825.1 of Acholeplasmataceae bacterium. GTDB lineage: Bacteria > Bacillota_I > Bacilli_A > Acholeplasmatales > Acholeplasmataceae > Mariniplasma. Next base: position 10,224 of record JALNWO010000022.1, read on the forward strand.
AGGCATGACGTTAAACTTAATTGATACAGCGGGAATTCGGGAAACCGAAGACATTGTTGAAAAAATTGGCGTAAAGCGTTCTAAAAAAGCACTTGAAGAAGCTGAACTGGTCTTGCTTGTTTTAGACCAAAGTCAAAAGTTGACCAAAGAAGATGAAGTTTTACTTGATTTAACTAAAAATCATAAACGACTCATTATTGGAAACAAAGCAGACCTTCCTAAAGCATTGTTATTAGAAGAGATTATCTCAACTTCAACCATTACTCGTGAAGGTCTTCAAGATATTGAGAAAGCCATTTTGAAGTTACTTCAGCTAGAAGACATTGGCTCACGTGACTTCAACTTTTTATCGAATGTACGTCATATTCGTAAAGTCAAGGATGCCCAAAAATCCTTAGAAAAGGTACTACTATCCATTGAAAATGACATGCCTGTTGATATGTATGCGATTGATCTAACTGATGCGTGGCGCTCTTTAGGAGAAATATTAGGCGAGCATTATGAAGACGATTTACTCGATGAACTGTTCTCAAAGTTTTGTCTTGGAAAGTAAAATAAATGATGATATTATGTTATAATATAGACATAGAAAGGACGGTTGAAGTAGATGGCATATGTTGCGTTGTATCGGGCGTATCGGCCGAAAACATTTGAAGAAGTAGCGGGTCAAAAAGTCATCGTTAAGACTTTACAAAATGCCATGATGCATCAAAAGATTCAGCATGCATATTTGTTCAGCGGTCCACGAGGAACAGGTAAAACATCGATTGCGAAGATTTTTGCTAAAGCAGTTAACTGTTTAAATCCACAAAATGGAAGTCCATGTAATGCCTGTGAAATGTGTTTAGGAATTGAAGATAACAGTATTCCTGATGTCATAGAAATTGACGCAGCATCAAACAATGGTGTCGATGAAATTAGAGAACTTCGTGACAAAGTGAAATACATGCCCGCTAAGGGGAAGTATAAAGTATACATTGTCGATGAGGTTCATATGTTAACGCCAGGGGCATTTAATGCACTCCTAAAGACATTAGAAGAGCCACCTAAACATATCATTTTCATTTTAGCTACAACTGAAGTCCATAAAATTCCACCAACGATTTTATCACGTTGTCAACGGTTTGATTTTAAAAATATTGAAACGAAAGACATGGTGGAAAAACTAAATATTATTATTGAAAAAGAAGGAATTTCAATTGATAAAGACGCAGTGATTGCGATAGCTGAAAATGCTGAAGGTGGGCTTAGAGATGCGATTTCTTTGTTAGACCAAGCGATTTCTTATGCCGATCATACAATTACTGAAGATGACGTTCATCAAGTATCAGGAACGGTCTCTAAAACGGCTTTATCAGAAATCCTCTTAGCGATTAATAATAAAGAAGTAACCAAAGCAATTGTCACCCTACGGGATTTAATTGCTGAAGGAAAAGAGATTTCCCGAATTGTAACAGATTTAATTTTAGCGCTTCGCGATATTTTATTAGAAAAAACAACCCAAGTAGAAATTCAAAAATATCAAGAACTCTTGAGTATTTTCCCCATTGAGAAAATCTACTTCTATTTAGATGTATTAAATGAGCTTCAACAAGATATGAAATGGACCCATCAGAAAAAAGCGTATGTGGAATTGGCTTTTATTAAAATGATGGAACACCAAACAGCGAAACAATTGGATTTTGAAGCGACTATCATGGATTTGAAAAATTCAATCCATGAAATTAGACAAGAACTCAAACAAGCACCAGCACCTGTTGTCGTTGAGACGAAACAAGAGAAGCCGCTTGTAACGATTAAAGATGTTGAACAAATCTTGAATCAAGGCGATAAAGAAAAGAAAGAAACTTTGTTACAAGGGTGGCCTTATTTAGCAAATTATCCAAAAGAACATTTAAAATTAGCCGCCTACTTATTATCACAAGCTTCACTTGAAGCCGTGTCTGATAAAATGTTGTTGGTTTATGATCAGCTTGATTTATGTAAACAAATGTATGATCCCGAGATCCAACAACAAGTTCTTGAAATCATTAATGCTAAACAACCATTCATTACGGGCTATCATGCCATCCGCAAAGATGAATGGGATGTCATCTTATCGACTTATCAAAAATTATGGAATAAAAATAAAACAAAACCAAAACTACCTCCTTTGGACTTGAAATTATATGAAGACAAAGAAATTGAACGACCGATATCTGAAACGGTTAGTCTAGCGCAAGAATACTTTCAAGATAAGGTGAGGATTAAGGAGTAATTATGAACCCAAATATGATTAACAAACTGAAAAAAATTCAAAAACAAATGATGGATGCCCAAGAAGCTTTAGAAAGAAAAGAATTTTTTGGTAAAGCCAGTGGCGTCATGGTTATTATGCAAGGCACACGCCAAGTCATTGATGTCCAAGTGAACCATGACTTATTAGAAGATGTCGATATGCTTCAAGACGCCGTTTTACTCGCTGTCAATGATGCATTAAAACAAATCGATAAAGAAACCGAAGAGACCATGGGTCAATTTTCTGGCGGTTTAGGTGGTTTCGGTTTCTAATGATTCCTAAATTATTACGGGAGTTAATGAACGACCTCCAGAAAATGCCAGGAATTGGCGAAAAAACGGCAGAACGTTTGGCCCTTTTTCTTGTTTCTGATTTAGAAGAAGAGGCCATCTTAACATTCTCAGACCATTTAAAACGGCTGAAAACAGAAATTAAGACATGTCCTATTTGCCATATGTTAATGGATGAAGAAGGGTGCATGATTTGTCAAAATGAATTAAGAGATAAAACGACGTTAATGGTTGTTGCTGATCCTAAAGATGTTTTTGTTTTTGAAAAGATGAGAACATATAATGGTGTTTATCATGTGCTTGGTGGTCTCATTGATTTTTCTCGAGGGATTACCGATCAAGATTTAAACATCGATACATTATCTGCCCGCATCCCAGAAATTAAAGAATTGATTATCGCAACCAATGGTACGGTCGAAGGAGAAATGACCGCTAAGTTTTTAAAATCATTGTACGAATCAGAAAAGATTGTCATTAGCCGACTCGCTTCAGGATTGCCCGTGGGAGCCGACTTAAGATACGCCGATGAACTCACCCTCAGTAAAGCTGTTGAAAATCGGCTAAAATATTAGGAGGGACTTATGATTTATTTATCTATTTGGGATCGAATTAAAGATTTTTTTATTGGGATCCATGAAAAGATTAACGGCTTTTTACAGAACACACTTGCTTTTGACGAAAAGTTAATTGGTTTATATGAGGAATTTATTCAACCAATACCAGAGCTTATCAAAATTTTTGGAGCCATCTTTGTAGCGATTATTTTGGTGTTAGGTGTCATCTCATTTGTGAAGAAAATGTTTAAATTATTCATTATTTTGGCAATTATTTTTGTAATTATCCTCTTAGTGACCCGATATACATAAAATAACTTGCAAAATGAAATTGAATCGTATACAATAAGGCATGGTTTTAGGAGGGTATAATGGATAAAAAATTAAAAACACTCGCTGTGATTGATCTCGTTGAACACATCTTAAAAGAAAACCAAGGACCTATGTCCATTTATGACATCATCGAAAGAGTAAAAGAAATTAAAGAATTTGCCAACGATGATAACGACCGTAAAACACAACTTTACATGGATATTACCCAAAGTGCTAAGTTTGTTTATATGGGTGACGACCAATGGGACTTAAAGGAACATAATTTAGAAATGTGGGATAAAGACGGTTATGCGTTTATGACCCATGATTCATTTGATGATGAAGAAGACGAAGAAGAAGATCTCGACTTTACTGATTTTGACATTGACTCATTAGAAGACTTAGACGAAGAAGAAGTTGACGACGATGACGATGATGAAGAAAAAGAGGAAGAAGACGAGGAAATTAAAGAAGAAAAAGAGTACATTGACGTTGAGTTACCAACGAAATCAACCGATGATGACGATGAAGATGAGGCTGAAATCGAATTCGATGATGACGATGAAGACGACTACAACGAAATCATGGATGATTACGAAGATATGTATGATGATGATTGAGAGTGTGCATGCACACTCTTTTTCAAACAAAAAAAGTGAGGGATAAAAATGCCAAATTTTATTGAATGGATGGGATATCTAGCGAGCTTGATTGTTCTGGTTTCTTTAGTCATGTCAAGCGTCAAAAAATTGCGTTGGATTAATTTAGTGGGATCGCTTATATTTGCGATTTACGGCTTACTAATCCAATCTTATCCGGTCGCGATAATGAATTTAGGAATTGTCGTTGTCAATATCTATTATTTATACCAAATGTATCAGAAAAAAGATTTATTTGAAATCATTCCATTAACTGATACAACATACTTATCACACTTTTTAGAAGTTTATCAAAAAGATATGAGTCAATATTTAGCTTTAGACATGGATCTTTCGGCACCAGATCTAATCCGGTTTTTTGTAACAAGAAATACGATTCCAGCAGGTTTATTTGTCGGAAGAAAAATGAGTGAGACTCAATTTGAAATTTTAGTGGATTATACGACCCCCACATTTCGTGATTTTAAAATTGGGCAATACATTTATCGAGATCAGAAACATTACTTTAAAGACCTTGGTTTTCAAGAGTTAATTACGAAACCAGGTTTCAGTAAACATCCTCAATATTTAGAAAAAATGGGCTTTGAAGCTACAACCCATAATGATGAAGTCATTTACCGCAAGAAAATCTAAATAGCGATTGTTTACTACCTTATGATTTGATATAATGATAAAGGGCACACCTAAGAGTCTCCTAACAAAGGAGTCTCTTTTATTTATTAAGGAGGAACAGAAGATGACGAAGTATATTTTCGTAACTGGAGGCGTAGTCTCAAGTTTAGGGAAAGGAATCACCGCTTCAGCCATCGGTCAACTACTAAAAAGCCGGGGATTAAAAGTTTTCATGCAAAAATTTGACCCATATATTAACGTTGACCCAGGAACGATAAGCCCTTTACAGCATGGGGAAGTTTTCGTCACCGCTGATGGTGCAGAAACCGATTTAGATTTAGGACACTATGAACGTTTTATTGATGAAAATTTAAACAAGCATGCCAGCGTAACAACAGGAAAGATCTATCAGGCTGTCTTGAAAAAAGAAAGACGGGGCGATTACTTAGGCGCAACCGTTCAAGTCATTCCTCATATTACTGATCAAATTAAACAAAAACTTGTAGATGTGGCGAAAAATTCACGTCCCGATGTCGTCATTACTGAAATTGGAGGAACCGTTGGTGATATCGAGTCATTACCTTTTTTAGAAGCCATTCGCCAAGCAAGATTAGACTATGGTTACCAAAACACCCTTTATATTCATAACACACTTGTTCCTTACTTAAAAGCCGCTAATGAAATTAAAACAAAACCAACCCAACATAGCGTCAAAGAACTAATGAGCTTAGGCATTCATCCTGATATGATTGTTTTAAGAAGTGAAATGCCAATCGATCAAGAAGTAAAAAATAAGATTGCCATGTTTTGCGATGTGAAAAAAGAAGCCATTTTTGAATCAAGTGATGTCGATATTTTATATAAAGTGATTCCAATGATGGCAGAACAAAAAATTGATGATTATATTGTTAATCACTTTGGATATGATCATTTACCAGCCGCAGATGTGAAACCTTGGGTTCAGCTAATCGAACAAATAGGGACATTAAAACAAGATGTTAAAATCGCCATTGTTGGTAAGTATGTTCAGCTTCAAGATGCTTATTTATCCGTCATTGAAAGTTTAAAACATGCAGGCTATTTTTATAACCGTCAAATCGATATTTTATGGGTAGATGCAGAAACTTTAACTGAAGAAAACTGTCATGAAATGTTAAAGGATGCAGAAGGTATCTTAGTCCCTGGCGGTTTTGGTAATCGTGCAACTGATGGAAAAATCATCGCTATTCAATATGCTAGAGTTAATCAAATCCCTTTTTTAGGAATTTGCTTAGGAATGCAATTAACCAT
>JALNWO010000023.1 GCA_023230825.1 Acholeplasmataceae bacterium
ACCCATTGCATACTTTTATTATTTAACCCCATTGCTTTTAAAATCCCGATTTCACGATACTTCTTTTGAATGCTATAATTGAGCATATTTAAAACAACAATAAAAATAGTAATAGAAATTAAGACTTCGATCGTTCCAATGACTGCTCTTTGAGCTCTTTGAAGTTCAATAATTCGTCCTAAAGATTCTTGCCAATCATTAACCGTTTCTCTTCCTTTTAAAAGCAGTTTAATCTTTTCTACAACAGCCGTTGAAGTTTCTGGATCATGTAAACTCATCACAATAAAATACGTTCCATAACTTTGGTTGACCACAGTTGTCCTTGGTAAATATGTAAAATTGTTTTTATAATGAAACCGTCCTGTATCATAAGTGCCTGTTAAGATGAATTCACGACTCTCACCTAAAAAGTTTCCATAAAAGATGAGCCTATCACCAACATCCGCACCTATTTGTTTCGCATATTCATCATCGAGCATGATTTCCATCTTTGTCGGGTCGTTTAGCCTACCTTTAACAAGAGTTTCTTCAATCCCAATCCCAAACATTTCCCGATACGCATACGTTGTTTCAAACTCTTCAGCCACATATAAATAAAAGGGGTGCAGTTGGGTGTTTTCTCCAGCAATGCGAATGTTTCCATTTAAAAAATTTTCATAAAAAACAACATCTACTTCTTCAAATTCCATAATTTGTAAAATTAGCTTGTCCTCTTCAGATGTGTTCAATTTTCTTTCAACTAACGATGTTCGGACATTTGATGTGTACAACAAAAAATTATCTACAATAATATTTTTTAATACACTTGACATCGTCAAAATAAAAAATTGGACACCGACCCCGATAATAACCGCGAGCATAATAACCAAATTTTGTAATTTATGATGTTTAATAAACCGATACGCTGTCTTAAGAGAAAAAAGCATCGCTAATAAACCTTATCTTCTATAATTTCTCCATCATGGAGGCGAATCACACGCTCATTTTTTTGTGGGGTAATTTGATCGTGTGTCACGACAATAAAAGTAATCCCATATGTTTGATGTAAATCACGAATAATTTCATAGACAGAAGCAGCCGCAACCGAATCTAGGTTTCCAGTCGGTTCATCGGCAATAATAACATCTGGCTTCGCAAAAATAGCTCGAGCAATAGCGGTGCGTTGTTGTTCCCCACCACTCATCTCTTTAGGATAATGGGTGTACACATGACCCAAGCCAATTTTTTCCATTAGAGCGATTGCGTCTGCTTTAATTTTTTTTGTTATTTTCGTTCCTTGAATTTCTAAGGGAATTAAAACATTTTCTAAAGCCGTAAATTCAGGCATTAAATAATGAAATTGAAAAACAAAGCCTAAGTGATGCGCTCTAAACTTGGCCTTTTCTTTTTCTTTCATTTTAGTAATTGCTTTATCATTTATCCGAATTTCCCCTTTGGAAACCGAATCAAGACCAGAAATAAGGTTTAACAGTGTTGTTTTACCACTTCCTGAGGCACCAACAAGCCAGCTAAAAGAATTTCTCTCAAATGATAAAGTGACGTTCTTTAGAACATCCGTTTTCGTTCTTGTACCATACGTTTTGTAAACGCTTTCAATTTCAATGATTTTTGCCATTTAATCACCCATCGTCTATGTTAATTCTTATTATACACGAACAAAGATTAAAAGCATAATTTCCCTAAAAAAAAGAAGAAAACATTAATTTTCTTCCTTTTCTTCAAATTTGCTTGTGCCAGATAAGAAGGTTATTCTTTCGGCAATCACTTCAAGCATATTCAGTTTTTTCTCCTCATCAAGCTCGTACTTGTATGTTTGAATTCGTGCTTTAACAGCAATCATCGTCCCTTTCACACAGTATGATTCAGTAGCTGTTGCGAGTCCTTCCCAAACAGTAATTTTAATAAAGTCTGTATCATAAGTTCCTTCCATGTTTTTAAAGCCGCGTTGAACAGCGAGGACAATATCACTTACCTTTCTTCCGTCGGTTAAAATCCGGATTTCAGGATCTCTTGCTAAACGACCAACTAACACCAATTGATTCAGCATCTTTGCTTCTCCTTTTTTCTTTACCTTAAACAAAATAAGGCGAAGATGCAAAGGCAACTTTTATAAATAGGTTCAGTCTATTGATTTTATTTTGATGAAATAAATATAAGGTAAAACAATCTTTATTTGTTTCTCCCTTTGTTTAATAAAAAAGACGATGTTTTCGTCTTTTTATAAATTAAAAGCGCCATTCTGTGTTTTTTTATCCGTTCAATTGCTGTAAACAGATCCGCTAGTGTGAGTGATTGAACAACATCAATCATTTCAAATAAAGATCGTTTTTGGAGTTGCGTTCCAGAGTGAATATACGTTTTTGTTTCTAAGTTATTCAAAGCGAAGATATATTGACCTAAAAACGTTTTTTGATAACGTTCAAACGCTTCTTGCGTTAAATAGTTTTGAACTTCATCTGTTAAATACGTGACAAGCGCTTTTTTAAGTCGATAAATATTTTTGCTTTCAGCATAAATAACGATGTTTTCTGCTTGTTGAACGAAAGTTGTTTGATAAGAAAAGTTTCTGTTCATCCAATTGTTTTTAATCCACTCTTCAATTTTAAGTGATGAAGGCCCTAATAGTAAATTCAGTGCGAGTGTTAAAGCTGCTTCTTGCCGTGCTTTTTCGGCCTCAGGCTTTGTCGATGGATCTAGTTTAATTCCTATCATCAATTTGTTCATTTGAACGTCTTGCTCAACAACTTCGTAGCGTTTAACCACTGGTTTTGGTTCTTTAGGAAAAACAAGTTTTGGTTTTAATTTTGGTTTGGCTTGCTGATCATATTGTTTAAAAAATGCTTGCATTTCTGTTAAATTCATTTTTCCTGCAATAACTAGTAAACGTTGATTAGACCCATAAAAGTGATTATAGACTTGAGTTAACATGGACGGTGTCACTGTTTGGATAGATGCAATCGTCCCGCCAATTTCATGCTTCATCGGATGATTATGATACATGTTTTCTAAAAGATGATTGTACATCACGGATTGGGGATCATCTAAGTACATTTTTAATTCTTCAGCAATAATCAGTTTTTCTTGAGCAACGTTTTCCTCAGTAAAATAAGGAACGTCTAACATATTTAATAAATGGGTTAAAGCTGGATATAAATGTTCGGTCGCATTAAAGATATACCCCGTCATTGTTCTTGAAGTCATCGCGTTCGCATCAACACCTAGTTTGGAAAAATGGTGAAAGGCATCGCCATCCGGCATCGCAAAGATTTTATGTTCTAAAAAATGAGCTATTCCAGGCGGTAAATAATAGGTTTTATTATCGTACATATACTGTAAATGAAGTGCTCCAAAAGGAAAGGAACACTGCACGTAGGTCGTGTATGTTTCGTCTGTTTTGGGTAAAAGATGAACAGTCATCCCATTTTTAAGTTTTAAAACATAAAGCGTTTCTTTCAGTTGATCAAAAACGATTTTTTTCATGACTCATCACCATGTAAAACATAAACGGTTTTTAACTTTAATTGTTTTAAAGCTTGATTTACTTCCTCAAGGGTTACTTTACGGATGCGTTCAAGACGATGATCAAAGGCGGGTAAATCGGGAAATAAATAATGTAAAAATGCGCGTTTCGTTAAAATGGACTGCGAATCAAAAGAGCTTTTCATTTGATGAAGTAAAAATGATTTTGCATATTCCAGTTCGATTTCTGTTATTCCTTTCGTCTTTAACGCTTTAACGAGGGCTTTGATTTTTGTCACTGCTTCTTGTCTTTTTTCTAGTTGAACGCCACTAGAAATAATCAATGTCCCACGGTAGTAATTGTAAGTTGAGCTAATATAATAACTCAATCCTTCTTCCTCACGGATGATTTTAAACAACCGGCTTTCAGGATAACCGCCAACAATCGTATCAACTATTAAAGCCGCCTCATAAAGGGGGTCTGTTCTAACAATAGGAAGCTGGTATCCCATTTTAATGATGGCTTGATTCATGGGCAAAAATTCATCAATAACTTCTTCCGTTTGGTTATGGTTCAAATGGTATGTAAGAGTTAATGGTGTATCATTCGCCTTTATTTTCAATTCTTTCAGTTGTTCTAACTGATTTTCTGCTAAATCACCGTTAACAATGATTTGAACGTTTTCTTTGGAAAAGGTTGTTTGAAAATAATCCCATAATTGATCATTCGTTAATTTTTTAATATCTTTTAATTGCCCAGCAAGAGGATAGCCTGCAAGACTGTTTTTATGAAACAATTCTGAAAAGCGTAAGGATGCATAGCTGTCTTTTTGTTCTTTCACCGTTTCCCACTCTTCCATTAGAAAACGTTTTTCCTCGTTAAAGATATCTTGATTAAAATGTTCACGTTTAATAAAAATGTCGTTTATTAAACTAACAACATCACGTAAAAGTGTTTCATCATGAACAAATGTTGGTTGCACAAAAGAAAAAACAAAAGACATCACGCTTAAATTAGCGTGAAGCTCTGTTCTTAATGAAAGTTGAGCACCGTATAAAGTTTCTAGTTTCTCAATGAACCGGGTTCTTGTCGGTAAAGAACGTGTATGTGAGCCCAATACTTTAGGTAGTAAAAAACGATACACTCGCGTCGCTTTTTCATCAACTGCTGTAAAGTAAAACGCTATTTGTATCGTTTTAAATTGGCTATGAACAGTAATCATTATAAACTATTTAATGCAACTTCCATCATTTTTGTAAAGGCATTTTGTCTTTCTTCGGCAGTGGTTGCTTCATGGGTCACGAGTGAGTCTGAAACCGTTAAAATACAAGCTGCACGTTTGTTTAAAGCTCTCGCATTTGCGAAAAGGGCGAAACTTTCCATTTCTACTGCTTCAGCACCATATTTTTGGTAAATGTCTTTAAACTCATCTGGATTCATGCGGTAAAAAACATCTGATGAATGAATAATGGTTTTTCTTAAAGGAATGTTTAGTTTTTCACTTGCTTTTATTAAACGGTTGTTTAATACTTTTGTGGCGTTTAAAAGTTTTCTGTTTGAGACACCCATTGTTTTCGCATAGCTCGATTCACTATACGCTTTTTCAACAAGTAAGACATCGTATAACTTTAACTCAGGTGAGTAGGCCCCACATGAACCGACACGAATGATATTTTCAACATCGTAAAATTTGTAGAGCTCATAACTATAAATTCCAATGCTTGGCATACCCATACCCGAGCCCATGACGGTGACTTTTTTCTTTCCATAATAACCGGTATAACCGAGCATATTACGGACAGAGTTAATTTCAACGACATTGGTTAAAAAAGTATCTGCGATAAATTTCGCTCTTAATGGATCGCCTGGCATTAAAACTGTTTTGGCAATTAAATCCTTGTTTTCTAAACTAATATGAGGTGTTGGAATCATGTGAATCTCCTTTTTCAATAATTTGAATGCCTCGGGATGTACCAATTCGGTTGGCTCCGGCTTCAATCATTTTCATTGCATCTTCGTATGTTCTAATTCCTCCACTGGCTTTAACGCCTGCTTTATCTTTCACTGTTTCACGCATTAAGCGAACATGATGTTCGGTTGCGCCAGCAGTTCCAAATCCAGTAGAAGTTTTCACAAAATCAGCTTTTTCTTCAACAGCCATTTCACAAGCTTTGATAATTTCATCATCAGTTAAGTAGCAGGTTTCTAAAATAACTTTGACCGTTCTTCCTTGTGCTGCTTCAACGACGGCTTTAATTTCTTCATGGATAATTTCATAACGTTTGTCCTTGAGTGCACCAACATTAATAACCATGTCAATTTCATCTGCACCATCTAAAATGGCTTGTTCTGTTTCGTAACGTTTAACACTTGGTAAATGTGTTCCGTGCGGAAAACCAACAACAGTACAAACTAAAACAGCTTCGTTTTTGATTCTTTCTTTGACATAGCGAACCCAAATAGGATTAATACATAAACTTTGAAACGTATGTGTTTCAGCTTCATGAATGATTTGATCGATTTGTTTTTGACTGACATTCGCACCTAAAATGGTGTGGTCAATCATTTGGTTGAGTTTCATTGTTCAAAACTCCTTTCACAATGGTTTTTTTAAAGATTTTTGTAAAATAGGAAATCAAGGCTCCTAAAGTAAAAGTCATAATAATTGTGAATAAATAAACTTGTTCAAACAGCCGAGTCGTTATCAACCCTAAAATAATCGCTGCAGTTAAAAAAGTTAACTCGATAATCAGCTTAGATAAGACCATGTTATTTGTCTTCGCATAAATAATGAGCATGATTCTCTCATATGGAGAAGCTGGTAAGCCCGTTAAGATGGTTAAGGCAACGCCCATAGAACTTATTATAAGGCCAATCGCTGCAAAACTAATTCTCGTTGCTAGATGTTCTAAAAAGGTCGTTGGTAACAAATTTAAAAGAAACATCCACCCATCAATAAAAAGACCTACAACAAAAATAAAGATTAGACTAATAAACATATCCTTCTCTCGGTTAAGCGCAAAGGCAAATAGAGTTGCGGCAATACCAGTGAAGATAACAACAGTTCCTAGCGTAATTTGCGGAATCGATTTACTAATCAAAATATGAAGAAAATAATTCATTGCATCGAGTGGGGCTGCCCCAAGTTGAGAACAAATAATTAAAGATAAACCTAAAGCCACAACGATAAAGCCCACAGTATGAATCACAATTTTATGACGTAATGGCATAAGGCCTCCTATTATAAATCAAGTAACTGCTTCAGTTCGACTTTTTCAAAACGATGATCAGCAACGGGAAACTTCCGCCGTTTTAAAATTCGATGGACGCGTTTTAATTGCTTTTTAGGAACCACTTTTGTCCCTTTAATAAAACCAGGTACATCGAGTAAATAAGGGTCAATAGCGGCACGAACAGCATCTGTCGGAAGCGGTCTGATTTCGTCTTGAATGCGGTAAAAAATGTAATCGATGTCAGGGGGTAAGACAGTGAGTGTTTGTTCTTGCCATTCGATACCAATGACAAGCTGTTTGTTTTCAATTTGTAAAAAGTGATAACGGGGAACGTATGTTTCTAATTCATCGTAGTATTTTTGTAATTCTGAATAATCATCTAAGTAGCGGTAAAGACGTTTTAATTTTTCTGTTTCCATTAAAAAATAATTACTCATAATGACAGGATTCTTTTCAATATAAGCTCCCTTTAGCATTTCAAATACTTTGAGTAAAACTTCACTCTTAAAGGGTAGAACGTCTTCAAACATTTCGTTATAAATATGAAAATCAAATCGCTGACAGACTTTTTTTACAATTTCAAAAAGATGATTAGCAACGTAATTAGGCGTTAAAAGTGGCATTTCTAAACGAAAGTTTAAATCTAAAAAACGCGGATTTAAGCGATAAATATCTGGTACCGTCGATTTTGGAGTAATTAAAAAACGTGAGGTGTGTCCTAGTCGTGGGTGTTGATATAAAAAGCGAACACTTTGGTTGTCCATTTCAATCCGAAATCCAGGAATGTCTTCGAAAAAAGCAATCAAAGTATCAATATCAATTTGACGACTTTTCTCTTTGAAAAAATGAAGATTAAATGATGTCATCTTTCCACCGCCTTTACTCTTTTATTTTACCACAATTAGATGGTTCTCTCAATGTTGTTCATCTCGTAAAATTTTTTTAATGTATGCATGATCAGTTCGATCAAGTTTCAGTGGTGTCATCGAAATATAACCATTCTCATAAGCGACAACATCACTATCAGGATGTTCTTCGTAATGAATCAAACTGCTTTTAATGTAATAAACATCGGTTTTTTCTGAAAGCGTAAATTCGGTATGTTGGAGTCTTAATCCTTGGTTCGTTATTTTAACACCCTGTGGTCTTGCGAAAGACGCTTTTGGAAAGTTAATGTTAAGAATACCATTAAACTGATACACTTTCGTTTCTAAAATTTCGTCGAATAGTTTATATGTTTCGTCAAATAAATAAGGTAGATGAACATCAGCAGCGGAAATTGCAATGGCATCGATACCTAAAATCTTCGCTTCAATGGCGGCCGCTACTGTACCAGAATAAAGGACATCACTGGCGATGTTTACACCATGATTAATCCCTGATACAACCAAGTCAAAATCGACATTAAAAAACTTTAACCCCATACGGACTGCATCTGCTGGCGTTCCGTTTACAACGAGCGTTTCAGTCGTTCCAATTAAAGGATCAATATCGTATGCTTCAATTTTGTTCGTAATCGTAATTGCTTGACTTTGCCCACTTTGTGGTTCTTTTGGTGCAGCAACATATAAGTTGCCAAACGGGGCCAATGCTTTAATTAAAAGCGCTAAACCTTTGGCTTGATAGCCATCATCATTTACAATTAAAATATTCATTTTTATTCTCCGTTAACAATTTGGTGGCATCGATCGCAAAGCCCATTTTCATGAACGTGATCGACTACATTCCAACATCTATCACAAGTAAAGCCATCAGCTTTTCTTACTTCAACAGCGAGTTCCTCGCCCAAAGTAACATTAACTTTTGAAACAATAAAGACTTGTTTCATATCTGAAACGAGCCGTTTTAGCACGTCTTGTTGAGTTTTTGTAATCGTTAAATCGACTTCAGCTTGTAGCGATTTACCAATGAGTTTTTGTTCTCTTGCTTCTTCTAAACGTTTTAGAACAGCATGACGAACTTCTTCCAATGTATCAAAAGCTGTTAATAATTCGCTTTCTTTTATTACATAAGGCTTTGGCAAACGTTCTAAGTAAATATTCGCTTTCTTTTCACCAGGTAAGTATTCATAGGCTTCATGCGTTGTATGGGGGATAATCGGTGTCAACAATTTCAAAAGTCCAGTAATCATATCGTATAAAGCAGATTGGACACTACGTCTTTGGTGACTGTCCTTCTTTTCAATATACAAAATGTCTTTCGTATAATCTAAATAGTAAGCGCTTAATTCGTTTGTTGAAAAGGCGACAATGTTGCGATAAACACGGTCAAATTGATAATTGTCGTATGCGGTTAATAATTGGTTTGCCAGTTGTTGGTATTTAAGAGTGATAACTTGATCTAACTTATTTCGTTTTTCTAAAGGAAGATAATCTTTTTCTGGGTCAAAATCACTAATATTGCCTAAAACAAAACGAATGGTGTTACGGATTTTTCGGTATCCTTCAGCGATTTGCGTCATCATTTCATTTGAAATCCGCACATCGGCTTGATAATCAACAGATGCAACCCATAATCTTAAAATATCTGCACCTTGTTGTTTAACGATTTTGTTAGGATCGATGACGTTACCCAATGATTTACTCATTTTTTTACCGTATCCATCTAAAACAAAACCGTGCGAAACCACTTGTTTATAAGGTGTATGTCCAAAAGCAGCCACTGCTGTTGTTAACGATGAGTTAAACCATCCTCTATACTGATCTGACCCCTCTAAATATAAATCAGCAGGGTACGTTAAACCACGGGCTTCTAAAAGAGAGTGAGAAGTCCCTGAGTCAAACCAAACGTCCATTGTATCAGTTTCTTTGCGGAAAAGGTGATTCGGACTACCTGGGTGGGTATATCCCTTTGGTAAGAGTTCATGCCCTTCTTTTTCAAACCAGACATTTGATCCGTGTTTGGCAAACAGGGTTGCGATATGTTCTAAAACTTGTTGGTCTAAAATGGGTTCGTCATTTTCAGTGTATAAAATGGGTAGAGGAACACCCCAAATTCTTTGACGTGAAATCACCCAGTCTTCTCGCGCTTCAATCATGTTGGAAATTCTTAGTTCACCCCATAAAGGAAGCCACTTAATTTTTTTTACTTCATCTAATAGTTCTTTTTTAATTTTGTCAATCGACGCGAACCACTGGGGTGTCGCCCGAAAAATGACCGGTTGATTGGTTCTCCAGTCGTGCGGGTATGAGTGAGTAAATTTTTCTTGGAAAAGTAAGACACCAGCCTCATGAAGAGCCTCAACAATTTTTTGATTCGCTTCTTCATAATACATCCCAGAAAAAGGACCCGCTTCTTTTGTCATATAGCCACGATCATCAACAGGAGATAAAATATCGAGTTCATATTGACGACCAATGCGGTAGTCATCCTCGCCGTGCCCAGGGGCTGTATGAACCAAGCCTGTTCCATCTTCATCAGAGACATGGTCGCCAACAATAACAGGGGATAAACGATCGTATAAAGGATGACGATATTGTTCATTTTCTAATTCGTAGCCTTTAAATTTATGGATTATTTGTGGTTTTTCAAATCCAAGTTTTTCAATAACTGCATTTAGGAGTGATTCAGCAACAACATATTTTTTATGATGAACTGAAAAGAGAACATAATTAAAATCTGGATGAACAGAAATCGCTAAGTTCGCAGGAATTGTCCACGGTGTTGTTGTCCAAATCAAGTAAGATGCGTCTTTTAGAAGTGGTGTTTTTGTAACAGCTGGGAAAGCAACATAAATTGAAATCGATTCTTTATCATGATATTCGATTTCCGCTTCAGCAAGCGCTGTTTCAGAAGATGGTGACCAATAAACTGGCTTTAGGCCTTTATAAATAAGACCTTTTTCAACCATTTTCGCAAAGACATGGATTTGTCTTGCTTCATAGTCACTCGTCAAAGTTAAATAAGGTGTATCCCATTCACCGAGAATTCCTAAACGTTTAAATTGTTCTCTTTGGATTTCCATTTGTTTATGCGCATAAGCAGCACATAACTTGCGATATTCAATCAAAGATAATTCTTTCCGGCGAACACCTTCTCGAGCTAAAGCTGTTTCAATTGGTAAACCATGAGTGTCCCATCCTGGGATATAAGGGGTATGGTGACCCTTCATGGTTTGGTAACGCAAAACAAAATCCTTTAAGATTTTATTTAAAGCATGACCCACATGGATGTCTCCATTGGCGTAGGGAGGTCCATCATGTAAAATGAAAAGAGGATTGCCTTTATTTTGAGCAATGACTTGATTGTACAATTGCATTTCTTCCCATTCTTTTTGGTAGTCTACTTCTTTTACGCCTAAATTACCACGCATCGGAAATGCTGTATTTGGCATGTTTAATGTGTCTTTATAATCCATGTTTTACTCCTTATATTATAAATTTCGCCCTTAGCAATTCTAAGGACGAAATCAAATTCCGCGGTACCACCTTAGTTCTAGATAAATCTAGCCCTTCGTTTGGATTTGCTCAAAAGTGATCAATAGGATTGTGTTTGTTGCTGGTCTCACACCGCCACCAGCTCGCTTCAACCTGAACAATCATAAAGGTGTCTTTCTCATCGCAAGATGAACTTATTCAATAATGTCTGTTAAAAATGGTTGCATCGTCTGGTCTGCATATACATCTTGATTCGCAAACATAAAGACTTTTTCCCGGATGGGAACAATTTCTCCTTTGATGGCATAAACGACACCTGAGAAAAAGGCAATGGCTTTGTTCGCTTCATCAATTTCAAGTTGGTCAAAACTTAAAATGAGAGGCGCTCCATCAAGCATTTGATCAGCTAAATGGGTTAAATAATGATCTTCATCAGAACTCAGTTGTTCATAGACAATGCGTTCATATGTCGATTCTGTTTCTTTAAAGTCTGGTTTACTTTCAACTCTCTTTTTACGTTTACGAAAAAGTCCCATAAAGCCTCCTATTTAAGTAATTCATAAAATTTTCTTCCGATTCTTAAATGAGTTGTTCCATATTGAATCGCAAGTTCATAATCATCGGTCATTCCCATAGATAAAGATGGTAATTGATACGTGTCTTGAAGAGCTTTTAATTGCTTAAAGGCGCGTTCTGTAACGACTTTATCATCAAGTTTTCCCATGGTCATAAAACCAATTACCTCTATTTTATCATATTTTTTTAATTCAAATAAAAAATCCGGTAAATTATTCGGATCGACACCACTTTTTTGGGATTCTTCTGTTAAGTTGACTTGAATGAAACACTTGAGTGGGGTTTCACGATATTTTTGAATTGTTTTTGCTAATGAGAGACGGTCTAACGTGTGTAAATAATCGAGTTCATTAATAATCGTTTTAACTTTGTTTGACTGAAGATGACCAATAAAATGCCAAATAACGCTTAAATCATCGAGTTCTTTTTTTCTTTCTAATAAAACATGGGTCCGATTTTCGCCAAAATCATGAAAACCTTGTTCATAAATCGACCTTAGTTGAGCTCCATCAAAATATTTAGAGGCACAAACAATCGTCCCTTGAAAATTTTCAATCATACATTAAATCGAAAGAGAATAATGTCACCATCTTGGACAAGATACTCTTTCCCCTCCAATCGTATTTTACCTGCTTCTTTTGCGAGTTGAGGTGTTTTATATTTGAATAGGTCGGTATAAGACACGGTTTCAGCACGAATAAAGCCCCGCTCAAAATCACTGTGAATAATGCCGGCACATTCAGATGCTTTCATTCCTTTAGTAAAGGTCCAGGCTCTCACTTCATCCTCACCTGTTGTGAAAAAGGTTTCTAATCCTAGTAATTCATAACTTCTTTGAATGACTTGGTTGAGGCCAGATTGGTCCATCCCATAACTTGATAACAAAGCCAATTGTTCTTCTTTGTCTAAAGAGACCAATTCTTTTTCGACTTGGGCAGAGATTCCAATCACTTCAATCCCTTTTTGTTCTGCATATTTTTTAAGTTTAACAAGAGAGGCATTTTCTTCTAAGTTTAACAAATCAGCTTCAGCAACATTCGCGATATAAATCATCGGCTTTAAGCTTAATAAATTAAAGTTTTTAATGGTTTTTAGTTCTAATTCATTAAACGAAAGAGAACGTGGACTTTTTTCTTGATCTAAAACAGTTTTAATTTTTGATAAAACAGCTGCTTCAAAAACTGCTTCTTTAACATTTGCCTTCACTTTTTTGTCAAGTCTTCCTAATCTTCTTTCAACTGTTTCTAAATCAGCTAAAAAAAGTTCAAGTTCAATTGTTTCAATGTCACGAATGGGATCAACATTCCCATCAACATGAATGATGTTTTCATCATCAAAGCAACGCACCACCTGGGCAATCGCGTGAACTTCACGAATATAGCTTAAAAATTGGTTTCCTAAACCTTCACCCTGAGATGCGCCTTTTACTAAACCAGCGATATCAATAAATTGAACCGAAGCAGGAATAATTTTTTCCGGATGATATAGGTTCGCTAAAAAGGTAAGTCTTGGGTCGTATACATTCACCATCCCCACATTGGGTTCAATGGTTGTAAAAGGATAATTAGCAGCTAATGCTTTCGCCTTTGTTAGCGCACTAAAAAGTGTTGATTTACCAACATTGGGTAATCCGATAATGCCTGTTTTTAACATAAGTGTCTCCAATAAAAAAGGCTTTACGCCTTTTTAAAATTTTGATTTCTTCATCAGCCACGAGGGCAAATTGCGTTTTTTTCCATTTTGAACACCTTCGCGATGATCATCTTCATCAGGATTGTGTTTTTCGATTAAGCCTTCTTTCGTAATTTGAAGTTGCTCAGTCGATGTTTTATTAAAGATAAGCGAAGGTAAATCTTCAATTGTTGTATCTTTCGCTTTTAATTCATAACCAGTCGCAATCACCGTGACGATCATTTCATCGTCAAAATCTTCGTTGACTGTTGTTCCATATATAATGTTTAGTTCACGGTCAGTTGCATTTCTAATTTCAGCAAGCGCTTGACTTGTTTCAATTAACGTAATATTCGTCCCAGAAGTAATGTTTACAATGGCATCGGTTGCGCCATCAATGGATACTTCTAATAGTTTTGAATGAATTGCTTTTCGAGCAGCCTCTATGGCACGGTCTTCACCTGATGCAATACCCACGCCCATTAAAGCTGTTCCTTTATTTTCCATCACGGTACGAACGTCTGCAAAGTCTACATTAATTAATCCTGGCATTGCAATAATTTCAGCAATTCCTTGGACACCTTGTCTTAAAACGTTGTCTGATTCCCTAAAAGCATCAAGTAATTGTGTAGTTGCACCTGAGACAGATAAGAGTCGCTCATTTGGAACAACAATTAAAGTATCGACATGAGGTTTTAATTCTTCAAGACCGATAATCGCTGCTTGCATCCGAGCAGGCCCCTCAAAAGCAAACGGTTTGGTAACAATACCAATCGTTAAACAACCCATCTCTTTCGCTTTTTGAGCAATCACAGGGGCTGCACCTGTTCCGGTTCCTCCACCCATACCACCAGTAATGAAAACCATGTCGGCGTCTTGTAAGACTTCTTCAATTTCTTCAATAGATTCTAAAGCGGCTGCTTTGCCAACTTCGGCTTTAGCGCCAGCTCCTAAACCTCTTGTTAAATATTTTCCTAATTGGATGCGCGTTTCGGCTTTGGACACTTTTAAAACTTGTGCATCTGTATTCATCGCAACAAAAGTGACGCCTTTGACGTCATTCTCAATCATACGATTGACAGCGTTACCGCCACCTCCACCGACACCAATAACCTTAATGACCGGTTTCTGATTGAAATTATCTGATTCGCCAAATACCATGAAATCACTCCTCCTAGTTATTACTCTCTATTTTACACGATTTCTGATTGAAAATAAAGTTTTTATTTCCTTTTGAAATAATTTGTCTGTTTTTCCATCTCTCGTTTGTAATCTAATAAACGGTTTTCTTTAATCGCTTGTCTAATTTCTTGCATTAAGTGTTTGATATATGCCAAGTTTTGATACGTTATAAGCCGCATTCCTAACGCCTCTTCAGCTTTAAAAAGATGACGTAAGTAACTTCTTGTGTAATTTGAAACCGGAGTTTTTAAATGCGGATCTAATACTTGGTAATCCTTTTCATATTGTTGGTTTTTTATAACAATTTTTCCTTGGGTTGTTAGTGCTGTTCCATGTCGTGCATTTCTTGTTGGTAAAACACAATCAAACATGTCAATGCCGCGGATAACATTTTCAATCAAATCATCCGGGGCACCAACGCCCATTAAATAGCGTGGTTTATCAAAAGGGAGGATAGGATTTAAAAAGGCAGTCACCTTGTACATCTCTGCTTTTGTCTCACCGACTGAAAGACCTCCAATAGCATAACCAGGAAAATCCATTTCAATCAATTTTTCTGCGCAATATTGTCGTAAAGTTTCATTTAAACCACCTTGAACAATCCCAAAAAGAGCTTGGTCAGTCGTTAAAGCATCCTGACCTCGTTTTGCCCATCTTAAAGTTCGCTCAACAGAAGTTTTCATATATTCATCTGATTCATAAGGTGGCGGACATTCATCAAAACTCATAATAATGTCGGCTCCCAAATCTTCTTGAATTTGAATCGCTTTTTCTGGTGATAAAAATAAGGGGGCTCCACTGCGGTGGTGTTTAAAATGGACACCATCTTCAGTAATTTTCCGGCGGTCTGTTAAAGAAAAAACTTGAAAACCACCACTGTCAGTTAAAACAGCTCCATCCCAATTCATAAAGGGACGAATACCACCGTGGTCTTTAATAATATCAGATCCCGGTTGAACCCAAAGATGATATGTATTACCTAAAATAAGTCCTTCAGAAACGGCTTTAACTTCTTCAGGATCTAATGTTTTTACAGTTGCTTGTGTTCCTACAGGCATAAAAAAAGGCGTTTCAAAAACACCGTGTGGTGTTGTTAGCCGCCCTAAGCGAGCGCCACTTTGTTGACATACATGAAGAACTTCAAATTTGATACTCACAATCCATCATCCTTTGTATTGCTATTATAACATAATTTTGTTAGAATAGACGCGTATTTCACTACAAGCTGTATCCTAGGAAACCAGCTTAAAAAAACAGGGAGATTTTTAATGAAAGCCTTAACTTTAAGAGATTTTATTATGCAATCGATGATTGCTGCATTGTATGTAGTATTGGTTTATACGTTTCAATTTTTAAGTTTTGAAATGGTTCAATTTCGGATTGCCGAATGTTTGCTAATCCTTGTTTATTTTAATAAAAAACACGCTGTTGGTTTAACATTTGGAACTTTTTTGGCAAATTATTTCTTAAGTCCTTATGGGCTCATTGACGCTGTTTTTGGTACTTCTGCAACCATTTTGGCCTTACTGTTAATGATAGCAATTCAAAAACCAAAAATTGTTTCGCTCCTCTTTCCGGCCATTACAAATGGAAT
>JALNWO010000024.1 GCA_023230825.1 Acholeplasmataceae bacterium
AATTGTTTAACAACTTTTGTTATTTCATCTGCTTTTATTACTCGCATTTTATCACCCAATCCTATTATACATGATAACGCTTTCTTTTCTCTTTAAAAATGTTTAAATCTTTTCTTTTCTAAAGAACTTTAAAAAATGCATAAAAACAACAATAACCCCAAATCTCTCTTAATTCTCGGCTGTTTCTATGTTAAAATGTAAATGTAGCTTAAACGATAACTGAAGAAAGGACATAAATCTTAGATTTATGCAGGAGAAAAATGATTCTGTTAAACGGTTCTAATTTAACACTGGAAATGTTAATTGCGGTTGCACGTCATAACAAAAAAGTTGATATTGATGAGCAAAGTAAATTAGCGGTTCAAAAAGCCAGTGATTTTGTTAAAAATTTAATTAATGAAGGGCGCCCAGTTTATGGTATTAATACCGGATTTGGTGATCTTTCTCAAGTTGAAATTAAAAACCATCGCTTAGAAGAACTGCAGGAAAATTTAATTAAAAGTCATGCTTGCGGAATGGGTAATCCTTTAGATATTGAAATCGTTCGCGCCATGCTTGTTTTAAGGATCAATGCTTTGATTAAAGGACATAGTGGAACACGACTAGAAACCATTCAACTGATGCTTGATTTGTTAAACGCAAAGATTACGCCTGTGGTCTTTGAACAAGGTAGTTTAGGAGCAAGTGGAGATTTAGCACTTTTATCACATATGAGTTTACCTTTACTTGGTTTAGGTGAAGTTTTTTATGAAGGCGAAAGGTGTCAAGCAGACATTGCCTTAAAAAAAGCCAATTTAAAACCTTTGAGTCATTTAGCACCGAAAGAAGGACTCAGTTTAATTAATGGTACACAAGCGATGTCCGCTATAGGGGCTTTCGTTTTATACGATGCATTTCGTCTCATGAAATATGCCAATCTTTCATTGTCGATGACAATGGAGGCTCTTGAAGGTGTTATCGATGCGTTTGCAGAACAAATCCAAACGGTAAGAGGTCATATTGGTCAGTTAGAAACGGCTGTTCAAGTTAAAAATTATTTAAAAAACAGTTCAAACATTACGAAACAAGGTGAAAAACGCGTTCAAGATGCCTATTCAATTCGCTGTGCGCCTCAAGTGCATGGCGCTTCGCTCGATGCTTTTTATTATGTTCACCAAGTCTTAGATACAGAAATGAATGCGGTAACAGATAATCCAATTTTATTTGTTGATGAACATCAAGCCATTAGTGCTGGTAATTTTCATGGTCAACCCCTCGCATTGGCTTTTGATTATTTATCTTTAGCGATTGCAGAGCTTGCAAATATAAGCGAGAGACGGATTGAACGGTTAGTAAATCCTAAATTAAATCAAGGACTACCACCTTTCTTAAGTGAAGACTCTGGAGTAAACTCAGGATTTATGATTGTTCAATATACAGCTGCATCGATCGTTAGTGAAAACAAAGTTTTAGCTCATCCTGCTTCAGTAGATTCAATTCCATCATCAGCAAATCAAGAAGATCATGTGTCTATGGGAGCATACGCCGTTCGTAAAGCAAAACAAATTTTAGATAACGTTTGGAAAGTGATTGCTTTAGAAATCTTTACTGCTTATCAGGCACTCCATTTTCGGGGTAAAGATCAATTAGGCGAAAAAACAAAACAACTCTTTGCCTTATTAGAAACGGACATTCCTTTTATCGCACAAGATGAAATAATGTCACCCTATATGCAAAAGATAGAAGAATTCTTAAAAACAGATGCTTTTTATCAATCATTATTTAAAGGAGATGAAGTTGATGTATGAATTAACCCTAGCTGATATTTTTTCGACCCTACCTGAATACCCAACGTTTGATCCAAAAATTCGTCGAGCACCGATGCGTGAACTCAACTTATCTGAAAAAGAAATTGAACTTGCTTTAAAAAATGCGCTGCGTTATGTTCCTGAAGTTTGGCATGAAACCTTAGCGCCTGAGTTTTTAGATGAACTTTTAACTCATGGACGTATTTATGGTTATCGTTTCCGTCCTCACGGCGAAATCAAAGGCATGCCAATCGATGCTTATCCAGGAAAAACATTAGAAGGAAAAGCATTTCAAGTAATGATGGATAATAACCTAGACTTTGACGTTGCTTTATATCCCTATGAGCTTGTTACTTATGGGGAAACGGGTCAAGTATGCCAAAATTGGATGCAGTATCAACTTATTAAAAAATATTTAGAAGTGATGACGGATTCCCAAACACTGTCCATTTTATCAGGTCATCCCATGGGTTTATACACTTCCCACCCTGCCGCACCTAGAGTCATTATCACCAATGGTTTAATGGTTGGATTATACGATAATTTAACTGATTTTAACCGCGCTCAAGCTCTTGGGGTTGCGAACTACGGGCAGATGACTGCGGGTGGTTTAATGTATATTGGACCTCAAGGCATTGTTCACGGCACATATTCAACGTTATTAAATGCAGGAAGACTTAAACTCGGAATTCCCACAGAAGGAAATTTAGCAGGTAAACTCTTTGTTTCATCCGGTTTGGGTGGTATGAGTGGCGCGCAAGGAAAAGCAGTCGAAATTGCTGGTGGTGTAGGAATCATTGCTGAAGTTGATGCATCAAGAATCGAAACACGTTACCAACAAAAATGGGTTAGCCAAGTCGTTAAAACACCAAAAGAGGCATATGAAGTTGCTCAAATTTATTTAGATAAGGGTGAATCGATTGCGATTGCTTATTTAGGTAATATCGTTGACTTACTTGCATATGCTGTTGATCATCATATTCACATTGATTTATTAAGCGATCAAACAAGTTGTCATGCTGTTTATGATGGAGGCTATTGCCCCACAGGAATGACATTTGATGAAAGAACTGAATTATTAAAAAATGATAAATCCCTTTTTGAGAAAAAAGTCGATGAAACACTTCTACAACATTATCATGCCATTAAGGCGCTCGTTAGCCAAGGAACATATTTCTTTGATTATGGTAATAGTTTCCTTAAAGCGCTTTATGATGCGGGAATTAAAGAAGTTTGTAAAAACAAACAAAACGATTTAGATGGATTTATTTATCCCTCTTATGTAGAAGATTTGATGGGACCCCTCCTCTTTGACTATGGATATGGACCTTTCCGTTGGGTTTGTTTATCTGGTAAAGAAAGTGATTTAGATTTAACTGACCAAACGGCATTATCCTTAATTGATCCAACAAGAAGATTCCAAGATAAAGATAATTACGAATGGTTAAAAAATGCAAAAGAGAATGCTTTAGTCGTAGGAACACAAGCGAGAATCCTTTATCAAGATCAAATTGGTCGCCTAAAAATAGCTTTAAAATTTAATGAGCTTGTTCGTAATAAATTAACTGGTCCGATTATGTTAGGAAGAGACCATCACGATACCGGTGGAACCGATAGTCCCTTTAGAGAAACAGCGAATATCAAAGACGGTTCAAACATTATGGCTGAAATGGCAACTCAAGTTGCCATTGGCAACGCTCTTAGAGGCATGAGCCTTGTGGCCCTCCATAATGGTGGTGGCGTCGGGATTGGTAAATCAATTAATGGTGGATACGGGATGGTTTTAGATGGCTCAGCTCGTGTCGATGACATTTTAAAACAAGCGATGACATACGATGTTATCCTAGGCGTTTCTAGACGTTCTTGGGCACTGAATCCTAACGCAATTGAAACCGCTAAACAATTTAATCAAGATCAGCCAGAAGCTGGCATTACCATGCCCTTTGTCGCTGATGACGACTTCATTAATAAACTTGTGAAAGAGAGGTTCAACAAATGAAACAAATCGTCCAATGTGTTCCTAATTTTTCCGAAGGGAAAGATTTAGAAAAAATTGAAAAAATAATTACTCCCTTAAAGAATCAACCCGGCTTTACTCTTATTAGTTACGAGCCCGATCAAGATTATCACAGAACTGTGGTGACATTAATCGGCGAACCAGAAGCAATGATTGAGCCTTTGGTACGTTTCTTCAAAGAAGCGCGTGATTTAATTGATATGAATGTCCATCAAGGTGAACATGCCCGCATGGGTGCGGTTGATGTTGTCCCTTTTATACCTATTCAAAATATTAAAATGAGCGAATGTACTGCTTATGCTAAAAAACTTGCTGAAAAGGTAAGTTCAACGTTAGATTTACCGGTTTACTTATATGCAAATGCCGCAACTTCACCAGACAGAAAGTCATTACCAAACATTCGTAAAGGTGAATTTGAAGGAATGAAAGAAAAAATTAAAACCGAACCCTGGTTACCAGATTATGGTAAAAATGAAATTCATCCAACGTTTGGGGTTGTCGCCATTGGCTCAAGACTCCCTTTATTAGCTTACAATATTGATTTACCAACGGATGATTTAACAATCACCGGTGATTATGCACGGGCAATTCGTCAATCAGGTGGCGGATTTCAATTTGTTCAAGCAGGTCCTGTTTATTTAAACGAACGAGGTCACACGCAAGTAACAATGAATATTTTAAATTATCAAAAGAATCCAATCTACCGCATTTTTGAGACGGTTAAAATGGAAGCACTCAAGCATCAACTTCATGTTCAGTCATCAGAAATAGTTGGTTTAATACCAGAAAAAGCTTTAATTCAATCTTTGGATTACTATTTAGAGCGCGATCAAAAACCGAAGACTGAACTTTCCTTAAAGGAAATTGCTGAATTAAGTCGTGAATACTTAGGTTTACGTGATTTTACCGAAGAAAAAATAATTGAATATTATATCACAGGTAGTGAATCATGATTGCCGATTTCATTGTTTATAATATTAAATCACTTTATCACTCAAGAGAAATACCACCGGTAAAAGGTAATAAAATGAAAATGATTGAAACCTTGGAACAGCCTTTTATTGCTATTAAAGATGGTAAAGTCTTACACGTTGGAGTTGCAGATTATAGCGCTTTAGTGGGCGATAAAACACTTCTTTTTGATGCCAAACAAAAAGTGGTTGTTCCTGGTTTTATTGACTCACATTCTCATTTGGTCCATGCAGGTTCACGTGAAAATGAATTTGAGCAATTACGTCAAGGTGTACCCTACTTAGACATTTTACAGGCTGGTGGAGGTATTTTAGGAACAGTTGATAAAACTAGAAAAGCGAGTTTTGATGAGTTATATGCCCAAGCTAAAAAATCACTTGATGTCATGTTATCATACGGTGTCACAACTTTAGAAGCAAAAAGTGGCTATGGTTTAAATTATGAAAATGAAGTTAAGCAACTAGAAGTAATGAAAAAACTGAATGATAATCATCCAGTTCATCTTGTTCCTACATACATGGCTGCTCATGCTGTTCCAAAAGAGTTTTTAAATAATAAACGGGGCTATATCGATGCCATGTTAGCTGATTTAGAAAAAATTAGAGCAACCAACCTAACTGAATTCGTCGATGTATTTTGTGAAACAGGTGTTTTTGATTTAAATGAAACAAGAGAAATACTTGAAGCAGCAAAAGCACTCGGTTTTAAAGTGAAATTGCATGCAGATGAAATTGATCCTTTAGGTGGTGCTGGTTTAGGTGCCGATCTTGGCGCAACCAGTGTTGACCATCTAATGGCTATTAAAGATGAAGACATCATCAAACTTGCAAAAACTTCAACCATCTTAAATATCTTACCGGGTACATCTTTTTATTTAAATAAAACATATGCTCGCGCCCGCGATATGATTGAGGCTGGTTGTGCCCTATCTGTTTCAGGTGATTACAACCCCGGAAGTTGCCCCACGGAAAACTTCCAACTAATTATGCAATTGGCTGCTAATTATCTAAAGTTAACACCTGAAGAAATTTTGACTGCAGTCACACAAAATGCCGCCTTCCATTTAGGACTTGCTTCACAAAAAGGATCTTTAGAGCCAGGAAAAGATGCTGATTTCCTTTTATTAGACATTCCCAATTTAGCTTATCTTTTTTATCATTTTGGAATTAACCATGTTTCTCACGTTTTTATAAACGGACAACAAATACAATAGCTGGAGGCTTATATGAAACTGATTGATTTAACTGTAAAACATTTTTTAGATGAAGTTGATTCTTCATCACCAGCACCAGGTGGTGGTTCGTCATCTGCATTGATTAGTGCTTTGGGAATTTCTTTAGCCAGAATGGTCGGTCATTTAACGGTTACGAAAAAGAAATTTCTTAATTTAGAACCTGAAATTCAAACACAATTTAATGAAACATTAAATGCCCTTGAACAATTAAAAATCCAATTGACGCAATTAATTGATTTAGATACGGATGCTTACAACAAAATTGTTACCGCATACCGTCTTCCAAAAACGGATGAGTTGCGCAAACAAAAAATCGAAGACGCAACATTAGGTGCGATTGAAGTGCCTGAACAAATTGGTCTATTATCGTTAGAAGCATTAAAACACCTTTCTTTTGTTCTTGCATATGGTAACCAATCAGCAATTTCTGATATGGGTGTTTCTGCTTTAAGTATTGCTACAGGTGTTGAAGGAGCTGTTTTAAACGTTTTAATTAATTTGCCTGGTCTTTCTAACGAGACACTTATCGAGCAATTTAAGGCAACCACACAAACCCTTTTAAAAGAAGCGCATGCCCTTAGAGAAAACATTTTAGCACTCGTCTATCAGGCGTTATCCTGAGTCACTTTTTTAAAAAAATGGCATTCTAAACAAAGCATGAAAGATGCTTGTTTTATCTGTCTTTAATATGTTATAATTTAAACGTCTAGCGTCACGCTTTTTTTCTCATGCGTAGACGCACATACCGTCATCTAAAAAAATAAATAAATGGAGGAATTTATTATGATTATTGGCGTTCCAAAAGAGATTCTTCAAGGAGAAAATAGAGTATCAGCTACACCCGATACTGTTAAAAAAATGGTTCGAGATGGCCATGAAGTTCTCGTTCAAAAAACCGCAGGAGATGGTTCTTTTTATCATGATGAAGATTATATAGAAGCAGGAGCAATTTTGGTAGACAGTCCGAAAGAAATTTACCAAAAAGCAAATGTTATCTTAAAAGTGAAAGAACCACAATTTAACGATGATTTACAAATGCATGAAATCGATATGATGCAAAAGGATCAAGTCTTAATTACTTTCTTACACCCCGCATCACCGAATAATCATAAAATGGTGCAAATGCTTGCTGATAAGGGCATTATTGGTTTAACTTTAGATGGAATTCCAAGAATTAGCCGCGCTCAATCAATGGATGCTCTTTCTTCAATGAGTACATGTGCTGGATATAAAGGCATGATTATGGCAACCGATACCATCGCTAAATTTATGCCGATGATTGGTTCAGCTGTTGGGATGATTAAACCTGCAAACGTATTGGTCGTTGGTGCTGGCGTTGCTGGCTTAAGAGCAATTGCAACTGCCAAAGGTTTAGGTGCTGTTGTTCATGCATGTGATATTCGCCCCGAGGCAAATGAGCAAGCGCAATCTTTAGGTGCGAGAATCATTGATTTAGGTATTCCTGCCGACATCGCAGTTAGCGAAGATGGAAAACATGCCAACAGATTGTCTGACCACTGGTTAGGTGTAGAAAAAGATGCTTTACGTGATTATGTTAAAAATGCTGACATTATTTTCTTATCTGCTTTATTGTTTGGTAAGAAAGCACCTATTTTAATTGATGAGGAAATGATTCAAACCATGAGACCAGGATCGGTGATTGTTGACGTATCGATCGACCAAGGCGGAAACTGTGCCTTAACAAAAGCTGGAGAAACTTATCAAGCACATGGTGTTACAATGATTGGTTCAAAAAACATTCCTGGCATGATTCCAACATCATCAACATGGATGTTTTCTAATAACGTATACAACTTATTAAAATACTTAGTTAAAAATGATCGTGTTGAGTTAGACACAAGTGATGAAATCGTCGGATCTATCTTAGTCACTCAAAACGGTAAAATTGTCCATCAAGGCACATTAGAGGCGATGGAAAATTAAGGAGGAAGCATGGAATTATTACATTTTATCTTACTAGGCGTTTTCGTCTTATCAACAATTGTTGGTTACTTTTTAATTAAAAACGTCCCTTCTTTATTACACACACCTTTGATGAGTGGGATGAATGCTTTATCTGGGATTACATTAATTGGAGCTTTAGTTGCATTTGCGATTAGTTATCGTGATATTGGCTGGCTTTCCTCAATCGCAGGGGGACTTGCTGTTGTTGTCGCAACCATTAATGTGGTTGGTGGCTTTGGCGTCACACACCGGATGTTAAATATGTTCAGAAAGAAGGATGAGAAACATGACTAAATTAATGTTGCTGTCTATTTCTGACAATTTATATTATGTAATTGCTGGCGTATTATCACTTGCGGTTTTATTTGGAATTCACTTAATGAGTCAAGTTAAAACGGCTAAAACAGGTAATATTTTAAGTGCAGTCGCTCTTTTAGCCGGTGTTGTCGTTACTTTAATTAGATATGATATTTTACCGATTTGGGTTTTATATGTCGGTGTAGCGATTGGTGCTGCCATTGGCTTATGGATTAGTATTAAAGTTAAAATTATTGAAATGCCACAGCTTATTGCTTTACTCAATGGTTTAGGTGGCTTAGCATCTTTCATCGTTGGTGGTTATGCCCTCCTTGGCATCGGTTCAGATCAACAAGTGTTTAGCTTACTTGTCGCGATGTTAGCTGTTATTATTGGTGCCCTAACCTTCTCAGGAAGTATGGTTGCTGCAGGGAAACTCCATCGTGTCATTACCCAAAAACCAATTGTCATTAAATTCCATCAATCTGTGACGAGAATTTTAATTGCTTTATTGGCCATTGGTTTCATTTATCCTGCTTTAACAACAGCAGGATTAACTGTTGTTTTAGTGATTACAATTGTAGTTGCCTTCCTTTTTGGGATTCTCTTTACCATTCGTATTGGTGGTGCAGATATGCCCATTGCGATTTCATTACTTAACAGTTTATCTGGTGTTGCAGCAGCAATCTCAGGTTTAGCCATTGGCGATCCTTTATTGGTTGCGGTGGGCGGCATTGTTGGAGCTTCAGGTTTACTCTTAACGCAAATTATGTGTAAAGCGATGAACCGCAAGCTTATTGAAATTCTTCTAGGAAAAACAACGGTTCAAAAAACTGAGAAAGTTAAGACTGAAAAACAAGTGGTTGAAGAAGAAGTTGAAGAAGATGAAGCCGACGAGAATACTCCCTATTTAGACGTTATTAAAAATGCCAAAGATATCATTATTGTTCCAGGTTATGGAATGGCAGTTGCTCAAGCACAACATTTAGTAAAACAACTTGCCGACACGCTTAAAAAACAAGGTGCCACTGTGCGTTTTGCCATTCACCCTGTAGCAGGCAGAATGCCAGGCCATATGAATGTCTTGTTAGCTGAGGCTGACGTTGATTACGATGATCTCTATGAAATGGATGATTTAAACGATGAGTTTAAGAATATTGACTTGGCAATTGTTATTGGTGCCAATGACGTTGTTAATTCAGCCGCGAGAAATCAAGAAGATACACCAATCTACGGAATGCCTATTTTAAATGTTGATGAAGCAAAAGAAGTCTTTATCTTCAATTACGATTTAAACCCTGGCTACTCAGGTGTCGATAACCCGCTTTATAAACGGAAAAAAGGCGTCCACATGTTTTTAGGAAACGCTTTGGAAACTTTACAAAAATTAGCTGATGAAATGAAATAGAGGATTGGTTTCAATCCTCTTTTTTTTCGATAAAAAAACCACTCGTTGAGTGGTTTTGTTTTAATTCTTGTTATTTAAGGGTTGCTGATAACATCCAAATGTGTTTCTCAAAACTAGCAAGAGTTGTAATTAAAAGATCAACAGTCACCTCATCACCTAAATCTTGAGCAATGACCAATGCTTCTTTTAATTCGATTGCCATAATTTCAATGTCTTTAAGAACATGACCAACCATGACATCAGCATCTTCAACACCGGCAGCTTCTGCTAGTGAGGTTACTTCTAAATATGCTTTTTGAGTTGAAAGTGGTTTGCCACCAATCATTAACAATCTTTCTGCAAACTCATCATAGAGTTCGTTAATTTCATCGTATAACTCTTCAAATTTTTCATGAAGGCGATAAAAGTGTGGGCCTTCCACATACCAATGATAATGATGCAATTTCGTAAAGAAAATGCTTAAATTAGCAACTTGCTTGTTTAAAACAGCATATAGTTTTTCCATTTTTATAAATCTTCCTTTCCTTTTATTTGGTACCTTAATTATAACACTATTTAGAAAAATATACAAATTTAAAGCATTGTCTAATACGATGGAAATAT
This sequence comes from Acholeplasmataceae bacterium, assembly GCA_023230825.1. Classification (GTDB taxonomy): domain Bacteria; phylum Bacillota_I; class Bacilli_A; order Acholeplasmatales; family Acholeplasmataceae; genus Mariniplasma. The sequence goes on from JALNWO010000024.1 coordinate 10,284, forward strand.
TATTTTTTTTATGGTAATATATCAGTAAGGAACGTTAGCAATTTGCAACGAATTTCTAAAATAGACCAATAGAATCTGACCGAAAGGAGAAAGATTTAAAGGGGCAACATTTCCTTTAAGTCTTTTCATATATTTATGTTTGACCGTTTAAAATTAATCGAAAAACAATACAAAGAAATTCAAAATAAACTCGCTCAAGGCGTTGTCGATGTAAAGGAAATCACTGAGCTATCAAAAGCTGCAGCTTCCTTTCAGGAAACCGTTGAGCTTTATCGCTTTTATCAAGAGAAAGAAACCGAACTCCATGATGTGAAAGCAATGATTGAAGACGAAACCGATGAAGATCTTATTCAATTTGGACAAAACGAAGTCCGTCTTTTAGAGCAAACATTAGCTGATACAGAAGAAAAACTGAAAGTTTTATTATTACCAAAAGATCCAAATGATGAGAAAAACGTTATCGTTGAAATTAAAGGGGCCGCAGGTGGCGATGAGGGCAATATTTTTGCTGGCGATTTATTTAGAATGTATTTGAAATATGCTGAATCAAAAAACTGGAAAATAGAAATTTTGAATGCGATGCCCGGCTCGATGGGCGGTTATACGACAATTGAATTTATGATTTCGGGGAAACTTGTGTACTCGATGTTAAAATATGAATCTGGAACTCACCGTGTTCAAAGAGTCCCAGAAACCGAATCTCAAGGACGTGTTCACACGTCCACTGCTACAGTTTTAGTTATGCCAGAAGCAGATGAGCTTGATTTAAACATTAGTTGGAACGATATTCGTTTTGACACCTTTAACTCTAGTGGACCTGGTGGTCAATCCGTTAATACAACTAAATCTGCTGTTCGGTTAACACATTTACCAACAGGAATCAGTGTGAGTTGTCAAGAAGGTAAGTCACAACACGAAAACAGAGATAAAGCATATCGTCTTTTAACAACACGAATTTATGATCAAATGCGTGCTGAACAAGAAGCAATTGAAGAAGAAAAACGCCATGCATTGGTTGGTCGTGGGGACAGAAGCGAGAAAATCAGGACTTATAACTATCCCCAAAACCGTGTTTCTGATCATCGTATCAACTTAACACTACAACGTTTAGATGCAATTATGGATGGACGCTTAGATTTAGTTTTAGAACCACTTTTAAATGAATTTCAAAAACAACAATTAACAGAGGTTTCGGCTTGACTTACGAAGAACTTTTAAGAGATGGCCAACAAAAGGCTCGCAAACATCGTCTCGAGGAAGAAGCTGTTAAGTTTTTACTAATAGAACTTTCAGCTATGGAGCCCCATCTTTTTTATTTATCGTTAAAAAATTCTGTTCCAAAAACAATTCAAGAGCAGTTCGTGAAAGTTTTAGATCGATATCTTTTTCACCATGAGCCTGTTCAATATTTACTTGGTTATACTTACTTTTATAACCGTCGTTTTTTCGTGAACGAAGACGTTCTTATTCCCCGCCGGGAAACAGAACAATTAGTCGATATTTTGTTAAAAGAAATCAAACTTTTTTGGCCTAACGAAAAACCGTTATCCGTTCTCGATTTAGGAACAGGAAGTGGTTGTATTGGGATCACATTATCATTAGAAAACCCCTCATTAGAAGTTACCTTGGTCGATTTGTCTCATAAGGCCTTGGTGGTTGCAAAAAGGAACAGTCAAAAGTTTAATGCCTCGGTTCATTTAGTGCAAAGCGATTGGTTCGAAAAGATTCATGAAACGTATGATGTTATAGTAGCAAACCCACCCTATATACGTGACGAAGAGCCCCTAGATAACATTGTGGATAAAGAGCCAAAAAGCGCATTATATGGCGGCATTTACGGATTAGATTCTTATGAAGCTATTTTAAAATCTGTGCATCAACATATACAGAAAAAAAGCATTATTTTCTTTGAGCATGGAGCTGAACAAAAACAAGCATTAAACGAATTGATTTATCAATTTTTGCCAAACGCGCAAATTACACATTTGAAAGATTATCAAAATAAAGATCGTTTTACGATGATAAAAATAGGAGTTGATTTACATGATGTATAAAGGCGATATTATTATTATTCCCACTGACACTGTTTTTGGTTTTGCGAGCCTCCTTCATGATCAAGAAGGGCTAAAAAAAATCAACCATCTCAAAGGTATTAAAAAACCACAACCTATCCCCATTTTAATTTCTAATGTCAATCAACTAAAAGAGATTGCTGTAATTAACCGAAAAAGTGAATTATTGATGCGGAAATATTGGCCTGGCCATTTAACGATTATTTTCAAAACCACTCCTGAGTTTTTTGAAAAAACTAAAGAAGAAACGGTTGCAATTCGGATGCCTAAGCATCCAATCCCTTTAAAATTAATCGATATGTATGGGCCCTTAAGAGTCACGTCTTTAACTTTGCCTGAAGAAAAACCGATCAATGAATTTAAGGCCATTGAAAAACAGTTTAAAAAACATGTGAAAGAAATTTATCCCCAAGGACAGATTCCTAAAAGCGATCAATCATCAACGATTGTTGATGTCACTAAAAGAGGACTTAAAATTGTTCGACCTGGTGCTATTTCAGAAGCTGAGTTACTCGAGACAATTAAATAATTGAAGTCCATCATCGATGGACTTTTTCTCATTTGAAATAACCTCTTTTATTTCCTAACTTTTAAGCGGTATTAATACTCAAATTATGTTATAATATATAAAGTGAAAAAGAGGAGGTTCTTATGAAAATTGCAATTGGAAGTGACCATGCAGGTTACGAATTAAAGGCGATTTTAAAAGATCACCTAAAAGAAAAACAAATCAACGTCGTTGATTATGGAACAGATTCACTCGAGTCTGTTGATTATCCTGACTATGCTGAAGCTGTTGGACAAGCTGTTGCGCATGATGATTTTGACTTTGGCATTTTAGTCTGTGGCACAGGTATTGGTGTTTCTATTGCTGCCAATAAAGTTAAAGGCGTTCGAGCAGCTTTAATTTATAATGAAGAAACTGCTCGACTTGCTAAACAACACAACCAAGCCAATGTCATTACAATGGGTGGAAGAATGACTTCACCTGAATTAGCTAAAAAAATGGTTGATGCCTTTATGGAAGAACATTTTGAAACAAGACATCAACGTCGGATAGATAAAATATCGAAGATCGAGGAAAAATAAATGAGTTCAGTCGTAATTTTGAAACATCCTTTAATTGAGCATAAAATGGCAAAAATTCGTGATAAGAACACTGGAACCAAGGAGTTTCGGGAATCAGTCAATGAAGTGAGTGGCTTAATTACTTATGAAATTACTCGTGATTTTCAAACGATTCCCAAAGCCATCGAAACGCCGATTACGCACATGGAAGCAAGCGTTTTGAAAAAACAAGTGGTGATCGTTCCTATTTTGCGTGCTGGTTTAGGGATGGTTGAAGGCATTCATAACATTATTCCCACTGCAAAGATTGGCCACATCGGTCTATATCGTGACGAATCCAGTTTACAACCTAATGTTTACTACGCAAAGTTTCCCGATATTATTACCGATAGCGTTGTTTTGGTTCTTGATCCGATGCTTGCGACAGGTGGTTCGGCATCAAAAGCCATTGAAATTATTAAACAAGCCGGTGCGAAAGACATTCGTTATGTTGGGATTGTTGGTGCGCCCGAAGGTGTTTCTCGATTACAAGAAGACCATCCTGATGTTAAGATTTATTTAGCAGCTTTAGACTCACATTTAAACGAACACGGATATATCGTTCCTGGACTTGGAGATTGTGGGGATCGTTTATTTGGAACCAAATAAAAAAAAGTTTGAAAAGCGACGAAAACTATTTATGGCTTATGCCATGGTGATGCAAATGATTTTTTCAGTCATTGGTTTAGCTGTGTTTGGCATTTATTTAGGCCGTAAAATTGATCCCGATGGTAACTTGGCATCTTATTTAGCTGCTATCGGATTATTTCTAGGTTTGGTCGTTGGTTATATGGGATTACATCAGTTTATTAAAAGCGAGGACAGATATGAAAGAACTCAGCGTGATTAATTTAATTGGTTTAGGTTATAGTGTCCTTTTAGCCATCGTTACTGTTATCTTTTTTCGTGACTACTGGATTTGGTCAGTATTAGGAAGTGCAGTGGCGATGTTTAACCATAGCCGTTCGATTGCTTTAAGTAAACGTAAAATTAATTATGCAAACGTAATGTCTCATATTGGTTTACGATATGTGATGTATTTAATTGTGATTGCATTTGCTTATTTTGACCAAAAGGACAATGGGACAAATGTCCTTATTAATACGTACATTTTTTTATTACTTGGATTCGTATCTATCCAAATCGGTATTTTCATTTATCATTCACCTTTGTTTAGAAAACACCGACAAATGCTTCTAGCATTAGAACAAGAAGAACAAGCGAATCAATTTGTGGAGGAAAATATGCATGACGTGGAATGAAATCGTTAATCGCCTAACCAATCTCCCTGTCTATTTTTTGACGTCACTTGGGATTATGGTTTTTATTATGATTATTAGTATTTGGTTTGGAGCGAGAATTTCTAAGTTAGATGTCGAGGCGAAACCAAATAAATTGTGGACGGTTGTGATTCAATTTGTTGCTTTTTTCAACACGTTTACCAAATCTTATTTTGGGAAACATTGGCGCAAACTTACACCACTTGTTTTTGCGATGACATTATATGTTGCTCTTGCCAATATGAGTGGAATGTTTTTTAACTTAACAGCACCCACACGGTTTACCTCTATTACGTTTAGCTTATCAATTCTTTCCTTCTTAATTATTCAAACGGCAGGTTTTATGAGTCAAAGTTGGCGCCATCTAACCGGTGTTTTCCAACCATTGTGGCCGTTATTCCCCCTTAATATTATCGGTGATTTTACCCCTATTTTCTCGATGGCACTGCGTTTATTCGGTAATATTGTGAGTGGATCGATTATTTTGTTTTTAGTTTATGAACTTGGCGGTTGGGTTTCAGTTGTTATTACACCTGCACTCCACGTTGTGTTCGATATTGGGTTTGGTTTTATCCAAACACTCGTTTTAATTTTACTTACGGTTATTTTCGCTTCAAACAAAATGGATGAAGCTGATTTATAATTAATATAATTAAAAAAGAAAAGGAGAATAGAACATGTTTGCATTTCTTACAACAATCATTCCAAAAATTTTAGAAGTGGTACCAAATGAATTTTACGCACAAGGTTTAGCTTATCTTGGTGCTGGTATCGCTGTTTTTACCGGTGTGGGTACTGCCCTTTCACAAGGTTATGCAGCTGCTAAAGCCGCTGAAGCCGTTGCACGTCAACCAGAAGCTTCTGGAAAAATCACAACCACAATGCTGATTGGACAAGCGGTTGCAGAAACAACTGGTTTATATGGTTTAATTATTGCATTCATCTTATCAGGTAAATAAAATTTTAAAAAAGGACTGATGTTTTGTGTCAACTATATTTGACCAAATAACCGAAATGGTTGAAGAAGG
>JALNWO010000025.1 GCA_023230825.1 Acholeplasmataceae bacterium
AACTGGTGCGAGGGTTCAAATCCCTCCTGCTCCGCCATCGTTATTGGCCCGTTGGAGAAACGGTTAACTCACATGCCTTTCACGCATGCATTCACGGGTTCGAATCCCGTACGGGTCACCATAAAATTAAGTCAAGCTTATCTACGAACTTAGATAGGCTTTTTTTATTGTGTAAATATTGTTTGATCTAAAAGACAATAAAATTATAATCATATCATAATGAAACGATAACAATTTTTTTCTTTACAAAAACAGACTATATTTTCTTAAAACTCATGCTTTTGGATTTTTAACAATACAACCAATTATATTACAACTAAACACTTAGTCACAGATTAATGAATTTTCTGATATTGTTGTGGCTATTATAATTAGTATGATATATTGTATGTATAACTAAACGATAAAAATGTCATACAGAAAGAGGTGTTTATGTGAAAACAAAAAAACTTATCTATTTATACACAATATCAGTTGTTTTTGCAATCGCTGCAGGAGTCATGACATACATGAATGTTTCTAACTATAAAGTTTTTATAACAACACTATTTTCAATATGGGCATTTAGTCTTCCTATTAGTTTTGTTATGTGGTTTAAATTATTAGATAAACTCTCTTTTCAACAAGGAGCAATTGTTGGAGCAATGTTTAAAACATTTGGTTTATTAATACCGCCGATCCTATTATTTCCCTATTTAAACTATAGGTTTTATAGGGACACGTTTGAAAATAAAGGGACTAAATAAAGATTTTATAATTATTATAGGATGAAATACATCATTAGTAATATGATATAATATATTAACTTATCAGGATAGGGGAGGAATTATTTATAAAAAAAATACTATATGTTTTGATTATCGTATTTTTAGTCATAGTAATTTTATTTAGTGGATACTATATTTCAAAAGCAGAAGGCTTTTGGAAACAAGTATTAGTTTTTTTCATCTTATTAAATGCCGTTAGTTTGGCAATATATTCGTTCAAACAATCATTAAAAAACAACAAAAAAGATGCGCATCATTCCCAGTGATTAAATGCGCTTTTAATTTTGCAATCATATTGTTAATTATTGCTAAGTCATAGTATAAATAAACAAAAATGCCAAGATATACCATATATATTTAAAGGAAATTATAAATAAAAAAAAGAGGCGCCTAAAATGAAAAAAATAGTTCACTCTTTAAAAGATGTTAATTATAAACTCTGGCTTGCAATTTTAGCAACTTTCGTTATACCTTCAGTTTATCAAACACTACGAATCTATTTTCTTGGTAATTTGCCAAACGATTCAGGTATCAATATTGCTAGTCAATCTCAATGGTTAAACTTATTATATGAAATCATTCAAGAGGCGATGATTTTACCGCTTTTCTTTATTTTGGGAAAATATATTAAAGATAAAGATGATTTTGGTAGTAAAGTAAGGAGCGGATTAATTGTTGTGAGCTTTGTCTATTCATTACTGGCTTTCATTATTATAATTTTTGCTAAAAAAATAGTAATATTAATGGCACAGGATACAACATTAGTAGATGCCACGGTTTCTTATATTAGATTGGAAACCATAGGATCATTATTTTCGGTGATGTTTAAATTTCTTATGGTGGTTTTTATTACGATAAAAAAAGATAAAAACATTTATTATCTATTGCTACTTCAAATGATTTTATCAATGTTATCCGATACTTTATTGATTAGTGATTTCGATTTATCTTTAAAAATAGGCGTAAATGGACTTGCAATAACAAATATCTTTGTAAATATCATTTTAATAGCCACTTCGATTTTTATTCTAAGAAAAGAAGAAGTCCATATTTTAAAATTTAAAAAAAGCAAATATAATTGGTTAAAAGAATGGCTCGAAATCGGTAAGTTTTCTGGTATGGAATCATTTTTAAGAAACCTAGCCTTTATAGTGATGATTGTGAGAATGGTCAATATTGTAGCTGAGCAAGGTAATTACTGGATTGCTAATAATTTTATTTGGGGCTGGCTCCTACTCCCGGGGTTAGCATTGGCTGATTTAGTAAAACAAGAAACTGCCGAAAAAAAAGAAAACATTTCGACGAAGACTTTGGGTTATATATTTCTAACAGCAATTTTTGCAATTGTATGGCTTTCATCTATACCGCTTTGGACGCCCTTTTTAAAATACGTTATGAATGTTGAAAACTATCAAACTGTATTTAAAATTGCTTTAATACAAACGCCATTTTATCTTTTGTTTATGTTTAACAGTTGTATTTTTGACGCCACTTTCTATGGACGAGGAAAAACTGACTATATGTTGTATCAATCAATCATTATTGACGTATTTTATTACGGAATTATGTTTATTTTATATATTTCAAACATCTTCGTACCTACACTTTTAAGCATTTCGCTAATGTTTGGGATTGGTATGAGTCTTGATTTTATACCAACAATGGTGTTATATGTTAAAATGTTAAAAAAGGAAGGGATAACTCTTATTTTTATTTCAGAAAAATCCTTTATTAAGGAGGCTTAATGGAAACACGAAAAGATTTAATAATTATTCTTCTCATCTCACTTGTATTCGCAATCATATTTACACTTATTTTAAAAGTAGATGAAGCAATTAATGAAACGACTCGCGCGATTATTTATTTAGTTGTCTTTTTATGGTCGTTTGGTATTTTGCCAAGTTTCATTTATTGGTTTAATAGATTGAAAGAAAAGTCGTCTGATAAAAAAGTGCGTCGGGGCCTATTAATCCAACATATCACCTATTTTATCCCCTTCATTTTATCGCCATTCTTTATGATAAAATACGTATTGGCCACTTTGGAAAATGCTAAAAATAATAATTAATGTCTATTCTACATATGAAATTAAACTCATCTGTTTTACAGGTGAGTTTTTATTTTCCAATATTTCTGTTAAAAAATTGGCTTTAAAAATTCAAGAACTTTCATCCAATCGATGTTATAATACTTTATAGAGGTGAAAAATATGAATAAGAAATTAATTAAACAAAACTACTATGAGGCAGTGAATGAAGAATGGCTGAAAAATGCAGTGATTCCCGGCGATCGTCCAGCTATTTCATCCTTTTTGGATCTGCATTTAGACATCGAGAAAAAATTACTCGAACTTGCTGCAAACTGGCTTGAAGATCACAGCGATTTAAATGAAAATCTTCAAAAATTTATTAAACTATATTTAATGACAAAAGATTTTTCAAAGAGACAAGAACTTGGAACTAAGCCTATCCAAGCCGTTTTAGAAAAAATTAGTCGCTTAGAGAATCTCAAAGATTTACAAAAAGAGTATAAAGACTTCGTTTATAACTCAATTGATACACCTTTTTATTTTAGTGTGATGCAAGACTTTATGAATAGCGACAATCAAGTTCTCTATTTTGGAGCATCATCACTGATTTTACCAGACACATCATATTATAAAGACGAAGCAACTAAAGAAAGAATGCTTAGTCTTTTTACAGCAACAACAACACAACTGTTAGGGCTTTACGGATATGAAGCTGATGAAATTAACCAGTTAATTCAAGATGCCATTGCTTTTGATGCTCTTTTAGTTCCTGTTACAAAGTCAAGTGTTGAAAAAGCTGATTATGTTAAGATGTATAATCCTTATCTTAAAGAAGATATTTTAAATTTAACTCAACATTATAACTTAATTCAAAGTGCTGAAGAATTAGTTGACCAAAATGTAGACCAATTGATTATTACCAACCCAGATTTCATCAATGCTTTTAACGACATTATTACTGATGAAAACTTTAAGATTATGAAATCTTGGATGATCGTCAACAACTTAATTTCATTCTCATCACATTTAACTGATGAAATTCGGATTGCTGGTGGTGCTTTTACCAGAGCTTTATCAGGAGTTAGAGAACCTCAAAGTCAAGATAAGTTTGCTTTTTATCAAGCATATAACCCATTTAGTCAAGTGGTTGGCTTATATTACGGGGAAACGCTCTTTGGACCTGTTGCCCGTGAAAACGTAAAAACAATGGTTCATGAAATGATGGGCGTTTACCAAGAACGGATTCATAACAACACATGGCTTCAAGAAGAAACAAAAGAAAGAGCAATTAAGAAAGTTGCGGCACTAACAGTTCACGTTGGTTATCCCGATGAGTTACCTCCTTACTATGATCAATTTGAAATTAGTAGTTATGAAAAAGGGTCAGATTTAATTCAAGAAAAAATGAAACGCGACCGTTTAATGGCGGCATACACGTATTCTAAATATAACCAAAAACCAAATAAAAATATTTGGGGCATGCCAGCTTCAATGGTGAACGCATATTATAGCCCAACCAATAACCAAATCGTTTTCCCAGCTGCAATTCTTCAAAGACCGTTTTATAGTTTAGATCAAACGAGTTCTGAAAACTATGGTGGCATTGGTGCCGTTATGGCGCACGAGATTTCTCATGCGTTTGATAATAATGGTGCTAAATTTGATGAAACAGGCTCACTAAACAATTGGTGGACTGAAGAAGACCTCGCAGCTTTTGATAACAAAGCAAAAGAAATGATTGCTTTATTTGATGGAGTAGAAACTGGTTTTGGTCCATGTAATGGAACACTAACCGTTTCTGAGAACATTGCCGATAGCGGTGGACTTCGTTGTGCCCTAGAGGCAAGCAAAAAATCAGACCTTCATGATGATGAAGAGTTCTTTATGAACTGGACACGTGTGTGGAGAATTAAGGCATCTGAAGAATATAGCAAATTATTATTAACGATTGATGTCCATGGACCTTCAATTTTAAGAGCAAATATGCAATTGATGAATTTACCAGAATTCCAAGCGTTATATCAACTAACTGAAGAAGATCCAATGTTTTTAGCTGCCGATAAAATGGTTAGCATTTGGTAAGGAAAGGAAGGACAATGAAATACAGACAATTTGGAAAAACAAACTTAAAAGTTTCTGAAATTGCCTTAGGAACATGGCAATTAGGAAGTGTATGGGGCGAAACATTTAACGAAGATGTTGCAAAAGAGACACTCAAAGAAGCAGTTTCTCAAGGAATTAATCTTTTTGACACGGCTGATGTTTATCAAGACGGTATGAGCGAGAAAACAATTGGTCAATTTTTAAAAACACAAGAAAATAAACCATTTGTTGTAACTAAAGTTGGGCGTCGTCTACCGGCACAAACAAAAGAAGGTTACTCTGAAGAGAATATCCGTCGCTTCGTTGATGATGCAAGAAAAAATATGGATGTGGATGCTTTAGACATGGTTCTCCTTCATTGTCCACCTACAGATGTTTATTATGAACCCAAAATCTTTCAAGTGTTAGATGCTCTTAAAGAAGAGGGGAAGATTAAACATTTTGGTGTCAGTGTCGAGCGCATTGAAGAAGGCCTTAAGGCAATGGAGTATGAAGGCGTAGATGCAATTGAAATTATTTTTAATATGTTTAGAATGCGTCCTGCTGAACTCTTTTTTGAAGAAGCTAAAAAACGGAATGTAGGCGTGATCGTTCGAGTTCCTTTAGCAAGCGGACTTTTAACAGGTAAGTTTACTAAAGCGACGACCTTTAATGAAAACGACCATCGTTTCTTTAATCGTGAAGGCGCAGCTTTTGACAAAGGTGAAACCTTTTCTGGGGTCGATTATGAATTAGGACTAGAAGCTGTAGAATGCTTAAAAGCGCACTTTCAGACTGATAACATTGCACCTTATGCCTTAAGATGGATTTTATCTTTTGATGCTGTGTCTACAGTCATCCCCGGTGCTTCAAGGCCGGATCAAATTGTAAGAAACGCACAAGTCGTTAACATGGATCCTTTGTCAGATGAAGACATGAGAAAAGTTAAAGAAATTTACGACACATACATCAAGGATCCTGTTCATCATTTATGGTAATTTAAAAAATGATGTTATTTACGTTAGAAAACAAGCACCATAAAATCACCTTTTTAAATCATGGTGCCTCCATTTATGAATGGATAGTAAAATCTAAAAACCGGAACATTGTCTTAACAAACAAACATCTAGGGGATTACCGAAGTCCGGACACCGGATTCTTAGGTTCAACCATTGGGAGAGTAACAAACCGAATTAAAGATGGACGCTTTTCAGTCCATGGTCAATCTTATCAATTACCCAAAAATTTTGATCAAGGACAAAATGCTGGCCATGGTGGGATAGAAGGTTTTTGGAATCAACCGTTCAATCTTATTTCTAGTGCACAATCAGAATTAACATTTCAATACGTAGAAACAGACGGACAATGTGGTTTCCCTGGAGATTTAACTTTAAATGTGACCTATACATTAACAGATGAAACATTAAAAATAACCTATACGGCAAAGACCACCCAGGCAACACCCATCAATATTACAAACCACTCCTATTTCAATTTATCAGAAGAACCGACTATTTTGAACCACCGTTTACAGGCAGATAGCTCTCAATATTTGCTTGCTGATGAAACAAACGCTGTAACCGGAGACATTATCGATGGGACTAATACCCCGATGGATTTGCGTTATAAAAAACCACTTCATGATTTGATTTATCAACCACTCACTCAAACGGAACAGTATCAAGGTTTAGATCATTGTTTTCTTTTTGATAAAGAGAAACAAATTACATTAGAAAGTGAAGATTTAGAGCTCACTGTAACTACATCATATCCTGCTGTTCAAATCTACACACTCGGCTTTCCCCCGAAACAAGCACTGAAACAAAGTAATAAAATTAATCCTTTTCATGGCATCGCCTTAGAATGTCAGTTTGAAACAGATGCTGTGAATCATTCTCATTTTTCGAATATTATTTTAGAACCCAATGAAACATATAAACAGTATATTGAATTTACGATAAAGGAAGGAGAATTTATCCATGAGTAAATTAAGATACGGCATGTTTGGTGGTAGCGAAGATGCGTTTATTGGTAAAGTCCATCGCATCGGCGCAGGTTTCCACCATCATTTAGAAATGGTTGCAGGTTGTTTTAGTCGTGATGAAGAAAAAAATCAATCGACAGCTCAGTTGTTATCACTTGATCAAGATCGCGTTTATAAAACATATGAGGAAATGGCTGCTCAAGAAGCGAAACGCTCTGATAAAATGGATTTTGTCGTTATTGTAACACCAAATAACACCCACTATTCAGCATCCAAAGCTTTTTTAGAAGCAGGTTTTCATGTTTTATGTGAAAAACCACTCACTTTCACCCATGAAGAAGCAAAAGAGCTTGCCAGAATTGCACAACAGAAAGACTTATTATTTGGTGTGGCGTATGCATACCAAGGTTACGCAATGATTCCTTTAATGCGTGACATGATTCAAAGAGGAGATATCGGTGAAATTTTAACAGTGAATTCACGTTATATTCAAGGCTGGCTTTTAAACCCCGTCTTTTTCTCACCAACAGAAGCGAAGCCATGGCGGATGATTCCAAAATATTCAGGCATTTCCAATTCAGTAGGTGACATAGGCTCTCATATTGAGTATATGGTCCGTTATGTAACTGGACTACATGTCAACCGTGTTTGTGCAGTCATGGATACTTTTGGTGAAGAACTTGACATGAACACCATGATGCATATTGAGTATGAAAACAAAGTAAAAGCAAGCTATTGGGTTTCCCAAATTGCTTGGGGTAAACTAAATGACTTTAATATTCAAGTGTTTGGAACCGAAGGTGCCTTAGAGTGGAATCAGGAATTACCAGATTATCTTTTATATACAAAACGTAATGAAGCAACGCAAAAGCTTGTACGAGGGCAAGAGTTTCTTCCATACTCAAGTAAAAATTATAGCCAACTTCCCGCTGGTCACCCAGAAGGCTATCATGTTGCTTTTGCGAATATTTATGCAAAATTCAGTCAAGCGATTCTCGATCATCGCCAAGGTGTCAAAGATGCCCTTAAGGTCAACGATGTACCTAGCGTAACAGACGGTATTGAAGGCGTCGCTTTCATCGAAGCAGTCATCGATAGTGCGAAAAACGATGGAGCTTGGAAAAAGGTTGCCAAATAATATTTAATTTAAAAGTCAAAAAAGAAAAGCCGATGCTTCGTTCAATGAACGAAGCATCGGCTTTTTTTAATATTATTAAAAAATAAAATAAAAGACTTTACACAACTTAATTTATGTGATAAACTATGTTGTGAAATCGGTTACATTCTTTTTGCGTTTTTGGAATGGTCGGTATACTTTAATGTTTAAGAAATCTTGAACCATAATGTGTGCCAATCCCAATACGTTGGCTTGTGACTGAAACTCAGGTGTTGATAAAATGTCTAACCTGGTAGTTTGAGCTCTCAAGTTATTTTTTAACAAAGAAATGGATTGAGGAATCCCTTCAACGATTTCACTATTAATGACAATCATTTCTGGGTTTAAAATGTGACAAACATTATTGATGGCTAAAGAAAGCTTTTCAATAAAACTGCGATACAGCTCAACAGCATGTGGGTCCTTTGTTTTATAAAGCTGAACAAAATCATTCAAAGTAATTCGTTTACCGCTAAGTTCTTCATAATCTTGAATGATAGCAGTATCAGAAATGTATGTCTCTAAACAGCCGTAGTTTCCACATACACATTTTCTTCCATTAGGAACGACGATTGTATGTCCGACTTCACCCGCAAAACCATGCTCACCAGTATAGAGGGAACCATCAATGATAATACCCATCCCAACACCAATCCCGATATTGATTGTCACAATATTATGGCTCTTAGGAAAGAGAACCTTCTCACCTAAAGCGGAAATGTTCGCCTCGTTTTCAACGAAAACCTTCACCTTTGTATAATCTTCTATGATTGACTTAAGGTCAATGTCTTTCCAAGAAACGAAGGGGGCAAACTTAATTTTCTTTTCTTTGGATAAAATTCCGTAGACAGAAACACCGATGCCAACGACACCGTAAGCTGAAACATGTGTATTTTTCTTCAATTCATCAATGGTGTCTAACAAGACTTCTAAATAAGGCGCAAACTCAGTTGTTGCCACTTGTCTTCTAACCTCAAAAAGGATTTCACCGTAGATATTACTAATAATGCCGTAAATAGAAGTTGTTAATAACTCAACACTAATAATCCGCGCTGAATTTTTATTCAATGCGATGATATGTGCACTTCGACCACCCGTTCGAACAATCTGATCGGTTTCTACAACTAGGTTTTTCTCAATTAATTCATTAATAATAGAGGAAATGGTAGCTTTGGTTAATGTGGTAATTTTTGCCAGTTCAACGCGAGATGTTTCTCGTAATTCAATTAGTTTTTCTAAAACCAAACGCACATTCTCGGCCTTAATGGACTTGGAGTCAAAAGTCTTCACACAAATCCCTCCTTCACTTTAAATTATAACGCATAAACTTAAAAAACAAATAAAAGTTCTAAAATAAGATAAATGCTGACGCAACATGCTACATAATTTAAAGTGATCATTGCCATTTAACGGAAGTTTAAAAGATAAAAAAAGAAGAAAGAGAGGACGTATAAATAGCAGGTAACCCATCTATTTATACAAAGAAAGTATATGAGCTATTTTCCAGAAATTCAAAAAATTAAATTCGAAGGTTCTAAAAGTCAAAACCCACTAGCTTTTAAGTATTACAATCCAGATGAAGTTATCTTAGGTAAAACAATGAAAGAACATCTTCGTTTTTCCATGTCATATTGGCATACTTTGACTTATATGGGTACCGATCCTTTTGGTCAAGAAACAATGGTACGTCCTTGGGACCACCTAGCAACAGATCCTTTAGAAATTGCTAAAACAAGAGTGAAAGTTGCTTTTGAGTTTATGGAAAAAACTGGGATTGAATACTTTTGTTTTCATGACCGCGATATTGCTCCTGAAGGTAAAACTCTAGAAGAATCAAATCGTAATCTTGATATTATTGTCGACATCATTGAACAAGAAATGAAACGAACAGGGATTAAGTTACTTTGGGGAACGGCCAATCTTTTTTCAAACAAACGTTTTGTCAATGGTGCAAGTACCAGTCCAAATGCTGACGTCTTTGCTTTTAGTGCTGCTCAAGTGAAAAAAGCAATGGAAATTACTCATCGCTTAAATGGTGAGGGTTACACATTTTGGGGTGGTAGAGAAGGTTATGAAACACTATTAAATACAGACCTCAAGTTAGAACAAGATAACTTTGCAAGATTTTTACAAATGGCTGTTGACTATGCTCAAGAAATTGGCTTTAAGGGGCAATTTTACATTGAACCTAAACCAAAAGAACCAACCAAACATCAATACGATTATGATAGTGCAACCGTCATCGCATTCTTGAAGAGTTATGATCTTGATAAACATTTCAAATTAAACATTGAAACAAACCACGCTACACTTGCTGGTCACACGGTTAATCATGAAATTCGTGTAGCTGCAGAAGCGGGTCTTTTAGGGAGTTTAGATGCTAATCAAGGTGACTTGCTTTTAGGTTGGGACACTGACCAATTTCCAACAAACATTTATGATACAACAGCGATTATGTATGAAATTTTAAGAGCAGGTGGTTTTGTTACTGGCGGATTAAACTTTGATGCGAAAGTTCGTCGAAGCTCCTTTACGCCTGAAGATTTATTCATTGCCCACATCGTCGGCATGGATACATTTGCTGTTGGTTTGAAAGTAGCTGCCAAACTTTGGGAAGACCAAGTGCTAGAAAACCATTTAAAAGATCGCTATCGTTCTTATACAACCGGTATTGGAAAAGATATCACCTCTGGCAAAACAAATTTCAAAGCATTAGAAAAATATATTTTTGATAAAAAAACGATTGATGATAATGAATCTGGCCGACAAGAATACCTTGAAGCAATTATCAATCAATACATTTTAGGATAAATTTATGTTTATTGGTATTGATCTTGGCACGACGGGCGTTAAAATCATTTTAGTTAATGCTTCAGGCGACGTCATTGCTAAAACAACTGAATCGTATCCTTTATCAATGCCAAAACCTTTGTGGACCGAGCAAAATCCAGAAGATTGGTATAACCAAACGATCAAAGGTCTTAAAAAAGTTGTTAAAGGCTACGAAAAAGATATTGAAGCCATTAGTTTTTCTGGTCAAATGCATGGTTTAGTCATCTTAGACAATAATGATCATGTGATTCGTCCTGCTTTATTGTGGAATGATCAAAGAACAACCCAAGAAGTTCGGTATTTAAATGAAACGATAGGTACTGATGTCTTACAACAAGAAACGGGAAACATTGCTTTAACAGGTTTAACAGCTCCAAAATTGTTATGGGTTAAAAATAATGAACCAGCACTGTTTCAAAAAATCAAAAAAATTATGTTACCAAAAGATTATTTACTATACCGTTTATCAGGTGTGTTCGCGACTGATGTTTCAGACATTTCCGGAAGTTTATTTTTTGACATTAAAAATAAACGATATAGTCAAACCATGTTAGACGTCTTAAACATTAAAGAAACACAACTACCGACTGTCTTTGAAAGTTATGAAAAAGTCGGGCACTTATTAGAAGAGGTTAAAAACATACTTCAAATTCACCAACCCGTTAAAGTCATTGCTGGTGGTGGCGATCAAGCTGTAGGCGCCATTGGTGTAGGAACGGTGTCACCGGGTAAAAGTAGTATGTCTCTTGGAACAAGTGGTGTTGTCTATGTCGCAACTAACAAATTCCAAGTCGACACACAAAGCCACTTGCAGTCTTATCGTGATAGCACGGGCCATTATTTAATGATGGGTGTGATTTTAAATGCAGCAGGGTCTTTAAAATGGTGGAATGAAAAAATCTTCAAAGAACACGACTATGACAAATTTTTTGAAGAGTTGAATTATACTTCGATTGCTGATTCCCTTTATTTCTTACCTTATTTAAGTGGAGAAAGAGCACCAATCAACGACTCGACAGCAAAGGGCATGTTCTTTGGCCTCCAGGCACACCACGAAAAAGGTCATATGCATCGGGCTTTAGTAGAAGGCATCACTTATGCCCTAAAAGAGAGTTTTGATTTAATTCAAAATTTAGGAACCCAAATTGTGAATATCCGAATTACGGGTGGTGGAGCGAAAAGCGCTATATGGGCTCAAATGATTGCCGATGTTATGAATGTAGATGTTGAAGTTATGAGTATAGATGAAGGTCCTGCTTTAGGTGCTGCCATCTTGGCTATGGTTGGTAATGGTACTTATCCATCAGTTTCAGTCACGTGTGAAAAATTACTTCAAGTGAAAGAGACATTTTATCCAATAAAAGATAACGTCGCTTTATACGAAAAGAAATATAATGTCTATAAGAAGTTGTATGAAACGGTCAAACCGTTGTATAATATAATTTAAAGATACTATCCTTAACAATTTAAAAGAGGTGAATCTTCTTTGGCTAAAAATAATATTTTGGAAATGAGATCTATTACGAAGACATTCCCTGGCGTTGTCGCACTCAGCGATGTGACTTTTCACGTTGAAGAAGGTGAAATTCATTTTATTGTCGGTGAAAATGGAGCAGGAAAATCAACACTTATGAAAATTTTAAGTGGGATTCATGGTCCTGGTACTTATTCAGGCGATATTGTCTTTGAAGGAGAAGTTGTTTCTTTTAACGGAATTAAAGATTCAGTCAACGCTGGTATTGTTATTATTAACCAAGAGTTGGCATTGTTTCCAGACTTAACAGTTTATGAGAATGTTTTTGTTGGACATGAATTAAAAACAAGATACGGACTCGTTGATTGGAAAAAGACACGCGAAGAAACAAAACGCTACTTAGATTTAGTTGGATTAAAAATTGATATTGATACTCACGTTGGGTCACTTGGTGTTGGCCAACAACAACTCGTTGAAATTGCGAAAGCACTCAGCCAAAATGTTAAATTATTAATCCTTGATGAACCAACAGCTGCCTTAAACGAAGATGATAGTGCCAATTTACTTCAATTACTCATTAACTTAAAAAAAGAAGGCGTTACATCAATTATGATTTCTCATAAATTAAAAGAAGCAACTGAAGTTGCCGATTCTATTACCGTTTTACGAGATGGAAAAACCATCTCGCGCTTAGAAAAAAACGAAATTGATGAAGCGATTATTATTAAACACATGGTTGGTCGTGAGATCGAAGACATTTTCCCCAAGAGACCTAAATATGAACCCCAAGATGTTGTCTTAGAGACGATTAACTTTAATGCCTACGACAAAAATAAAAACCGGTATGTTGTGACAAATTCAAATATTCGGCTCCATCGTGGTGAAGTTGTTGGCATTTCTGGATTAATTGGTGCGGGAAGAACAGAGTTGGCCCATAGTATTTTTGGAAATCCCAAAAACTATAAAACCTCTGGAGGAATTTTTATTAACGGTAAACTTGTTAATTTAAACACACCTCAAAGAGCCATTGATCATGGAATTGCGTATGTTTCTGAAGACCGAAAAGGCAATGGGCTGATCTTATCAGAAACGATTGGTGAAAACATTACGTTATCAGCACTACAAAAAATTTCTAGATACGGCATCTTAAACGAAATGAAACAATCATCAGAAGCTGAAAAATATGTCAGAAACTTAAACATCCGAACACCCTCCATTTTTCAACGAATTAGAAACTTGAGTGGTGGTAACCAACAAAAAGTTCAAATCGGCAAATGGTTGTTTTCGGAACCAAGTATTTTAATCTTAGATGAACCTACTCGAGGCATCGATGTCGGTTCAAAATTTGAAATTTATACAATCATTAATGACTTGATTGCCCGCGGGATGAGCATTCTCTTAATTTCTTCAGAACTTCCAGAAATTTTAGGAATGTGTGATCGCATCTACGTTTTAGCTGAAGGTGTCCAAACGGCAGAGTTTACCATGGCAGAAGCGACAGCAGAAAAAATCATGGAGAAAGCGACGATATAGATAGAGGTGTTTGAATGAAAAAGATGAATCCAGTAGTTCGATATTTTTTAAAAATTATTTCTAATACACGAACGAATATTCGTGATTACGGGATGTATATTGCCTTAGCAGTTATTTTCCTAGTCTTCTCAATCTTAACCAATGGTTTATTCTTAGGACCGATTAACTTTACGAATCTCCTAAACCAAACCGGTTACGTTGCTGTCTTAGCAGTGGGGATGACGCTTGTCATTGTCACTAGACAAATCGATTTATCGGTCGGATTCTTAGGAGCCTTCCTAGGGGCGTATATCGTTGTTGAAGTTGAAAACTTAGGAACTTCCGTCTGGTATGCAATTATTGTAGCGATTCTGATTACGGTTGTTATCGGTTTTGTCAAAGGGATTTTAATTGCTCGAGTCAATGTACCTTCGTTTGTTGTGACACTTGCTGGGATGTTTATTTTTAAAGGAATGCTCCTTTTAAAAACAGACAGTACGACAACACCCTCATCAAATAACTTCTTTAGAACGATTGGTGTTGGCTACTTAAGTGATATGAAAGTCGGCAATTTTAATTTACTTACATTAATCGTCGGGGCACTTGCAGTTATTACGATTGTGACTCTATCAATTATGAAATATCGTCACAATAAAAAGCTTGAATTAAAACAAACCGAACTTTCAATGTTAATTACGCAAATTGTTGTTGTTGTCTTTATTATTCTCTTCTTAACGTATAACTTGGCAGTTTATAAAGGCATTTCATACTTAGTTTTAATTACCATTATGGTGGTAGCAATCTATCATTTCTTTACAACGAAAACAGTACTTGGCCGAAGAATTTATGCAGTGGGTGGGAACCCAGAAGCTGCAGAGCTGTCGGGGATTAACGTTTACCGGATCATTATCTTTGTCTTTGTCTCGATGGGTGTCCTTACGTTAATTGCAGGTCTTATGTATGTTTCAATGTTAAGAACAGCGAACCCCAACTACGGAATTTCCTGGGAGTTATATGCAATTGCCGCAACCTATATTGGCGGGACCAGTGCTCAAGGTGGTGTTGGTAAAGTCATCAACGCCTTCGTTGGAGCGATTGTTATTATGTCGATTCAAAACGGGATGAAATTAGCTGGATTCCCTTCAAATATCGAACCTATCGTTTTAGGTGGCGTCCTCCTCCTTGCAGTTGTCTTTGATATTTACACGAGAAACGTTCGTTCAATTGACCTCGTCGGTGTCTCTTATGCGAAACAAAAATACCATGATGAGTTCGTTGAAATTAAAGATAAATATATTCAAGCCAAACAAGCGCTTAAACTTGCAGATCAAACAGATAACATTAAAATTTTAGAATTAGAATTTGAACTAACAAAAGCGCAGGGTGAATATAACCAACTTAAAGACCGTATTCGTACGGCAAAAGAAGAAGATTTCCTAAATGTGATATAAGAGAAATTCAAAAAAAAGAAAAGGAGAATAAAAATGAAGAAACTCTTAGTCTTAAGT
>JALNWO010000026.1 GCA_023230825.1 Acholeplasmataceae bacterium
CAAGAACAAGAAGGTTACGCCATTGGTGGTGTTCCAGTGTTATATGCTGAAAGTATGATCCCTTTAAATGGTGGGAAACTCATTAATGGTGATACCGGTCGTGTTGCCTTTAATCAAGCACCCGCTCTTGCAACACTTGATTTCTTAAGCGACTTATGGACAAAAGGTCTCTTTGAACCAGCTGGCGCTTATGATGCAGGTTCTGCATTATGGATGGCCGGTCGTGTTGCAATCCATCCAGGTAGCTTATGGTTCGTGAATGCCGATAATAGATGGGGTAACATTAGTTTTGAACTTGGTTATGTTCCTTATCCAAGAAGCGATACATACAGTGGACAATACGCATCACCCATTTCTGGTGTTGCCGTTTATTCAATCGCATCTGGTATGACACCTGAGCGTGAAGCTTTAGTCTTTAAAGTATGGAATGAGTTGCAACTTTGGAAAACTGAAGAAGAACTCCGTGATGATTTTGAAATTACGCTTATGACTCGTTTCGATAAAGATGTTTATGTTGAAGCTTACATGGCAATTTATGACAAAGTCTATTATGAATTAATTGGCGCGATTGGCATTAGCCATTATGGCGAAAACGGTTGGCGGACAAACGCTGGTTTAGGTATTCGTGAAGGAACCGCAAGAACGAACGTTGACTCGATTGCCCCAATTTACCAAGCTGCACTTAACGAGTTTTTAAATCCCTCAAATTAAGAAGTTAATCCCCCTTGACCTCAAGGGGGATTATTTCAAAGGATGTGATTGACATTAAAAAAATCATTATTATTTCACTGAGTATATTAGGACTCATTTTAGTCGTGGCCATCGTCGATAGCATCGTTGTTAAGATGAAAAAAGACACATTACTTTTTAACCGTGAACCTGTCGCCCACATTAATCCAGCCGAGTTAGGAGAATTAGATCCAAACTCGTATTTTCACTATTTAACGAGCAATCCAGAAGTGTACCCCCAAAATGAGATGATTCAATTGGATGGTGCAGGTTTTGACGCGATTGTTGGTAATCATCGTGTGTTGGATGAATATGAAGGGGTTACCCAGCCGCTACTTACTGAAGAGAAGGGACGTGTCTCTTGGACTTTCGAAATACCCTGGTCGGGTTTTTACCACTTGAAGCTTAAATATTTTCCTTATCCAGGTAAAAGTTCATCGATTGAAAGAAGACTTTATATTAATGATGAAGTTCCTTTTGATGGTGCCAACAACCTGGTTTTTTATCGGATTTGGCAAAGCCAAGGCGATGAGGTAAAAAGAGATATTCATGGTAACGATATTCGTCCGAGTCAAATTGAAAACCCATTTTGGACAGAAGCATTGTTTAAAGACGCAATTGGTTATGTCAATGAACCATATGCTTTTTATTTTCAAGCAGGACCCAACACAATTACGTTAGAATCTGTGAGAGAACCCCTTTTAATCGATAAAATCGAAATCATTTCGGTTGAACAACGACAAACCTATGCGGAAGTGTACCAACAGTATTTAAATCAAGGCTATGAAAAAGTAAAACAAGACCCTGTTTTCTTACAAGCCGAAGATGCAGCCTATACGACATCACCGACACTTTATCCGTTAAACGACCGGACCAGTCAAATGACGATGCCAAGTCATCATTCATTGATTCGTTTAAACACCATTGGTGGTGCCAACTGGCGTGTTGCAGGTGACCAGATTAGTTGGGAGTTTAACATTGATGAAGCTGGACTTTATGCGATTAGCCTTCGTGTTAAACAAAAGATTGCTGCTGGGATGAATGTGAGCCGTAATATATACATTGATGGAAAGATTCCTTTTAAAGAATTTGAAAACTTTCAATTTCCTTATTCAAATGATTGGCGGATTCAAACATTGGGCTCCAATGATGATCCATATTATTTATATTTTTCCGAAGGAAAACATGTGATTACTTTTGAGATTTCCTTAGGAGAGTATGGTCCCATTATTGCTCAAGTTCAAAATTCAATCAATCAATTGAATAAACTCTATCGAGAAATTTTAGTTTATACAGGACCTGAACCCGATCCATATCGTGACTATGAATTAACGAGACGTGTGGACCGGATGTTAGAACGCTTAGAAGAAGAAAGAAACAATTTAGTTTCTATTCGCGAGCGAATTATTGAAATTTCCGGATCAACGAGTGAGAAAACAGGTATTTTAGACACCTTTATTATACAACTCGATGATTTTTTAGAAAAACCAAGAAAAATCCATCGAAACTTGTTTAGCTATAGTGCCAATATTTCAGCACTAGGAACACTCGTTATTTTAATGTCAGAACAACCATTAGAAATTGATTATTTTGTGATTCATCATGAAAACGAAACCATGCCACAAAACAAAGCATCCTGGATTTCACGGATGTGGTTTAGTCTTCGTTCCTTTTTCGCAAGTTTCGTAACAAACTATGCCGCAATCGGCCAAACAGAAGCAGGCGGCATCACCGAAACAATTGAAGTATGGATTTCTGTTGGTCGTGACCAAACCAATATTTTAAGAAAATTAATTGACGAATCGTTTACACCAAACACAGGCATTCAAGTCGACTTAAAGTTAGTCAATGCAGCTGTCTTATTACCAGCAACACTTTCTGGCGTGGGTCCAGATGTTGCGATGGGAGTGGGTTATAACGTCCCCGTGAACTACGCGATGAGAAATGCGGTGTATGATTTATCACAAGAACCCGAATTTGATATGGTTAAAGATCGGTTTATGGACAGTGCGATGACAGGCTTTAAGTATGAAGGTGGAACGTTCGCTCTTCCTGAACAGCAAATCTTTTTAATGATGTTTTACCGAACCGATATTTTTGAAGAGATGGGTTTCTCAGTTCCTCACACTTGGCGTGATGTGATTGAGATGATTCCTGATTTACAAAAACACAACTTAGAGTTTTATTTACCAGTTCCAATTTCTCAAGGAAACGTTATTAACTTACCACCGAACCCTATTTTCGCAACGATGTTTTATCAAAATGATGGTGAGTTTTACATTAATGATAATTTAGAAAGTGGCTTTAACGAAGGATTAGGACCCGAAGTCTTCGAGACATGGACCCGGTTTTATACCGATTATTCATTCCCCGTTGAAGCAAACTTCGTCAACCGTTTTAGAAGCGGGCAAATGCCTATCGGTGTGACCTATTATAATACGTATAATACGCTTAGTGTCTTCGCTCCGGAAATTCGTGGAAAATGGGATTTCACTACAGTTCCAGGAACCATTACTACTGATGAACATGGTAATGAAGTGTTAAGAAAAGACACTGTCTCCACCAATACAGGCGTCATGATTATGGAACAATCACAGAAAAAGGCCGCATCTTGGAAGTTTTTAGAATGGTGGACAAGAACAGAAATTCAAGTTCAATTTGGACGTGAAATGGAAGGTATCTTAGGAGCTGCTGCTCGCTACCCAACCGCAAACATTGAAGCTTTAACCCAACTTCCTTGGACCGTTGAAGAATATGAAAAACTACAAGAGCAATGGGCATGGGTCAAAGGTGTTCCTGAAGTGCCTGGAGGCTATATGACTGGACGTCACTTGGATAATGCATTCCGTCTTGTGATTAACGAAAATGCGAATCCACGGGAAACGATATATGATTATGTCCTCATTATTAATGAAGAAATGATGAAGAAACGACGAGAATTTGGTCTCATAGACTAACGAAAGGAGGCATCCGTTATGCAAGATAACATCAATATGAATTTGACAAAACGTCAACTACTATGGAAAGACGTGAAAAAGAATAAGCATAATTACGTTTTGATGGCTCCTTACATGATACTCTTTTTCACCTTCACCATTATTCCTGTATTCATGTCTTTAGGTATTAGTTTTACTTATTTTAACCTTTTAGAAACACCCCGATTCATCGGGTTAGATAATTATACAAAATTACTGTTGGATGATGATATTTTCATTATCGCGTTAAAAAACACATTGATTTTAGCCGTAGTCACGGGACCTGTTAGCTATTTACTAGCGTTTGTCTTCGCATGGCTCATTAATGAACTAAAACCACGCTTAAGAGCGTTTATGACACTGATCTTTTATGCCCCTAGTATTTCTGGGAACGCCTTCTTAATTTGGCTCTTGATTTTCTCAGGGGACGTTCATGGGTATGCCAACGCGATTATGGTTCGTTTAGGGATTATTGATAACCCTGTTTTATGGTTGAATGATCCCAAATACATGTTAATGGTGATTATTATCGTTCAGCTATGGCTCAGCTTGGGTGTCTCATTCTTAGCCTTTATCGCCGGTCTTCAAAGTGTTGATAGAACTCTTTATGAAGCGGGTGCGATTGACGGCATTAGAAACCGCTGGCAAGAATTATGGCATATTACTTTGCCATCCATGAAACCACAATTATTATTTGGAGCAGTCATGCAAATTACGACATCACTGGCCATCGCAGAAGTGTCGATGCAACTTGTGGGATTCCCATCGGTTCAATATGCGGGTCATACGATTGTGACTCACTTAATTGACTTTGGGTCTATCCGTTTTGATTTAGGGTATGCATCAGCGATTGCGACATTGTTATTCTTAATTATGATGACCGCCAACCTCTTGGTTCGTTCCATTTTAAGAAGGGTGGGTGATTAATGATGACGCAAATTATCGAACAAATTAAAAACCGTAGGTATCGCCGCAGAAAACGGATTAACCGTTCAAAAGCTGGTGACATTGCTTTATTTACCATTTTAATTTTATTTGGCTTCTTTAGCGCCTTCCCCCTCATTATGACAGTATCAAATGCTTTTAAACCTTTGGATGAACTCTTCTTATTCCCACCGCGTTTATTACCGCGAAACTTAACAGTGGAAAACTTTAGAGATTTATCAGAACTAATGAGCAACTCGTGGATTCCTTTTACGCGTTATTTCTTCAACACGATTTTAATCACAACATTAGGAACTGCCGGTCACGTGTTAATCGCATCAATGGCCGCTTATCCACTTGCGAAATATAAATTCCCTGGACGGACCATTCTCTTTACATTGGTCGTTTACTCATTAATGTTTGCCCCTCAGGTGACAGCGACTCCAAACTATATTATCATTACCCGTTTAGGATTAATTGATTCACATGCAGCCATCATTTTACCAGCCATTGCCTCTTCATTGGGACTTTATTTAATGAAGCAGTTTATGGAACAAATTCCCGACGAACTGATTGAAAGTGCAAAAATTGATGGCGCGAGTGAATATCGGATTTTCTTCCAAATTGTGATGCCACTCGTTAAACCAGCCTGGTTAACACTCATTATCTTATTATTCCAAAGACTATGGGTTACCGACGGCGGATCATTTATCTTTAGTGAAGAATTAAAACCAGTGAGCTATGCGCTTAGACAAATTGCCGCAGGAACGATTGAAAGAGCGGGCACCATTGCTGCAGTCTCTTTCATTATGATGGTTGTCCCTGTGACTTTCTTCATTCTTTCTCAGTCTAAGATTGTCGAAACATTTAGCCATTCTGGTATGAAATAGGAGGGGAAAAGATGAGATTAATGATGATTTTTTCATTGCTCCTAACATTGCCTATTCAATTGGCAACGGTGCGCTACAATTATTCATACTATGGGGATGTCATTCATTCCGCACCCGGAATGAACTATGCCACCCACTTTAACGCAAACACTTTAGGAACGACACTTTCTTCACCAGAAGACATTGTTGTTTATGAAGGTGTCATTTATATGATTGACTCAGGAACGAACCGTTTATATTTAATTGATGATGAATTTCAAATTCAAGCCATTCATCAAGAATTCCCTTTACATCAAAGTTATATTGACAAACTAACGGCTCAAGGTGTCTCTGAGTTTCCGAACTTAACACTAAGTGCACCTTTTGGCGTTGAAGTACATGAAAGTGGAATTTATATTGCCGATAGCGGCAATGGTCGAATTGTAAAACTCAATCACCATTTTGAAGTTCTTGATACATTTAGTCAAGTTGATGATCCTACTTTTGATGAATTACGCTTTGAACCACGAAAATTAACTGTTGATGGATCAGAACGAATTTATGTTGTCGCAAGAAACGTTTATGAGGGCATCATTGAGTTAAGTAGTGATGGAACTTTTAACCGGTTTACTGGTGTGAACCCTGTGAGCTTAACGCCAATTGAAGTTTTCCGGCGCTCGCTCATGACTGAAGAACAACTTTCACAACTCCAACTTTATTTACCAACAGAATATACAAACGTTCAAATGGATGAGAAAAACTTTATTTACGCAACGTCTAAACCTGCTTCTGGAAATGCAGAAAACATTATTCAGTTAATTAACCCCAAAGGTGTTGACGTCTTAAAGCGAAATGGTTATCATCCACCAATGGGTGACATCCATTATATTCAAGGCTCTAATAATTACGTGATTACCGGCGCATCAACACTCGTTGATATCGCCTATACTGATCACGGCATCTTTACTGTCTTAGACCAAAAAAGGTCACGTTTATTTACTTATGATAGTGAAGGTAATTTACTATATATCAACGGTGATGAAGGAGCACAATCAGATAAATTTGCAGAAGGTGTCGCCATTGCGTATTTTAACGATGACCTCTTAGTTTTAGATAGACGCTCAAGAACAATTGTTGTTTATCAGTTAACCCCATTTGGTGAAGCAGTCAATCAAGCCATCGCTTTTCATTCGATCGGTGAGTTTGAAAAAGCAGCTGAACTTTGGGAAGAGGTTCTTGTGTTAAACACCAACTATGAAATTGCCTATAATGGTTTAGGTAAATACTATTTGCGCATGGGTGATTATCAAAAGGCGCTTGAATATTTTAATTTGGGTCATGATAAATATTATTATTCAAGAGCTTATAAATCATATCGCAATGAAATCTTAAAGAAAAACTTTGGGTATATTTTCGGTGGCATTGTCTTAGCCTTCGGGGCTTGGGCATACTTTAAGATTCGCAAAACAAAAGCAAAAGGAGGAACGATTTTGTATGAAGACTAAATTCTTAGACGGACTTAAAGCCTTTTACTTACATTACTTTAAGTTCCCTAAATACGTTCTTTTCCACCCTTTTGATGGCTATGATGAATTAAAACGTTATAAGAAAGGAAAAATGAGTGTCGCGTTTGTCTTTATTACGCTTTATGCTTTTTTCCGAATATTCGCGTATCAAAGAGAAGGTTTCTTAATTAATGAGCGTAACCCCTTGCATCTCAATAGTTTGCAAGAGATTTTCGCCGTGATTTTACTCCTTGTCTTATTTACTGTTGGTAACTGGTCTGTGACCACACTGATGGAAGGTAAGGGTAAATTTAAAGAAATCGTGATGGTAACAGGTTACTCTTTATTTCCGTTAATTTTAATTGGTTATCCAGCTGTTATTTTATCTAACTTCTTAACGTTAGAAGAAATGGCTCTTTATCAACTTCTTATGGGATTTGCGTATGTTGCGACAGGATGGATGTTATTTATGGGCATTTTGAATATTCATGAATATGGCCTTGGGAAGACCATTTTGGCTTTCATTTTAACTATTGTTGCGATGGCCGCGATGATTTTCTTTGGTTTATTATTCTTTGATTTAATTCAACAAGTCATCGAGTTCTTTTCTTCAATTTATGAAGAACTGAGTTTGAGATATTAGAGGTGATGAGATGAAAAAACTAGCAATCATCGCCATCATTTTAGGATTGATCGCGGTATACTTCTTTACTTTTAACTTAAGAGCAACAAAAATAGAACCTCATGCTGTTCGCACGTATGATCCAGAAGGTTTTATTGATGCTGAGACGTTAGATGATCCTGAAAAATTGGTGGCGCAAAATTCAAACTTTAAACTATATATCGATGAGAACACCTCTTATATTAAAGTAGTTGATCTTCGGACCAACGTGGTGTATTATTCAAATCCAACTGTTCCTGATCCATGGGAAGAGGATGTCACAAAGTCAATTACGACCGCTGCGAAAGAAAGACAAAAAGCAACGATTGACTTAACCTACTATAATAAAGCGGGATCTTCTAATACAATTAACAACTACCGTTTAAGTATTTACCACCCTGATACAGTCTTAAGACCTGAAGGGGAACGGACATTTGGGATTAAATATATCCCTAATGGAGTTCAGGTAAAATATGTGATTGAAGATACGGAAATTGACCAATTGTATTTCCCTAAATTTTTACCTAAAGACGTCATTGAAGCGATGAATGATTTTAATATTTTAAGTCGCTTGGCTTATACGGGTTATGATTCAGAACGTGATCTTTATGAAATTATCAACTATGAAAATATGAGTAAGATCACAAAACAAAGACTATATAATATTTTTTACCGTGATGCAGCTGAAGACGAAAAGTATACTCGCGAACGTGCGATTGAAGAAAATGAGCACTACGGCTATTTTGAACAACATGAAAAAGTACGGTTTGAAGTAGCTATTGAACTAGAATTAACAGAAAAAGGTTTACGAGCTACAATTTTAAAAGATTCAATCGTTGAAACAGAAGATATTAAAATTGCTCGTTTAACACTGTATCCTTTTTTCGGTACAGCTGTATCTGAAGTTGGCGGTGTGCCAACGAATGGTTATTTAGTTGTCCCTGATGGAAGTGGGGCCATTATTGAATTTAATAACGAAAAATATTACGCCAGTGCGTATAATAAACGCCTCTATGGCCAAGATTTAGCTCAACTTCCGTATAAGATGGCTGAGCAGCAACAACCCATTAACATGCCAGTTTATGGAATGGTTAAAGACGATGGTGGGTTTGCAGCTATTATTACCGAAGGCGATGCGATGGCTGCTATATTTGCAGACGTATCCGGAAGGAATGACTCGTATAACAAAATCTATCCGACCTTTAACTTAAGAGAAGTGGAAGCAGTTGTCATCGGGACAGGCTGGAATACATATGGTGTTGATTTATGGACGAAAACAATTGTTTCGACCGACTTCACGGTTGAGTTCCATTTCTTAAAAGAAGAAGAAAATAATTATGTTGGGATTGCGAAAAAATTCCAAGAATACTTAATCGAAGAAAAAGGGTTTACAGCAAAACCACAAAGCGACCGAACGATTGCGACCATTGAGTTTTTAGGTGCCTATGATTACAAGTCCTTTTTCTTAGGCGTTCCTTATTATACAAATAAATCGATGACAACATACGATCAAGCGAAAATGATTATCGATGAACTTCAAGATCGTGGCGTCACAGAAATGAATGTTTTATATCAAGGAGCGATTAATGGTGGTCTATCACAAGACATCAATGATCGGGTGAAGTTTGAACGTTCTGTTGGAAACAAACGCAACTTTGAACGGTTTGAAACATATTTAGGAAGCTTAGGTGTTGATGTTTATCAATCGATTAATTTAATGACCGCCAACGGTTATCATAAGTTATTCGATCAATATCGATATACTGCAAGCAGAATCCGTGGAAACCACGCAGAAATGTATGATTATCATTATCCGACACGACTTCCTTATTCAGAAACAAATTACGAACATAGTAAGAGTGCATACGTCATTAACCCGGTGTATTATGAAGCGATCTTTAAGAAACTAAATCGAGGATATGATTTTAACAATATTGAGTTTTCTTTAATGGGTTCACGATTAACGGGTCATTACGATCGCAATGTTATCATTTATAAACAGGATAGTTTACGGATACAAGAAGTATTCTTAGAAAGCTTAAATAAAGAAATGATGTTAAACAATCCATCGTATTATGCTTTCAACTATGCAAACTATATGACTGATATTCCATTAGAGGCAACACTCTATTCTATTATTGATGCACAAATCCCCCTACAACAACTTGTCTTATCAGGGATGGTTGAATATTCTGGTCACTCCATTAACTTAGCGAGCGATCGAGGCTTTAACTATGAGTTCTTAAAACATATTGAAACGGGTTCTAACTTAAAGTATACGTTAACATATGAAGATTCACGTGCATTATTAAATACTGAGTATAACGAATATATGGCTACCCATTATGTGAACTGGCTTGATATGATTGAAGAACAAGTGAAAACTTTAGATGCTTTAGGCATTCACGAAGGCTATCTTGTTAATCATGAAGTTGTGAGCCACAACGTCTATCGTGTCACATATTCGAATGGCATTAAAATTTTAATTAACTATAACTTAAATCCACGAAACGTGAGTATTTATACCGTACCGGGAATGAGTTATTTAGTAGAGGGGGTTTAATGATGACTGAACAACAACGACTCCCAAGAAAGTGGAAACGACCAGAGTTAACTTATAAAAATCAAAAACGGGTTTGGGCTGCTATTTTCCTTTTGCCATGGGTGATTGGACTCATCTTATTGTTCATCTTTCCGTTTTTCCAAACCTTCCGCTATAGTTTCTTTAAACTCACGCCTCGTGCTGGTGAAATTTTAACTGAGAATGTTGGCTTTGCCAACTATTCATACGCCTTTAATACGCACGTGACGACAACATCTTCATTCCGCGTAGAATTATTAGATACTGTAGCAGACGTCTTTATTAACTTGCCGGTCTTACTGATTTTTAGTTTATTTATCGCTGTCTTATTAAATATGAAATTTAGAGGTCGCGCGATTGTCAGAGCAATCTTCTTTATCCCCGTTATTTTAAACTCAGCTGCGGTTGTCTCTGCGGTTGGCGGCGGAGAAGCGATTAACGCTATTTTAGAACAACAGGGCATTGATAAAGTTTTTGATCTTCAGTTTTACTTAATGCAGACAGGAATGACGCCGGGGATTATTAACTTCATTGTTGGATTGATCGACCGGATTTATGATATTTTAGCACTTGCAGGTGTTCCAATCCTCCTCTTTCTTGCTAGTATTCAATCGATACCAAAACATTTATATGAAGCGGCTAAGATTGAGGGCGCGACTGCCTATGAAATGTTTTGGTTAATTACTTTACCAAACGTGAAAGTGCATATTGGAACGGTCATTGTTTATGCCCTTGTTGATACGTTCTTAACGTCATCGATTTCAAACATTATTAGTACGGAGTTGAATAAACAAAACTGGGGCTTATCTTCAGCAATGGCTTGGATTTATGTCGGTACGATTATTTTAATTTTAATTGTCTTAGGTGCTTTAGGCAAACTATTTAAGATTGGAGAGTCGCACTATGAAAACTAATATCATTGAACAACTCAAAAAATCTTATCACGGTGTTATGAAAGACTTAAAAGATCCTGCTAAAAATTTCCGAAGAAAAAGAAAGTTCCAAAGTTTCTTAATGACTTTCTTTAGAACGGTTTTATTAGTTGGACTCTGTTTCGTTATTTTATTTCCAACCATCCAGCAAATCTTAATGGCACTTCGTGCCCCAGAAGATACCAATAACCCAGCAGTTATTTGGATTCCAGAAAACTGGAGTGTTATGAATATTAAAATTGCGGCAATCGTCTTAGACTATCGGCACGCGCTAGTGAATACGTTTAAACTCAGTGCGATCGCGATGGTTTTATCGATGGCATCAACCGCTTTAGCGGGTTATGCTTTCGCAAGGCTGAGCTTTAAAGGAAGTGGCATTTTATTTGGGCTCGTCCTTTTAACGATTATTATTCCACCACAGGCTTTATCGCTCTCGCAGTATTTATATTTTAGGAATTTAGGTTTGATTGGGAAAGAAGGGTCTATTTATTTAATGAGTGGACTCGGGATGGGTATTCGTAGTGGTATCTTTATTTATATTTTTAGAAGTTTCTTTAGGGGACTTCCAAAAGAGCTCGAAGAGTCTGCCCAAATTGATGGTGCCGGTGTCTTCAGGATTTTCTGGAACGTCATGTTACCAAACGCACGTGGTGCGTTAGTAACCGTTGGTCTATTCGCCTTCGTTTGGCAGTGGAATGACGCTTATTATGTTAAAATATTTGAGGTGAGTACCGAACGGTTCCCCTTATTAACGATGCAACTGATTAACGCTGCTGAAAACGTCTATGCCGCACTTTTCTATACAGGTGGACTGAGTTTAATTGGTCAGGATGTTTGGGAAAATCCAGTCTTCTTAGCTCTGATATCAAACGTTTCAGCATTATTAATGATGTTACCACTACTCATTATGTATTTATTTGTTCAAAAACAATTTGTCGAATCTATTGAACGGACAGGTATTGTAGGCTAAATGAAATTTGAAAAAACGTTTTTTCAAAAACTAAATACGATTGCCGATTGGATTATTCGGATTATTTTAATAAACTTTCTTATGATTGTTACGAGTATTCCCATTATTACCATTTTTCCGAGTTTATCCGCCGGCTATAAACTTTTTCATCGATATATCAATCAAGAGGAAGAACCACTCTTTAAAGGATATTATTTGTTTTTTAAAGAGAATTTAGGAAAAAAGATTTGGTTTAGTGTTCTGTTAATCGTTTTATTAGGTTTAGGATTTGTAAATGTTAGATATTATGATCAATCCTTGCAACTTACAAAAAACTGGTTTTTCCTCGTTGGTTATTATATTACCCTTGCTTTTTTAATTGGGATGATTGTTATTACCCTTTATACATTGTCTTCAATGTTAGTTGTCCCAAAGGCAAAAGTGTGGCTTTTATTTAAGTTATCATTTTATTTGGCAGGAAAATTTATTTTCCGAACGCTATTATTGGTGTTCACAATTGCCATTCCCTTTGTTTTATTTATGTTTCCCTTAACACAACTCATTTTCGTTTTTGGTGGCTTATCTATCCCAATCTTATTGAATGCCCTATTAACGAATAAAGTAGTGAAGTATGTAGAAAGTTTGGTGGATGAAGATGTTCAAAGTGGGGATCGAGAATCTTGATCAACATCTCGCATTATTTAATCATAAACGCGTTGGTTTAATTACAAACCCCACAGGGGTTGATCGAAACTTAAAATCAACGATCGATATCTTACAAGAACAAACGACTTTGGCCGTTCTTTTTGCCCCGGAACATGGGGTTCGTGGTGATTTACAAGCGGGGGTTCGTTTAGATAATTATGTCGATGAAAAAACAGGTGTAATGGTCTATTCTTTATACGGACAAAATAAAAAACCAACAAAAGAGATGTTGGCAGGTGTCGATCTTTTATGTTTTGACATTCAAGATGTCGGGGCCAGATATTATACCTATTTGTATACCATGGCATACGCCATGATGGCTGCGAAGGAAAACAACATCCCTTTTGTTGTCTTTGATAGACCTAACCCAGTCAACGGGATAACAGTAGAAGGAACGATTTTGGATTTGGAGTACCGTTCTTTTGTTGGCTATTATCCGCTCGTACAACGGTATGGCTTAACGATTGGTGAGCTTGCTGTTCTCTTTAACGAATTGTATGAAATTAATTGTGATTTGACGGTTGTTAAAATGACAGGGTACGATCGACATTTAGACTATGACGCTTTAGGATTTCCTTGGATTCTTCCAAGTCCTAATTTACCAACAGTTGAATCGACCTATCATTATTTAGCGACATGCTACTATGAAGGGACCAATGTAAGCGAAGGTCGAGGAACAACAAAACCATTTAGCTTTGTTGGTGCCCCCTGGTTTAACAGTCAAGCAGTCATAGAAAGGTTAAATAAAGAAGAACTAAAAGGTGTTCAGTTTCGTCCCGTATATTTCACACCAACGTTCTCAAAACATCAAGGAGAACTTTGTGAAGGGATTGAGCTGATCTTAACTGATAAAAAGATGTATGAACCCGTTAAAACAGGACTAACGCTTTTACACATCGTGAAAGAAATACATGAAGAATTCGCCTTTATTAAACCTTTTAAAGAAGGTCATCATCCGATGATTGATTTGTTAACAGGAGATAACTATAATCGCTTAGAAATGCCGTTATCAGAAAAATTAAAACGACTTAAAAAAGATACAGAAACCTTTAGAACATTGAAAGAGAGGTATCACTTATATGAAACAACGACTTGAAAATATGACCCTAGAAGAAAAAATTGGGCAGCTTTTAATGTTTGGAATTGAAGGCACAGAAGTAAATGAAGAAACCATGCAAATGGTTGAAAAATATAAAGCAGGAAACGTAATTTTATTTACCCATAATATTAAGGGTATTAAGCAATTGTTTAAACTAACACAAGATCTCCATCAACTAAGCTTAAAGCATTTAGGTCTCCCAATGTTTATTGGTATTGATCAAGAGGGTGGGATGGTGACGAGAATTCAATCAGAAGCTACTTTTTTCCCAGGAGCAATGACAATTGCAGCCAATCACCTTCCCTTAATGGGTTATGAAGTTGGGAAGCAAATGGGTTTTGAGTTAAAACAATTAGGAATTAATATTAATTTCGCCCCCGTTTTAGATGTTAACAACAATCCCAAAAACCCTGTCATTGGCGTAAGGAGTTATTCTGATAATCCAGAAGAAGTTGCGAAGTACGGCTTGCCCTTTATTCAAGGACTTCAAGAACATGTCATCGCAACCGCTAAACATTTTCCTGGTCACGGTGATACCGTTGTTGACTCACATGTTGGTCTTCCAACAGTCAATCATTCACGAGAAAGACTTGAGGCTGTTGAGTTCGCCCCTTTCAAAAAGGCGATTAACGCAGGCATTCATGGAATGATGAGTAGTCATATTTATTTTCCAGCATTAACCGAAGGTGGAAAACCAGCAACGTTGTCTCATGAAGTGATGACAACGCTTCTTCGTGATGAATTTGGCTTTGAAGGTTTAATTGTCACTGACGGGATGGAGATGAAGGCAATTGCCGACCGCTATGGTACAGTTGAAGCGAGTTTAATGGCTGTTCAAGCAGGTGTGAATATTTATTGTGTTTGTCATTCGCCAAAACTCGCACTTGAATCGATGGAAAGAATTAAAGAAGCAGTCTTGAATGGTGAAATCAGTGAAGACGTTATTAACGAAAGGGTTGAACGAGTTCTCCACTACAAAGAAAAGTATGCTCACACAAACGTTGATTTTGAGTTC
>JALNWO010000027.1 GCA_023230825.1 Acholeplasmataceae bacterium
TCAAGGTTTTCTCTTTTTAGCAAAACGTTATTTTGAAACTGCTGGTTCACACATCCCAATTATTCCTGTCTATTATCATCAAGAAAATAAACGAATTATGATTGGTGAGGCCAAAACAATCGCTGATTATCCTGGTTTAACAACCGAACAAATTACTGAGAGATTCAAACAAGATTTAAACGATTTAGGAGTCAAACTTGGAGCAAAAAAAGATTAAGAAAAGTTGTTATCTAAGAGCTTTTCATGTATAATATAAACGGCTAAAAAGACAGGAGTGACGCTTTATGGTAAGTACAAATGAATTTAAAACAGGAATGACCATTGCTTTTGAAGGCAATATATATCAAATTATTGAGTTTTTACACGTTAAACCGGGTAAAGGGAGTGCCTTTGTTCGTTCTAAATTAAGAAATCTTCGAACAGGTGCTGTGATCGATCATACATTTAATGCTGGTACAAAAGTAGAACGAGCTCAAATTGATAAAGTTGGAATGCAATACTTATACGCAAACGGTGAACAGCATGTTTTCATGAATAGTGAAACCTACGAGCAAATTGAAATTAATGCTGCTCAAATTGAGCATGAGCTACAATTTATTTATGAAGGCATGATGGTAGAAGTTAACTTTTACAATCATGAAGAAATTTTAGGCTTAAGTATTCCCGAAAAAGTTGCGCTAGAAGTAATTGAAACAGTCCCCGGTGTTCGTGGTGACACGAAAACCAACGCCTTGAAGGATGCGATCGTTCAAACAGGACTTTTAGTGAAAGTACCTTTATTTATTGAACAAGGTGAGAAAATCATTGTCAATACAAATGATGGCTTATACGTTTCTCGAGAAAAGTAATGAGGATGACTTCATCCTCTTTTTTTTGTAAGAGAATTTCTAAATTATTGGCATAATAAAACGAAAATATGCTATAATGTGGACGGTGATAAAGGTGGAAAGATTACAAAAAGTATTGGCTCAAGCAAACATCGCTTCAAGAAGAAAAGCGGAAGAAATGATTTTAGCTGGACGCGTTAAAGTGAACGGTGAAGTTATTACGACGCTTGGTTATAAAGTAAGCGAGAAAGATACTATTGCTGTCGATAATCAACCAATCACTAAAGCCCAGTTAAAATATTTTTTATTAAATAAGCCAACTGGCTATTTATCAACTGTAACTGATGATAAAGGAAGACGAACAGTTATTGATCTTTTAGACGAAGAACACCAAGACACGAGACTTTATCCAGTTGGTCGTTTGGATTATGATACAGCGGGCTTGTTACTCCTCACAAATGATGGAGAGCTGACAAAAAGACTCACCCACCCAGCATATGAAATCGAAAAAGAATATTTGGTCCGTGTCGACGGCATTGTGATTCGGAGAAAAATTAATGAACTTAGAAATGGCGTTAAAATTGTCCCTGGAGGGTTTGTCAAACCAAAAGAAGTTCGCTTGATTGAGTTACATAAAGCACATCAGTCCACATTGTTATCAATTACATTAACTGAAGGTAAAAACAAACAAGTTAGAAAAATGATTGAAAGTATTGGCTTTAAAGTTAAAAACCTAACAAGAATTCGTTATGATGAGTTAACTTTAGATGGCGTTGAACGCGGAACTTATCGAAGTTTGAAAATTCATGAAATTAAACGCTTATACGGACATACGAAACAGAAGAAATAACGATTGTCCGCTATTCAATCCTCAAAAACTATGATATAATAAAGAATGTATGGAGGGACCCTATGTCCGGATTTAAATTAGCTATTGATGGACCTGCAGGTTCGGGAAAAAGCACAATCAGCAGCCAAATTGCTAAAAAACTGAATTGGATCCATATCGACACCGGTGCGATGTATCGAGCCGTCACCCTCAAAGCCATTGAGTTAGGGGTCGATTTGGAAGACGAAAAAGCGTATCAGTTTTTAGAATCCGTTAAGGTCCACTATCAAGCAAATAAAATATATTTAGATGACCGCGATGTAACAGAGGACATCCGTTCAGATGCCGTTACGCAAAATGTTTCTTTAGTTTCTAGTTTTCCATACGTCAGGCAAAAACTAGTTCAGCTTCAAAAACAGGCTGCGCTCGAAGGAAACATTGTTATGGATGGTCGTGATATTGGAACTGTCGTGATCCCTCACGCAGATGTGAAAATCTTTTTAACGGCAACATTAGAAGAACGTGCAAAAAGAAGGCAAAAAGAAAATGCACAAAAGGGAAAGACGAGTCAATTAGAAAAAGTCATTAAAGATTTATCGGTTCGCGATCAAAAAGATTCAACGCGAAAAGAATCACCGCTCATTATGGCTGAAGACGCCATTATTATAGATACTTCATACTTAACCATTGAAGAAGTGGTTGATAAAATTATAGAGGTCACACGCAAAAAGGAGAGAAATCATGGAGATTAAGACATTAAAGGTAGGACAAATTGTAGAAGGAACAGTAATTAAAGTGGAAGAAAACACCATTTATTTAGACGTGCAAGATTATACAGAAGGTAAAATTCACTTAGATAATTTTGATAAACCTGCTCCCGATACATTTTTTGGTCTCGTCAAAGAAGGACAAAAAATTAGAGCTAGAGTACAAAAAAAGACGGATGAGCCTGCACAAATCCTTTTATCAAGATTGCCCCTACTAATTGAAGAAAAGTTTGATGAGTTGGTTCAACTGGTTGACTCCGGTGAAACAGTGAAAGCCAAAGTCACCAAAATTTTAGAAAAAGGAATTATTTTAAACTATTCAGGTCATGAAATCTTTTTACCATACAGTTTATTAGATTTTGAGTTAATTAACCAAAAAGATCAATTAAAAGGTAAAACACTAGAAGTTCAAATTATTGAGGCGACAAGAAAAGGACGCTCTAAACGTATTGTTGGTTCGAGAAAAGTTGTTTTTGAAAGAGAACGACAAAAAGCATATGAAGAACGTTTAGAATTAAGACAAGAAGAACTTGATCAAATTCAAACGGGTGATGTCGTTAAAGGAACGATTGATAAGATCGAACGCCACGCCGCAACCGTTCGTTTTGAACATGTCGTTGGTTTATTACGGATTTCTCAAGTGAGTCACCACCGGATTGACCAAATAGAAGATGTTTTAACTATGGGTCAAGAAGTTGAAGTAAAAGTGATTAAAAAAGAAGGAAATCGTTTAGACTTATCGATTAAAGCCTTACAACCAACACCATACGAAACCTTTTATGAAGCTCATAAAGTGGGCGATACAGTAACAGGCGTTGCTGTTCAAAAACTCCCCTTTGGAATTATTGTTGAAGTTGACCGTGATGTTCGCGGTTTATTACATCGTAATGAATTTTCTTGGAATCCAAACGACAACTTTGACTCCTACGTTAAAATTGGTGATGAATTAACATTAACGATTATTCAAATGGATGCTAAAAAAGAACGGATTTCTTTATCGAAAAAAGCGTTAGAAGATAATCCTTGGAAAAACTTCACCGGTCGCCGTGGTGATGTTGTTGAAGCGAAAGTAACTGAGATTCACCGTGAAGGATTAACGGTTGAAGTTCAAGGCGCAACCGGCCAAATTCACATTTCTGAATTATCGAATGAACACATTGGGAAAGTCGAAGATTACTTTGCTGTTGGTGATACTGTTAAAGCTGTTATTACCGATGCAAAACGTGACCAATGGGAACTTAAACTATCGATTAAAAGAGTTTTAATGCAAGAAGAACGGGCTCAATATGAACAATACCTAGAAGACGAACAAGACCAAGAAGGAACAACGATTGGTGATTTGTTCGAAGAGGATTTAACAAAACAGGGTGATTAAATATGCCTTTTAAAGTCGCAATCGTTGGGCGACCAAACGTAGGTAAATCGAGTTTATTCAACCGTATTGTCGGAGAAAGAATCGCAATTACTGATGACCAACCTGGCGTGACTCGAGATCGTATTTATGCTAAAGCCCAATGGTTAACGAAAAACTTTAGTGTCATTGATACAGGGGGCATCGACATTGGCGATGCGCCTTTTTTACAGCAAATTAGGGCGCAAGCTCAAATCGCAATGGATGAAGCAGATGTCATCATTTTTGTTGTTGATGGAAAAAGTGGTTTAACTGATAGTGATTATTATATTGCGAAAATACTATATGAAACCGATAGACCTGTTTTACTGGCTGTGAATAAAATTGATGATGTGAACCAAATGGCAAACATTTATGAATTTTATGCATTGGGTTTTAATGATCCAATTGCCGTTTCAGCGCACCACAGTATTGGTGTGGGAGATCTTTTAGATCAAGTCCTTTCACATATGACTGAAGCAGAAATTGTCTACCCAGAAAATGTGATTAAATTGTGTATTGTGGGGCGACCTAATGTTGGCAAATCATCGCTTACTAATGCGATTTTAGGCGAGGAGAGAGTCATCGTTTCTGATATCTCTGGAACAACAAGAGACGCCATCGACACCCGCTTTCGTAAAGACCGTCAAGACTATGTTGTCATCGATACTGCAGGGATTAAAAAACGCGGAAAAATTTATGAGGATACCGATAAATACAGTGTCCTTCGAGCACTATCAGCTTTAGAACGAAGTGACGTTGCTTTATTAATGATTGATGGTGAGACCGGAGTCATTGAGCAAGATAAACATGTGGGTGGTTACATTGTCGATCAATACAAAGCCGTTGTCATTGTTGTTAATAAATGGGATTTAGTTGAAAAAGATGAACGAACAATGGCGAAAACAGAAAAAAGATTGCGTGATGAATTTAAGTTTATTGATTACGCCGAAATTGTTTTTATTTCAGCAAAAGAAAAACAACGGATTCACACTATTTTCCCTGCCATCCTAAGGGCATATGAAAACTATAGTAAACAAATGCCGACACGCATTTTAAATGAGTTACTTGTTGATTCAGTGGCGATGAATCCACCTTCTATTTTTAACCAAGGTAAAGCTCAGTTTCATTACGCCACTCAAATTGGCATTAAGCCCCCGACATTTGTCTTTTTTGTCAATAATCCGGACTATGTCCATTTCTCGTATGAAAGATATTTACACAACCAGTTTCGTAGCGCCATTGACTTTACAGGAAC
Source organism: Acholeplasmataceae bacterium (assembly GCA_023230825.1). Classification (GTDB taxonomy): domain Bacteria; phylum Bacillota_I; class Bacilli_A; order Acholeplasmatales; family Acholeplasmataceae; genus Mariniplasma. Next base: position 5,072 of record JALNWO010000027.1, read on the forward strand.
ACCACTTAAATTTATCTTAAGAAAGAAGGTTTAATATGCGTATTTCAGTCATCGGTGGCGGTGCATGGGGCACCACATTGGCTCAAGTTTTAATCGATAACCAACACGATGTTTTGGTTTATGATATTAAAGAAACAAACATTCAAGCGATTAATCAAAAACGCCATCCATTTTTTGACACGGTTTTACCGAATCAAATTAAAGGAACGACGGATTTAGAAGAAGCCATCGCTTTTTCTCATTATTATCTTTTATCTGTTCCGACAAAAGCGATGCGTATAGTGTTACAATCGATGAATGCCCGCCTAAAAGAACCGTCTGTCTTTATTAATGTTTCAAAAGGCATTGAACCAGACACATTAAAGCGTGTCAGTGAAATTGTTCAAGAGGAAATCAATCCTGAATTTTATCAAGGTTTTGTAGCATTAACAGGTCCTTCACACGCCGAAGAAGTCATTTTACGTCATATCACATTACTTGTTGCAGCGAGTCTTGATCATAAACTTGCAGTTGAAGTACAACAGCTTTTTTCAAACGAAGATTACTTGCGAGTCTACACTTCTTCAGACTTAGCAGGATGTGAAGTTGGCGGTGCCGTTAAAAACGCGATAGCAGTCGTTTCAGGAGCGTGTACGGGCTTGGGTTTAGGTGAGAATGCCCGCGCTGCGGTTATTACTAGAGGTATTATTGAAATCATTCGTGTGGTAGAGATTATGGGTGGGCAAAGAGAAACAGCTTTTGGACTCACTGGGATTGGTGACTTAATTGTTACAGCATCATCACTCCATTCCCGCAATTTTCTAGCGGGCAAAGCAATTGGCGAAGGATTAAGTAAAGAACAAATTTATCATGAACAAAAACAAACAATTGAAGGGTTTAGAACAATCGAAGCGATGCATCATTTAGCTTTAAAACATAACGTTGAACTACCGATGATTACGATGGCTTATGAAATCATTTTCAATGGTTTGCCCGTTGAACAAGGATTGAAACGTCTTCTTCAAAGAGACCTAAAACCGGAGAAAATTCATTAAAAATGCTTTATAAAGCCACTAAAACACCATAAAACTAAGAAAAACGTGACATTTATTTGCATAAATTTTAAAAATTTGATAAAATAAAGACAATTTATATAGGAGGTAGCACATGAATAAAACAGAACTAATTGTGGTTATGGCACAAAAAGCGAATGTTACGCAAAAAGTTGCCGAAGATGTTTTAAAAGCTTTTACTGACACAGTTATGGAAACTTTATCACAAAGAGGAGAAAAAGTTGTTGTCACGGGTTTTGGAACCTTTGAAGTTAGAAATCGTGCGCAAAGAACAGGTAAAAATCCAAGAACTGGAGAATTGATTACTGTTCCCGCCCAAAAATCACCAGCATTTAAAGCCGGCAAACTATTAAAAGAAGCAGTAAAATAATAAGAATGACAACCTAAATTTTAGGTTGTCTTTTTTATTTCGTCCTGTTCATATAAGTCTTTTAACCAAAAACTAACGTTTTTTTCCTTTTTGAGTTAAAATGAAAGTGAAGGGGTGACAGGTATGAGTGTTTTTAAACAAGCCGCGCAAAATAATCTCGATGCAGTCAAACTCAATATGACACATGTAGATATGGTAGATGACAAACAAAAAAGTCTTCTACATCATGCTGTTGTCGGCAGTGCGATGGATGTCATTGAATACCTTTTAAACTTAGATGCAAATGTCAACTTAGTTGATCGGTATGGTGAGACACCATTGTTTGATTCTGCCAGAAAAGGAAAAGTTAAAATTGCGAAACGCCTCATTCAACAATTTGCTCAAATCAATGTGCCGAATCGGATGGGTGAACTCCCCATCCACTTAGCTGCCTTTAAGGGCGACATCGACATGATTAAACTGTTAGTTGAATCAGGCGCATACTTAAATAAAAAAACGGAAGATGACCGCTTTCCAATCCATTACGCTGTTTTAGGAGGGCAGTACGAAGTCTTAGATTATCTTTTAAAAGAAAGCAAACAATCGTACTTCCTAAAAGATGATCATGGTAATACACTCCTCCATTATGGAACACGAACGAACAATGTTATTTTAATTGATAAATTGCTCCATCAAAATTTAAATCCAAATGCACTCAATGATCAATTTGAAACACCTATTTTCAACGCGGTTCGCTTTGGAAATACTGAAACTGTTCGTTTACTGCTCGCTCATGATGCCTTTATTGATATTAAAAACAGACGGTATGAAACACCCGTCGATACGGCAGTCATTTATGATAAACTAGAAGTTCATGAATATTTGATGGAATATACCCAATCACCAAAATACGAACGATTGGCCAGTCGTCAAGCATTAACGATTGCAGTATTAAATCGTGATCATCCCCATTTACGTCAACTTATTTTAAAACGAACCCCACTTAAAAAAGACCGTTTAAATAAAACAGCAATGGATTATGCTAAAGAATATCAAATGAACAGTTTGGTCAATTTACTCCAAGAACTTGAAAATTAAAGATGTAAACAAAAAGGCTAAGGAAAAATCCTTAGCCTTTTTTATGTCGATCAAATTTAAAATGTTTACATAAAGAAGATAGCAATCACACTAATTAGGTTAACAACCATATGCACAGCAATGGGAGCGTAAATATTTCGTTTATTTTTAACATAAATATAACCGAAGATAGCACCCATGACAAAATAGCTAATGCCATTGACTAAAGCTTCAACAACAGATGATTCTTGTGTTAAATGGATGGCTCCAAAAAGGAGAGCGGATACAATCACGGCAACAGTATCATTTTTAATAAGCCCGAAAATTGATTTTCTAAACACCAATTCCTCGACAATTGGACCGATGATGACTGCTGCGAGAATCATGAAAATAACGCCATTTGAATTTAGTGCACGAATGATAGCGAGTTGGTTAGCTGCCTCAGACGGAGGGAAATTGAGAGCACTACTTAAAAGCATTGAGATTAAATTTGAGGCAATGTTTCCAAGAATAATGTATAAATAGCCCGTCGCAATGATCATAAACCATTGGTTTCTAATAAGTTTAATTTCCTTAAAGTCATAAACAATATCATTTTTCAAAAATAAGAAAAGGAAGGCTAAGGCAACACCCATCAAAATAAATTGAGCAAAAGCAGACCAGAAGTAAGTTAAACCAACCCCTTGATCTTCAATCATATAATCAGGTGAGACTAAATAAGTTGGTGGTAGCACCTGTTCATCGTGTTGATATAATGTGATGGCAATCGTTTTCTCAGCATCCCAGTAAGCAAGACGATCTTCACCATCGGATAAGATAGCTTCTAAATTAACAGGATTAAAAACCAACTCATCGTTCGCATCTTTAATAAGAAGAATGTCTTCAATATAAGGATTCGATGTATGATAGACGACACTCAAGGTACCGTATGTCCCAATACTTTTGACATATCCTAAATAATCATCTTCATATTGTTCAAAAGTTGCGGTATCCATCAATGTTAATCCAGATAGGTCTTCAATTAAATATTCTAAAACCATTTCATCTTTTTGATAAATTTTTTGTGTTCCAGGAATTTTTCTTAGCCAAACCATCACCAGTCCTGCTAGAAAAAACATCACAATAATATAAGTGAAAATACCTTTGATATAATTATACCTTTCCTCTGGACGAGGTGGTTTATTCCGTTCTTTTATTTCTTCTTTAAAGAGATCTTCAAATTCAATAATATCTTTTTTATCTTCCATGTTATCACCCTTAATCATTATAACTTAAAAAGCTCTAAAATCATACGATTGTCTGTAAAAATGTGATAAGATAGAATTAAAGATAAAGAGGTGGTGCCCTATTCGAATCTTGCTCGCCAGTCACAATGCACACAAAATCAAAGAGCTCAAACAACTTTTAAAAGATGTGAATGTAGATATCGTGACCTTAGCCGATTTAAGCGATACCGAAGAAGTCAACGAATCAGGATCTAGCTTTAAGGAAAATGCTCTAATTAAAGCCCGCCACTATTATCAAAAATATCAGATGCCGGTATTAGCTGATGATTCTGGACTTTGTGTTAATGCTTTATCAGGTGGACCTGGTGTTCATTCTAAGAGGTTCTCATCCGGCAATGATTATGACCACAATATTAAATTGATTAACCTTTTAAGGCAAGCAAAAGACCGACATGCCGCGTTTGTGACCGTCATTGTCTTTTATTTAAATGATGATGAAATCCGTCATTTTGAGGGCCTTGTTGAAGGAACAATTAGCCAAATGGTTGTCAGTCAAGAAGGCTTTGGTTATGATCCTGTTTTCATCCCCAATGGGTATGCAAAAACCTTTTATGAGTTGGGTTCTGATGTAAAAAATCAAATGTCACACAGAGCGCTCGCCCTTAAACAAGTATTGGAGTACTTATATGAAAATCTTAATTACAAGTGATGCTCATGGGCGGCTTGATCGGATCGAACAAGTTCGCCAAAAACATCGTGATATTGATTACCACATCGATGCTGGCGATTTAGGAATCAATCCACATCATCTAGAACGTTTCCATATCATTACTGTTAAAGGAAACAATGATTTTTTCTCAACTGCACCTTATGAAAGAGTCTTAGATTTCGCCACCTTAAAAATTTATTTAACCCATGGTCATAAAGAACACGTTAAATTTGGTTATGGGCGTCTCATTCAAAAAGCAGAAGCTGTAGGGGCAGATTTGGTTGTATTTGGCCATACACACCAAACCTTCTATAAGCAAGAAAACAAAATTATAATGATTAATCCAGGAGCTATCGGTGATTATCAAGGCAGTTATGCTTTGTATGAAAATGGCCAAATCACCTTTCACAAACTATGAAACTAGAAAACATTCACTTAATTCAAACACAAGCTGCAAAAGCTTTTCAAACTGATGTATCAGAAATTACTGTTGAAGAACGCCTTTTAGGGGGGATGAGTCATTTAACATATGTCATCTCTTATCAAGGAATTAAATACACATTTCGTGTTATTGGCGCCGAAGGGAATCGCTTTGTCGATCGAGAAATTGAACATGAAAACTTAAAACGCATTGTTCCGTTAAACATTAATAATGAAACTGTCTATTTTGATGAATCATCTGGAGAAAAAGCGTGTCTTTACGTTGAAGGGACCGTTTTATCGACTGTTCCTTTTCGCCCTCATTTAAAAGATGTTGCCTTAACCTTAAAGAAATTACATCAAGCAAACGTGGAGCCTGCATCAGATTATCGTTTATTAGAAAGACTTGATTTGTATGAATCATTTACTCAAGTTAGATCAGATGTGTACCTCGATTTAAAACAAAAATGGATTGATATATACATAAATGAACGACAACATCAGCCAAAAGTATTTTGTCATGGCGATGCCCAACGTTCTAATATTGTTATTGGTCAAGATCGTTTATATTTACTTGATTGGGAGTATTCGGGGTGGAATGAGTTTTACTTTGACATTGCCAGTTTTGGTAATATTAATTTTGCAGATGCTTTAGAACTTCTTGATGTTTATTTAGAACGAGAAGCAACCAAAGATGAACAAAACCTTGTGCGTTTTTATCGGATGTATCAAGCCCTCCAGTGGCACCAAGTAGCCTTAAGAAAAGCCATGATTGGTCTTTCTGAAGTGCTGCACTTCGATTTTAATTTGCTGGCAGAAAAATACCTACAATTAGCTTCAACCTTATACACAGAAATTAAAGGGTGATTAAATGAGATTAGCGGATGTTTTAAAACTTCCTAAACAACCGCATAGTTTAGCGATTATCAAAGAGTATTTAAAACAAACATTATCGCACCTTGATTATCAAGCAGCTTATTATTTCTATTTAGAAATTGCATATGAGCATGCTCTTTTTGAGTTGGTATATGATGAAGCCACACAAATTATGAAAGAGATTCGTGTCCAAAGCGAAACCATTTATTATGAAAAAATTTTAAAACTTCTCCTTGATACAGCAATTGAACTTCACCATTATGATGAAGCCAACGACCTCATTCAAGAACGAAAAAGAGCCTTGCCAGTCGTCAAAGAATATTTGGGAACCATTGATGAAATCATTCTTAAAAAAGCCCTTCATGAACCCTATTTAGATGACCTTCTTAAAGTCAAACAAGATCTCATTCCCGATGAAATAAAAATTTACGTTTTAGAAGAACTATATGAATTATATCGAAATGATGAAAAATATGAGTTAGCACTAGAAACAATCCGTGAACTTTATCAGTACGATCTAAGATCAAAATACTTCATCGATGAAGTGACTCTTCTTATTGCTCTCGAACGGTTTGAAGAAGGGAAAAATATTGCTTTTGATGAGCACCGCAAGCAAAAGGAAAATATGCTTCTCACTGCAAAATTACTGGAACTATATGTTCGTTTAAAAGATTATCATCGAGCTTCGATTTTAGAAGTTGAATACGAAGAACGCTTTGACTCTTTAGACGATCAAAACAAACTCCATGTTTATCAATTGATAGTTGAATTATATGAAAACTTAGATAACAAGTTTTCGATAGAACATTATCAAGCAAAACTGAAACGATTGGTCAGAGCATTAGAAAAGAAGAAAAAAGCAGAACCTCAAACAGCCAAAAAAACATCTGAAGATATAGTCATTATTGAAAAAACAGAAAAACCATCAAAAACTGCTTCAGCATTACTTAAATATGTTGAAACCAGCTATGACCTTATCCAACAAGTAACGCTAATTGATGAAAAACTCCCTTTAAGAGAATTTTTCAGATTGTTTTTTAGTCATTTAGACCAATATATTCAAGTTAAAGAGTATGTCGTTTATTTAGAATCTGAAACACCCAATTTTTTTCAATATAAAAAAGAGCGCCTTTATGACAAAACCATTCCACTCAATCATTTGGAAGAGACTTTGGTGGCACATCTGTTTGAAACAAAAACAGAACTCTATGAAAAAACAAAAATTATTAAATGGCCGAAAAACATCGTAACGCAAAAAGAGTATGATGAGACCGTTCCTTTTGTTTATGCCTTCCCTATTTTAGATTATGGTGTTTTTTTAGTTCATACGGACCAAGAAGTTGTTGATCCAGCTGAACATTATGACCTTTTTAAACTTGTAAGTTATTTGCTCTTTACACGACTTGCCTATGAAAAACAAAACCGTAAACGGGCTTTAATGCTTGCCTTTTATGAACAAACGCTCAACTCGCCGATTTTAGCTTATCGTGAACTTACTGAATCTAGATCAACTTACAGCGAAGAAGCGATGGCTCTCTTTGAAATTGATAAACACCATCATATTGAGCTCTTTTTACGTGATTTGTCTTATGAATATGTTCATGCTTATAAAGAAGCAATGTCTCATTTGTTCGCTGAAACAAAATCCTTTTTCACTCTACAGTATAAATATCAAGACAAATACATGATTGAAAAAATGTACGGCTTAAAAAGAAATGATGAAGTTATCATTGTCAGCACTTTTTACGATCAAACACAAGTTGTCGAAGACGCTAAGGAACTTCTTGAACAAGCAACAGTCGATTCTGAAACCAATTTAGCTAATTTATATGCATTAAATATGGCGATTGGTCACCATCTTGAAGATAAAGTGAGTTTGCTTTTACTTGATTTTAATATGGAATTGAAACATATTTATGGTAACGAAAGCATGATGAAGTTTTTCAAAGAATTTAGTCAAGTGACGAAAAAGTTCTTTAATGATGGTGAAGTCTATCGTTTTGATTTTAATCAATTGTTGGTTATTGTTCCTTACAATGACATCAGAACAACAACAAAAGCTGTTAGAGACTTTTATAAACATATTGAAAACTACGCTTCAATCGTTTTACCTTATGAAAGATTTAATGTAACGATGAGCATTTTACGGTACCCAGTTGTTACTGTAGAAAAAGATAAAGATAAATTGTACCGCTTTTTAGAAATTGCCCTTGAAAAAGCTAAACGTGCTGGAGAAGAACCATATGCGTATTTTTCTTATAAAGATTATGAGGATGAACTGTTTGAGCAACAAGTCATTGATCATTTAAATGTTGCCATTGAAACGAACAATATTGGACTCATTTTTAACCAAATGATCGACATAGAGAAAAATACGGTTTGGCAATATGAAAGTGAAATTGTTTTAACGAGTTTAGCGATTGATGGTAAATATTTACTTAAAGTTGCTGAAAAACGTCAACGGTTAGTCGATTTAGAATTTTTTCATATTGAACAAGTCTGTCGTTTCTTAATGGAATTAGAAGAACAAACTGAACGTTTAGTGAAAATCACCATCCCCATTAGTAAACCAACATTTCTAGACCCCAGATTTAATGGTTTTTTGTTAGAAACATTGAAAAAAATGGGTATTCCGAAAGAATTTATCCGCTTAAAATTTGATATGGATCTTCGCCCAAAACATTACGCAACCCAAATCCAAGAACTAATTGACCAAGGAATCAGCTTAGATACAACTTCTGTACAAATGGCATTAAACTATCCCTTTCATGCCCTTCACTTAAATATTCAAAGTGAAAGTATTAAATGGGAATCATATATTAAAGAGCTAGCCAAAACTTTGGCCTCTTTCCATATTGCTGTGGTTATACGAAATGTTAAAAATAAAGAAGAGAAAGATATGTTAAGTCGTCTCAACATTCAGTACGTCGAAGGAAGATTGTACAAAGAGCTACCTGCACCGATTCTTTTACGGAAAATTAAGGAGGCATTATGAGTTTTAATGAGCTAAAAGCTTATTTAAAAACACAAATAGAGCCCGAACCAAACAGTCATATCTCCCGTGCGCAAAGCGCCCTCCAAATGATTGAAAATGTTGATTTAATGATTGATCAATACTTTCAACAAAACAACAAAGAAAAAGGCGCTATCTTACTTGCTGTTTTTGGCTTGCTCCAAGGATTTTTTGTTGGCATTGACGCCCTCTACGATTTAGCTATTGGATTAACCCGTTATAAATACCATATTAATATTAATAAAAACCCTATTCTCCACGAACTAAAATATATTCGTAACGATATTGTTGGCCATCCAACGCATCGAACGTATCCAAAAGGTGGAACTGGGTTTTCTTTGTTTAAAACCGATGAAATCAAATTAGACCAAATTACGTATAAAACGTATTTATATGAAAAAAATAAAGTAGAAATTAAAGAAAGAACCATTGTTTTTCAAACATTAATGAAACACTATCAAAAAGAGAAGAATAATATCATCCATGATTTATATCAATACGTTCAAGTCGATACTTTAACGACAACCATCCCTGAACAGCTATTTACTTTATTTGAGACTCTCAATCGATCTTTACTTAAAAA
>JALNWO010000028.1 GCA_023230825.1 Acholeplasmataceae bacterium
GTGCCTGTTATGCTGAAAAAAAAGTTCGGGTTCGTTGAGTTTGGCCAAATCAACCCTATCCTGTAAATCGAGGTATAAAAAATTAGGAAGGTGCCCGGAAACCATACGTGCTAAGGTAGATTTTCCGCATTGCCGCGGGCCCAAAATAGCAACGGCAGGAAATATGGAAAGATGTTCCATCAGCAAGTTTTGAGCATTGCGAATAACTAATTCATGCATTTTGTAAATAACATTTTCAATTTGCACAAAGATAAGCTGTTTCTCTAAGTAAAATCAAACTTTTCTGCTATTTCTTACAGACAACCACTCTAACGACACTGTTCCCTGCCAAGTAGGGACAAGCAGGTTTTTTGACGCTACTAGGTTCTGTAAAAGCAACGACTTATCAGCCTACGAAGTATTCCGATAAGCCGGAACAGGCTCTGACATCGTCAAAACAATTGATAACATGTCTGAAATGACAGGCCTCCCTCCGGCAACTATAGTGAAGATAATCACCTCATCTTTACAATCACTCTCTTCACCTGATTCTTTATATTTTGCCAGACCAACTCCTTTAACCATGGTAATGGGTTGCTGTTCCATCGCTGAGGATGAAAGTTGAGCATGGCTTGTTTAGGAAAGTTGCCGTCTCCAACAGCTTGGATAATATCTGCGGTAGAGTGAAACCTTAGCCGGAGGAACTCAGGATTAGTTATAGGATTATCAGCAGTGGCCTTGTCGCGGACATTATATAAGTGACCATCCCAACGACGACCCGTATCAGTCAGATAAAAAATTTTATTGAAACCCATATCAAAATAGGGTTCTGCAACTATACCTAACTTCCGATAGTCGTAGCTTTTCCATAGATCGCGGTTGTCGAATCTCGAGAGTGGCGCACCCTCCATGGTGATGGTGGTTACCGGTGCAAACTGACGCAGATACGCAAGGTTAGCCTGAAACCGCTCCATCGCCTTTTCGTGGTTGCCACGGCATGCTGATAAATCATCGTAATGATACCCGATTTCATGTCCCAAAGAAGCAACTTCACCGATCAAAACTTCATTGCTGAATTTATTACTGAACCGAAAATAATAGCTGGCTGAAATACCTAAATCATGCTCTATAAGTGCCATACGTAACGCATTCTCATATCGTGCCTCCACGTCGTGACGAAGGATGATGAACTTATTTTGATATATATCAGGACTGTGGTAAATAGAACCATATACCTTCTCAAAGAGTTCCGAAACCGTTATAAATAAAAAATCCTGCATCTGTAGGGTGAGCAGGAGTTGTTTATAGATGGTAAAAGTAAAATCCATTATCGTTTACTTTAAAACATACACTGTAAAGTATTATTATACAAGCTTATATCTTCTTTAGAAAATAATTAGAATTTTATATAAAACTATCTAGCTTTGTACTCGATTACTTCTTTAACATTGCTAAATATACTTCTTTATATTTTTCTGATATTAAGTTCCAATCATACTCTCTTTGTAAATGCTTAAACGCCTTTTCAGCCATTTCTTGCATAGATTCTTCATGCATAAGTGAGAACGCAAGCTTCTCTGATAAATCTTCAACATCTGGAAGTTTAAAAAACAAAACTTCGTCATCATTAAAGATATCTATATTCTGGGGAATATCACTGGCAATTATTGGAACTTTTAAAGAAGCAGCTTCAAGTAACATATTTGACATTCCTTCACTATAGGACGGAAAAACAAATACCTTTGATTTAGAAATTCTATAAAACAATTCTTCCTTACTTTTAACTAAACCAATAAAACTACAATTTAAGTTTTCAGACTTCTTAATTATTTGACGCTTATAATCTGCAACTTGATCAAGATCGCCAATTATTTGAACTTTACCTTTAAATCTAATACTATTTAAAGCATCTAATAATAAATGTAATCCTTTAAGATAAATAATTCGGGCAGCTGAGAATGTAATATCAAATTCCTCTTCAAGGCTATGTAATTCATTATTTTCATTAAACTCAACACCATTTGGTATGAAGATGACCTTCCTGTTACATTTACCTTTAAGTTTATCTATGCTCCCCTTTTCAACAGTTATTATTACATTGGAAAACGCCAAGCCTGACCATTGAAAAATTTTAAAAAAACAAGTATCTAGACTATTCCATTTATTATCTCCTTTATAATTCATTCCTCTAACATTAAGAATAACCGGATAACGTAATCTTAAGAAAGGAATCAAAAAACCAGCAGCTAAATGATTTACATGAATTAGATCATATCTTCCTAAAAATAAAGCATGTAGCATTGACTTTACATAATATAGAAATGTTGAGATTTTTTTACTTTTATAGGATTTGAATATTATTTGTTTTAGACCTTGATATTCATTTAATGAAGCATGAGAACTTATTGCATATACTGTTATGTCATATTCACCGCTTAAATAGGTAAATATTGCTTCATTAGCCCTTGCCGCACCACCCCATGCCGGAAACCCTTTTGCGCCTAATACAGCAATCTTTTTTTTCTTCATCTTAGAATGGTAGAATAATCGACTTATCTCTTATTAAATATCTCCTTTTACCAGACTTTGTGAGAGGGATATCCTTCAAAATTTCTATTTCAACTTTTGTATCCAAACCTATGTATTTTTGCCAGTAACTTAATATTCTATTTTCCTCTTTTTTATCAAATATTTCATTAACAACCAGACGTATGATTATTAGGTCGCGGTATTTTTGATAAATTTGGTATTGATCTACTGAAGCTACTTCAGGAAACCATCCATCAAATTGTACATCTATAAGAAACTTTCCACTTGGTGTTATCAAAAAGTCACTATCTCTTCCGTCGATTTTAGATATAGTCATAAGATTTCTACCGCAACTACATTCTTCAGTACCTTTTGTGACAATATCCTGCGTGTCATACCTGATAAAAGGAACTGCAAGATTTTGCAAATCTGTGGTAATCAAATACCCCTTTTCTCCATAATTCACTTCTTTTCCTTTAGAGGTAATCTCGGTGATTGCATATTCAACTGATGAGTGAAAGGATTCACGATTTTCACATTGAGATACATTTGCCCCTCCCTCGCATCTATAGGCATCGTAAATAGGTACACCAAAAACTGATTCAATACGGTCTCTTGTACTCTTACGTAAAGTGCTTCCTGTAGTTGTCAGAGCATGTGGGGTGTATACATCAAGATTATTTGCCTTTATATAATTAGAAAGAAAAAGCATTTGATCTGGATAACCCCGTATAATTTTCGGTTTATAAGAATTTATTGATTTAACGATTAATTTAAAGTATTCTTCATTTAGCTCTTTAGCTGGCAGATACTTACTATTGTTTAGAAAATCTTGGATTTGTTTTGTTTTTGATCTGTCATATTGACTTATTTTAACGTATCTATCGCCTAATTGATATCCCATCCAATACCAAGCTCTGATAGCGCAGGCTAAGTTAAATCCATAAGCGTAATTCGTTGTGTAATACTTTAAAGGCTCACCAGTCGAACCCGAAGAGCTTGCATGAACTAATTTATTATTGCGAATATTTTTAGCGATTAAATCTCCGCTTTTAATATTTTTTCTAATTATTTCTTTTGTTAAAATTGGTATTTTTTTAAGGTCTTCCTTGCATTTTATTTCGTCAGGGCTAATATCATTTTTATAGAAAAGGTCTTTGTAATAAGGAACATTTCGATAGGCATGCTTAACTAATTCTTTAAGCTTTAAATTTTGATAATTAACTAACTGGTCTTTAGACCACCATTGACTTAACATTAAAAATTTCAGGCTAGAAGCTACTGACTGCTTCATAAATAGATCACCTAAAGGCAATGCGATTTTTTCAGCAAAAATATTCGAAGGATTCATAAATTAGGATTTACATTCTTGTTTTTTAATTTTCTGAGAATTTTATAGTAGTATTTCACCTTTATATAATAGATTAACCATAGAAAATAATTTGACTTAATGTACTTAAAAAATAAGTTTCTTTGATTTAGTAACTTAAAACTGCTTTTATCTATAATGATAAATTCATCGGCATTCCTTATTGGAATAATCTCTATGTTATATTTATTTTTACTAAAAACTACATTTAAGATAATGGAATTGACTCTTCTTTTTCGATCGAGCTTTTTTAATACCCCGTCAGATATAAAATCAGAAAAGCAAAAATTTCCTAAACTATAAAATATATATTTATTCTTATAAATCTCATAAGGTTGTAAAGTATGAGAATGATGACCAATAATGATATCAGCGCCATAATCGATTATTTTTCTGGCAATTTCTGGCTGATCATAATCAGGATAATTACCTCCTTCTAAACGTCCCCCCCAATGCAAAAGAATGACAACATGATCCACCTTGTTTTTAAACTTAATGATATCCTCACTTACCTTTTGTAAACTAAAATAGTTCAAGTGTATTTCCGTATTATTGGGCAAGTTAGGGTTTGTGTCATGTGTTACATAATTTAGAAAACAAAAACTAATATCATTGATGACTTTAACTAAGGGTTCCGCAGCTCTATTTTCTGATAAACCAGCACCTATGAAATCTATCTTTGATTCTTTGAGAAAAGCGGTAGTTTTAAGGTATCCATCATATAAATTGTCATAGACATGGTTGTGCGCTAATGTAGCCAAACCAATATTCAAAGTTTTTAGGTAATTTAATGTTTGCGTCTTTGTTTTAAGTCTCGGCTTCTTTGCCAGGTTTTCTCCTTGGTCTCCTTCGCTAACGCATTCTAAATTTCCTACAACAAGATGGCTTGATAAAAGAATTGGCTCAACCGCACTAAATGGGTTAATTCCACTGCTATAATATTCATTATACTTGCCAACAAAAGCAATATCCCCGAGAAATGAAATCGTAGTTAGATTATTCATATGCATATTATTATCCTAAAATGAAGGATGATAGCTTATCACCATAGTTTATGTAATCAAATTTTTCTTTGCACAATAACCGCCCCTGAACCCCCATTTCATCTATTTCAATTTTGTTTGCAATTGAAAAGGACATCAATTTGCTGTATAATTCAACATTATATTTTTCAGCCACTAATGCATTTTCCTTATTTTTAAGATAAAAGGAAACCTCACCCCAATTATTGGTTATTATAGGGCGCCCAGAAGCCAAGTACTCTGCAATTTTATGAGGAAATCTTGATTGATCCTGAACAGTTTCCCGTAATGGTATTAGCAGAGCTCTTGCTGACTTATACTTTTGAATCAATTCAGTGTATGACAATTCAGAAAAGAATTTTACTTGTTGGAGAACAGGATTACTCCGGCATTTCTTTTCAAGACCTTTAATTTCATTTTTATCCCCATGAATTACTAAGTGCAGCTCAATATCAATATTTTGAGAACATTTTTGAAGAAAATGGCTATAAGAGTCAAGAATAAAATTGATTACATCAGCATATCCAATGTTTCCGCAATAAAGAAAATAATCTGAAAAGGTATTCTGTGGTTTAATTTTAGAAATAGACTCATAATCTGTTAAAACAGGAAGTAAAAGGATGTCTTCCTGCTTCTTGAATAAAAACATCTCTTTAGCTATTGCATTACTTATCGGCATTACTTTTTTAATAATCCGTGTAGCAATTTTATCAAAAAGAAATGAATTTAATCTATGTAAATAATTACTTTTTTTCGAAACAGCGATATGCCATTCCATCATACTGATAATTATTTCAAATTTAAATATTAGTGAAAAAATGTAATATAAACTAAAGATGGGAAAAGATAAATAAGATAAAATTAAGTATCTCTTCTCATATTCTCGGCTATCATTATAAAGGAAGAAAAATTCTTTGAATAGTGCATTAATCCAGTTAATTTTCTTTGGAGAGTTATTTAGGAAACGATAGCTTACATTGTCATGATTTCCCAAATTCGTTCCACTAGCTACATTAGTTTTGTAATATCTTTTTGAATAAAAAAATGAACGAAAACCAAAGGGAAAAAGTGATTTAGCAATCAAAGCATTTTTGTTATTTCTTGCTGAAATAATTTCAGGGAAACCTTCGGAATATATGTATATATAATATTTACTTTGAATCATTTGTAATATTTTTGATTACACTGCACGGATTACCTGCAGCAATAACATTAGGAGGAATACTTTTTGTTACAACACTATTGGCTCCAATAACACTGTTTTTGCCAATTGTTACACCTTTTAACACAACAGAGTTTACCCCGAGCCAAACATTGTCTTCTATAATAATTGGCTTTGGAGTACTACTTCTGTAATCATCTAAATGCCAATCAGAATCTGTAATCAATGTATTAGCTCCACAACGAACGTTGTTCCCTATTATGATCTTTGAAAAGGCCCCTATTACAGTACCACTAAATCCACAATTATTTCCAATCATCAAAGTTGCTCCTACTAATTGTGTTGATAGGATACATCTTCTATTCACTCCAATAAGATTTGACACTTCTCCAGAACGAAAAACAGCATTCTTACCGATTACAATTAAGGAGTTTGGAAATCGAACAAAGGAGGTAAAGCCATAAAATCGAGTGTTATGCCCAAATTTTATTCCTTTTAACATCAATAAAATCCGTAGAATAAAGGTAGAATATACACAAATTAGCTTAAGAAATAACTTACGAACTACTATAAAAAAAATAGCTTGTTGGTCTGACAGATTCACTTTAAGTTTTGTTTAATATTTCTTACTGAAATAGGTTAAAAAATATTTAATTTTACTTAAATATAATATTCTTTTTATTATTTTAAGTTATAAGGATTTGTCAATCTTTTGTTTATGAATGAAGTGTGATTGTGATACTAAAAATCCTGGCACAATAAGAAATACCATTATCAGAATTTCGCGCAAATGTGCTGCCTTTAATAACCCAAGAAAAAAATAAGAAAGGAAAGATACTACATAGTAATATTTTAATAATGGGTGTAACGAAAAAAACGTCGTTTTAAATAATTTTCTAACGATCAGAAAAAAGGGTAGAGTTCCTAAAAGCCCAAACATAGATAACTTATTCATCCAATGGAGGTGTTGATTACCTTCTGAACTGCCTCTTAACGGATTTGTTAAAAAATTTTCTAGCAAAATAGGGAATCTCATACTTCTTGCTTCAACTTCATATCCGCTAATATTTGAGTTAAGAAAATAAGCACCAAGGTCGGATAGTTTATGACTAAGCTCAGAATACTTCGAAAATAATGCAGACAACGAATATAAAGCTTGAGAAAAAATCAATGAAATATCAAAAAGCAAAAGCGGCATAATTAATACACTTAAAATAAATATAGTTTTAAAGTTCTTAATCTTAAAAACAGAAATTACGACTGCAAAAGTGCATATAAGAAAGTTGGCAAAATATTGTGCAGTTATCAAACTTAAATAAATAATAATGATAGAAATTAAAATAAATAATTTTTGCTTATAAATAGGTTTAGTTGACAAAATATAGGTAATTAAAAGTGGTGGAACGAAAATTAAACTTGCAAAAAAACCATATCCACCAATACCTAGACTTTGATATCTTATTATAGTCGTAAAATTACCTTCTCTTGCTAATACTCCAGCCAATTCTCTTGCTGCTAAAGGGTATCTAACAAACCCTATCAATGAAGTTATAGAAGAAATTAATATAAAAAAAAATGTTACTTTAATCAAAAGAGAAAGCCCTTTAAAATCGTTTCTAACAATATAATAATACAAAATTGTATGTGCTGTTAAAATGGCTCCTATTTCAATATATATTTTTCTCTGCTCACCAACGACGACATCTTGCCAAAAAAAATTGAATGAAACAACAAAAAAAATTATGTAGGAATATATTTGCAAGTTTTCCTTTGAAAAAAGCATCTTTGGATGAATAATTCCAAGTGAAATAAACCAGAGAGGAATAAAAAACAAACTACTGTTTAAAATATTTGGTAGGTTATTAAAAACAATAAGTAAATAAAAATGTCCCATTAGCAATATTGATACAATATTTAAAAATCGGTTTTTCAATTTTATTTTTTTTAGATTATCAGAATAGTTTATATTATTTTCTATTTTAAATCCAGACTTTGAGCATGTATTCTATGATAAACAGATTTTGTATTCTCTACTATTATTGTCTTACTATGTCTTTGTGCTGCTGTCGTTCTTGCGTTATCACCTAAGGCCTTAGCCTTAGAAAAATTATTGCTTATTTCTACTATAGCACCTGCGATAGAATATGGCTCTCCCTCTTGAACTAAAATACCTTCTTTATTATTCTCAAGCATTGTACTAGTTCCACCAACAAAAGTTGCCACTATTGGCATACCTAAAATCATCGCTTCACATAAACTATTTGGGCTATTCTCAATGTGACTTACTTGACAGTAAATGTCAGCTTCAAGCATTAGTTTAATTATTTGCTGCTCATCCATGCGACCATATAAGTTGAGGTTTAAAGATTGAGAATCAACCCCAAGCCATTTAGTAACTATTTTAACTGTGTTACTTCGTTTCGTTAACCCTACTATATTCCAAGAAAAGTTAAACGTGTTCAATTCTTTCAGTAGAATCGCTGTATGAACAATAGTTTCAATCCCTTTATAGTAGGTATCGGACATTATAGTAAGAATACTAATTCTCTTATTAAATTCTTTCTTATCCCATTTTTTATTATAAAAGGAATCTCTCAGAATTTCATTAATTCTAAAATATTGAATATTTGGGTTAAGTATATTAGCAACACGTTGATCCCATTCTGTTCTACCTGAGCAGAACAATAAGTTTTTATAAATTATTTTTTCTCGCCTACTTTTTCTTAATATGGATTTGCTTTTATATTTAAGCGAATTGAGCGATAATTTGCGAATTAGTGGTTCGTATTTATTAATAATTTGTTTTGGGAAACCAGCATAAAGCTTATTATAAATGGGGTTTAGAATACCCTGTATGGTTAGTATAGTTTTCTGTTGGAACTCTAAAACGATAAGTCCAAAATTTTCTTCACTTCCAAAAACATGTATCAAATCTGGATTAATCTCTCTAACTAATTTATTTATTAATAATACCTCTGAAGAATCAGAATTTTTAAAACCCAATAATCTAGAAAGAAATTTATGAGCTTTTGATTTTGTACCAGGACGATATATAGGATGATAGGTTACATCATTGAATGTAAATGAATTTAATCGTTCGACCCAATAGAATGCCACATGTAGATCTATTGTACTCTCTTTTTTTAACTCTTTTTCTAATGACTCCAACCATCCACCTGTCACAATACTGCTATTCAAATAGACTGAAGCCCCACAAGGTGTATTGGCAAACCAAAGTATTTTCATTGTGATTTAATAGATTTGTCTACTTTTTAAATTAGTGTTAAGTGATTTTTGCAAGACTTAATATTTGTTTATTTATGTTTTCCCATGTAAATTTATCTTGAACAAGTTTTAAAGACTGCCTCCCCATTTTTTCTCTTTCGTTTGGATTATTAATTAGAAAATTTATTTTCTCATCTAATTCTTTTTCGTTCTCTCCGTTAATACAAAACCCGTTTTCATATTCTATTCTATGTTGCACCCCACTAAGGTTTTCGATAATAATTGGTAAGCCAACAGACATTGCTTCAATGTGACTTATTGTAACACTTCTTGGATAAACAGCTATATCAGATGCATTAAAAAAGGCATTTAATTCAGGCTTATTTGAAAATGGTTTAAAAATAACATAATCCTGCAGCTTATTTTCTTGTATGATTTTGTCTAAATATCTAGAATATAACCCTGTCTTACCTCCAACTATTAACAATCTAAGATTTGGGTAGTTTATTCTGGCAAGAGACTCAATAATCAGGTGGACACCTTTATAAGATTCAATTTTGCCAGTATAGCATAATAAAATATCGTTTTCTGCCACCCCAAGTTTATTCCTCGTGTTCTTTCTTATTTCATTTGATTTAAAAAAGATTGATCTATTGACCCCAAGTGGAATTAGTTTTACTTCACCTGTTTTTAATCCCACATACTTTGCAATATTAGCAGCAGATTCTTCAGTAACGCCGAAAAAACTTACGCCTTTGTCTCTTAAATAAGACCCATTAAGTTTTAAGACTAATCTGTTCACTATAAGCTTTAACTGCACGAAAAATTTATTCAAGTTATTTCTTGACTTAATTACTGAATGAACGTGCATAAAATGGCTGTCTACAATTAAGGGAATCTTATTAACATACGATTGAATAGGCAATATACCAACTTCAAAACCATGACAAATGATAAAGTCTGGATTAATCTTTCTTAGTGTTTTGTTTAAACCGGATAAATAAGGAATAATCTTTAAAATCTTTTTAAGTTTCAATCGTATAATTACAATTCGTTCTTCTTCTGATATTCCGATCCCAACATACCTTTGGCCAATAATCGGTTCAAATATTTCTTTGTAATTTGGGTAATTATTGTGCCAATCACTAGTTACTATTGTAACTTTATTTCCACTCCTAGTCTGAACGCGCGCGAGAGCGACTTCCTGATATTCTAATTTAGTAGTTGGGAAATGTACTACTACATGAACAATATGCATAGTATTCAAGTGATTTATTGATCATCTTTTCCTCTTAACCCTGTTTTTATTTTTGAAAAAATTAACCCTATTTCATTTGGATTAATTAAATGGCTATATTTTATAGATGCCAATATGAAAAAAGTTAACAATAGTAATTTAATTAAAACTTGAAAGACAATTTGCAAATCAGCAATAAAAAATAGTCCTATTGTGATAATGACTATGGAAAATAGCATTGTAAAGAAGGAGCTTTTAATTGGGTATTGGACAAAAAAGAATTTCTGTGAAAATGTAATTTGAATAATTGTTATTACAATACTTTGAATTAAGTACGCTATGGCAGCACCCATAATTCCAAAATAATAAATAAAAACAAAACTTATAATTAATGAAACAATTGATCCTAAAATATTAATGTATGCTAGAATCTTTGTTTTCTTAGCAATAGATAGACCTACCGAAAAAGTTCTCTGTAAGCCCACAAAGCACTCCGCCAATACTAAAAGAGGTATTATTTTATACGCATTATAATAAGCTGGTGTTGTCATTACTATAAGTAATTCTTTTGAAAACAATGAGATTAGTACAAAAAAAAGTAAAAGAAAAAAAACCATGAAACGAAAAATTGTAGCCATATCCTTTGGCGTTTTTGATTTATCCATGTTCTGATAAACCAATGGAATAATAGAGTTTTGGATACTTTGAAATCCGATACCAAGTATTGATGCGATTTTTCTAGCTACTGCAAATAAACCTAAATCTGAAAGTTCCATTAGTCCTTTAATCATAATCCTTTGCCCAGTATTAATAAAAAACACACTTACACCAGATGGGACCAATGGCAATGAGAATGCAAGCATTTTTTTTGTGGTAGGAAAATGGATACTAAAGGAGTAATTCTCATTACTAAAATAAAAACCTAATAGAAAACCTGTTGTGCCAGCTATTAAATAGGCATAAAAAACCCCAATTAGCCCCACTTTAAGTATAACTACAAATAAAATTGAAAAAGTGAAATTAACAATTATATAAACGATGGAAGTGATAGAATATTTTAATGGCTTAAGTGTCCATTTCAATTGATTTTGAACAAAATAAAAGAGGCCTGTAAAAAACATATGAAGTAAAGCGATTACAAATGTTTTTTCCAGATTGCCATCTTCAAAAATCCATAATGTTAGCTTTTCTTTAAACATAAACCCAACCAAAAAAAAGATGGAGAATGCAATTAGTGTAATGAAAAGTCCTATTGAACTAACTTGTTTTATATAGCTTGGATTATCTCTATCATCTGCAAGAAACCTTGCCACTGCTTGCGAAATCTCTAAGGGCACTGAAATGGCAACAATAGAATAAATGACAGCTACAAGATCTATGATACCATAATCATTCGGTGTTAGTATTTTTGTATAAACAGGTACTAGAAAGATTGCAATACCTTTTGAAAGTATGCCAGTTATTCCATAAATCCCTGCATCTTTTATGAATTGTTTTATCATCCCTCAAAGATTAATTTATCTCTATATCCAGGAGAAATATTTTCTTTGTACCATTTTTCTCTAGAAACATATTTGGTCCATTTATTTGCAACCTTGTATGAATCAGGTTTATCCCAAATTGAGTCAAAAGTTGCTTGATCTCTAAAGAATTTAGGAATATAATCTGGCGGCCGATCATTATTTAATTTATCTAAAATATCAGAAATAATCCAATCTGGATCCGTCCAATTTTTTGCCCAAACAATACCGTATTCAGATAGTTTGATTCTTTCTTCATGATTACGCAAAAAATAATCAAGCTTTTCAATAAGAGTATTTTCTTGTATATGTACAAAGGGTGGATTCTCTGGTAGTGCAAGCCAATCTTTGTCATAACCAACTAAAGTAACGGCTCCTGCAGCAACAGCTTCATGACCAAACTTACCAGCGCCGCATGAATAGGGCGTATAAATAAAAATATCTGTTATTTCTAAAATGTTTAAAACTTTATCGTGCGGTATTTTCGCTAGTTTAATTAACTCAAAATCTACAGTCGATTGGTTAATATAGTTTTTTAGTATTTCAATAACCTTATCAGTTCCTTTCGCTTTTGATTCTGTAATTCCAAGTGCTACCTTTAATTTTCTGTTTGATCTTTTTTTCTGTTTAATATTTTTTGTTACTGGTAAGTAAAAGTTATAATATGGACGTAATTGTAATTGAGCTTGTTCTGGTATGGAAATAATTAAATCGGCAAATTTTTCTGAAATTCTTACATACCTCAATCGGCTATTAAGAGTAATTTTTTGTTTCTGTGTATTGACCATACGTAGTTTCTGGTCACCTGTGTCTAATCTTCTAAATTCGAATTCCTGGAAATGTAGTGGAATCCATTTTACATCACTGCCTACAAACTGAATGATGATTTTTTTATTTAATCTCTTAATTAACCAAAAGTAAAAGAAGTTTGTTTTAGCATTATACCAGATAAAATGGAAAATATCATTTGAAAACACAAAATATAGCATTAGCATATGATATAATGGGATATAAACTATACCTAGATAAAGTTTTCTAAGTAAGGTTCCTTTTTTTAAAAAAGGCGGTATAAGTCCTTCTAGTATTATGTTATACCTTGAATATGGGAAATACGAAATTCTGGTCCTTACTACGGTTGTTACTTTGTAACCTAAGTTACTGTATGAATTTGCATACTCGGATATCTGGCCGGCGATGTCAATAAAACCTAAAAAAACCTTATTTTTTTTCATTTGTTTTATCTTTAAATTCACATTTTTTTAGTAGGATTACCTGCCCATGACTCATTTTTCGGAATATTTTTTACTACAACGGCTCCCATACCAATTTGTACTTCCATTTCCAACCAAAATTCCATCCCTGATAGAATCATTGCCCCATATTTTCACGAAATTACCAATAGCTACTGAACCGGCTATTGTAACTGACTGTGAAACGAAACAACTCTTACCTAACCTGACTCCATGACCAATACAGGTTAATGGCCCTATTCTCATTAGCATTATCCCTGTTAGCCCTGAACCAATAAAAGCATCATATCCCTTTAAAATATTTTCAATTTTGGTGTTTGAAATAGGTTTGTAAGCTTTGGAAAACTTTCTATTAATTA
>JALNWO010000029.1 GCA_023230825.1 Acholeplasmataceae bacterium
ATAAGGAAAGCGGCCATATTTCCTTATTGTTGGGAAGATCCCCTCGTGAAGAGCACCTAATTTAAGAGGTTGCTGCTACGTCTACGGTCACTGGCCTCAGTAGCTCTGAATAAGATTCATTTATTTTTTTATTCAAAATTATCATACACTTTTTTATCACTTTTGTCAAAAGAAAACAGTTAAAAGTTAATAAACATTTCCGCAAATTCATCGTGGAATTTTAAAAATCGTTCTTTAAGGTCATAATCAAAATAATGTCCCAATTCACCTTGGAATTGTTTTAAGACTTGACTATGAGTCATGGGGCGTTTATAAGAGCGCACACTACGCATTGTAATGTATAAATCACTCAGTAAAATAATTTGAGCTTCGACTTCTGGTTGAATGAGTAACATTTCTTTCAAAAACGTTTCGTTTGCCGTATCTTCAATATGAGCCCTAGCAATATCTTCACATTTTTGAGCCAATTGAATCCGTTTTGCAATGCGAGCGCCTAGTTCTGTTTTCTCTTTTAACTGATCGTATTGTTGTTCAGGAAAAGTATCCATCCCTTTCAGTGAGTTTTTAATTTCTTGGTATTGAAGATGGACCATCGAATACTCATTTAAACCTTTAATCGTTTCTTGATTCATACCATAATAATCTGCTAGTTTTTGACTCATCTGTTGGACTTGATAAGCATGACGCTTGTCCATTAAAATATACGATGATGAGAAAACAACGTTAAACAAGTCACCAACAATATGAGAAAAATCATTTTGAACTTGACGTCTTTTAATTAACTCTTTTTTTCTTTCTTCTTGCATATATTGACCCATCGAAACGATGGCATATAAAACAAAGTAAAAAAGAATGAAGAGTAACGTTCTTAAAAGGATGTCTTTAAATTCAGGCAATCGTGTGAGGTTTGGTAAAAACTCTAAGATCGATTGTCCAGCTACTAAGCCATGGAAATTGTAAGTCCAAATTAAGTGAATAGCGGTTAACAAAGCGATAATGACTTGAAAACCTTGAGATAATAATTTGCGGTCTTGATATAAAGAAATAACGACAACAGCATAATATAAAAGGATATAACCGCCGGTTTCAAAATAAGGGACATCATAGAGACGTGCATAAATTAAAATCGCTGAAAAGAAAATATAAAAGGCAGCGACATACATCGCAACACCTTGTTTGGCTTTGTCCTCAGTATCTAAATAGATTAGTTTCTTTAAAACCTTGTTAATAACGAACGTAACAGGAAAAGCTAAAACGGAAATGACCCAGTCTGATACATCAGTCGTTGCTAAAGACAAAAGGAGTAATAAAACAGTATAAATTAAGTTTGATACAAAGACAATGTTTTTAATAACAACGTTTCGTCGAAATAAAACAGCGACATCATTGGTAATGTCGACACCTTCTTCAAAACCAAAAAAGCGGGCAAAAATATTTCTGCCTGTTGTTTTGATGTCAAAAAATTTCCGCTTCTGCTTTACTTCTTTTTCGATAGCACATTCCCCTTCTTGTTATAGATCAAATAAAGTAAGTCTCCGTGATTCAATTTCATCATGAGCTAAATCTTCGTTTAATACTTGGGCAACTCGAGTAGATGCCGCAGCCGCAATCGCACCGACGATGTCATCTAAAAAAGTATGGCAAATACCATCTTCTTTACCGGCATCATTGAGGCGCTTGACAATCCCGCGTTTATTAACATCGATATCACCAAAATTGGTTTGACCAATTGTACCGTATAAACTAGAGACATCTAAACCCAATGTTTCATCGACACCAAATAAACCTAAATCTTCGTAAATAATATCTTGAATTGGGCCTTCAAATAGACCTTCTTCAGCCAAACGATCAATCTCACAAGCTAACTGAACATTGTGAAAAACATCACGAAAAGATAAAATCTTTTCAACAGATTCTAAACACAATTCTCGGGTGACGCCGTTGGAATATTTAGATTGTTGTTCATAAGAAATTTCTGCAATCGCTTCTAGTGTGACGCCACGTTTAAGAAGAATCTTCTTATTTAAATCAAACATTTCTTGGCGGGTAAAAAGTAATTTTTTCTTCCCTTTTTTCATTTTATTTCCTCACTTTCGAAAACATCGCCGACGGCAATGACTTTTTGCCCATTTAAGAAATCTTGAGCAGTCATTTTGCGTTTTCCAGGCCATTGAACTTCTAATAATTCAACAACACCATCAAGCGTTTGGACGAGCAGTCGTTTTTTTATTTGTAAAACAGTGCCAGGCCGTTGCTTGTTATCATTTATTATATCACTTTTTTTTGCATTATAGATTTTTAATTGATGCTCTTTAATCACAGCATAAGCCCCTGGTTCTGGGGTTAGTCCGCGTAGGCGATTTAAAATCATTGTCGTTGATTGTGCAAAAGATAGTAATTCATCACTTGGTTTTATAATCGGTGCATATGTTACATTTGTTTCATCTTGTGGGATTCGTGGCGCTTTTTTCTTTTCGATTAATAATAGAGCTTCTCTTAGAGCATCGCGTCCTAAAAGACTTAAACGATTTGTTAGGGTTGCAACATTTTCATTGGGTAAGATTGAAAGTTCTTTTTGTAAAATAATATCACCTGCATCCATTTTTAGAGCCATATGCATAATGGTTACACCTGTGGTTTGATCACCATTAAACAAAGCATATTGAATCGGAGCACCCCCACGATATTTTGGTAATAAAGAGCCATGAACATTGATTGCGGTTGTTGCCTCTAACAAGGCTTTTGGTAACATTTGTCCATAAGCAGCTGTGACAATGATATCTGGTTTTAAATCCATTATTTTTTGATAGTCAGTTTTAATTTTTTCCGGTTGAAAAAGAGGAAGATGATTGGTTTCTGCCAATTCTTTAACGGGAGACTTCTCGATTGTTTGCTTCCGGCCTACTTTTTGGTCGGGTTGAGTCACAACTAAAACAACATCGTGTTCTTCAATTAATATTTTTAAAATTGGAACAGCAAAATAAGGTGTTCCCATAAAAACAATTTTCATCATGACCTCCTATAGCACATCTAAAATTGGATAAAACTTGACGTAATACTTATCTTCTTTCATTGTTTCCAACATTTTATCAATCACATTTAAATCAAGCGTTTGATATTTTATCGTAATGACAAAACGATACCCCCATTTAGATTTTTTAATAAATGGTGATGTCGGTCCTAAAACAACGACGTCCTTTAATAAAGATAGTTGTTTTTTAAAAGTAAATGCTTTTTGGTATGTTTTTAAGTATGCTTCACCTTCAAATAAAAACTGCGCAACTTTCATAAAAGGTTCATATTGACCAATTTGACGATCGAAAAGTGCTTCTCGATAAAAAGATGCGTATGGTTTCTCCACACTTTGAATCGCATAATGATCCAACTGATATCCTTGGATGAAAACTTCGCCCATCTGATGACGTCCTGATCGGCCAGCCATTTGGGTTAAAAGCATGTATGTTTGTTCGCTGGCATTATATGCCGGGACTTTTAATGATAAATCGGCCATTAAAACGGCAGCCAATGTAACCTTGGGAAAATCTAAGCCTTTCGCAATCATTTGTGTACCTAATAAAATATCGGCTTCTTCATTTAAAAACTGATACCATAGCTTTTCATGGGCCCCTTTAGTTCGTGTTACGGTTGTGTCCATTCTTAGAACCCGAGCATGGGGAAATGTTTTTTGTAGTTGTTGTTCGACATATTCAATCCCTACACCAATGGGTTTTAATGTAGGCTGATGACACATTTCACAAGTAGGCACATACGGTTTTTCATAGCCACAATAATGACATTTAAGCTGCTCTTTGTCTTGATAATATGTCAATGAAACTTCACAATCTGGACACCGTGGTACATGACCACATTGTCTACATAGGACAAAAGGCGCAAACCCTTTACGGTTAAATAAAATCAGCGTTTGTTCTTTTTTATTTAAGCGGTCTATAATTGCTTGTTTTAAAGCACGTGAAAAAATGGATGTGTTTTTTGCTTGAAGCTCTATTTTCATATCAACAAAATGGACGTTTGGTTCTTTTATTTCAAAGGGACGTTTTGTTAGTGTTAATAAGTGATATGCCTTTTTTTCAGCTTGATACATACTGACAACAGATGGTGTTGCACTTCCTAAAACAAGCGGAATATGGTGATATTGAGATCGGTTCAAGGCAATATCTCGGGCGTGATATATAACCCCTTCTGTTTGTTGGTATGCTTGATCGTGTTCTTCATCAATAATAATCACACCTAAAGTTTCTAAAGGGAGGAAAACGCCACTTCTTGTCGCGACAACAACATCAACGTCTTGATTTAAAATTTGGTGGTATTGATCGTGCCTTTCACCTTTTGATAACATACTATGATAAAGACCAACACGATTAAAACGGGCTTGAATCCGTTGAACCATGGGGGCAATTAATGTAATTTCTGGAACTAAGACTAAGGCTTGTTTTTTTGAAGCGATAACTTTTTCAATTACATCTAAGTAAATTTCTGTTTTACCTGATCCAGTAATTCCATGAAGTAAAAAAGTTTTATTCGTATGTAAATTCGCTTTTAGAGTATTAGAAACTTGTTGTTGCTCGGGTGTTAAAATAACGCGTTTATCTTCATTAGAAAAGACATGTTCAACAGTGCGAGCAACCCTTCTTTGGTCGCGTTTAAAAACACCATTTTTTGTTAAAGTCGTCACATTGCTCGCTGAAAAACCAAAGGCTTTTAGCATCGCCACTGTGTATGATTCATTCACAGTTAACTCTCCAAGTTGTGGGTAATAATGTAACCTCGGATATTCAGTATCATCTTGATAAAAGTATACTGTTTCATACTTTGGAGCCGTTTGTTGTTTGGTCACATTTTCAATTGTCAAAAGTTTTTGTTCTTGCAGTCTTTTTAGTCGTGGTAACAAATGATAATCTTCTTTTTTTAAACGCCATATCCCTTTTTTACTAAATTTTTCTTGCCACTCTTCTGGCAAGTGATCAACTTGTTCTGAATGAATCACTTTGCCATAATTCATAAGTAATTCACTTGGGATAACAGTTTCAAAAATCGAACTGTAAAGCGATCTTGTCGATTCATACAAATAATCAATGATCGTACTTAGCTCATCGCTAATAATTGGTTTTGAATCTAATATTTCAATGATTTCTCGACTTGCTGTCTCACTTTCATCAACCAATCCCACAACAAAACCCATTCGGGTTTGGTTGCCAAAAGGAACCATGACTCGAATGCCTTTTTGAACATCATCTAGTAATGCGTCTGGGATGAGATAATCATATATTTGGTCGACAGCTTGGTGCTTAATGTCAACGATGATTTGAGCAATCAATTTTATCTTTCCTTTGAAAAAAAGTAACCGAAGTTACTTTATTGTTTTCAAGATTTTATCGATATGGTTTCCATAAGCCAACGCTTCATCATACTTAAAAATTAGCTCAGGAATCCGACGGGTTTTTTTAATTTTTTTCGCAAGTTCCATCCGGATAAGTGCTTTTGCATCTTCGATGGCTTTATGTGCACGCGTAAGGACGTCTTCATCGTCATTTAAGATGGTGTAATAAATCGTTGCAAAAGAGAGATCTTTTGTCACTTTAACTTCGGTTAAATTAATATAACCAAAGCTTTTATCTTTCACTTCTTGATTGACGATGTTAACCAATTCTCTTTGGATTAAACTTGCTAAACGTTCTGCAGTAATTGACATTTCTTACACCTCAATTTCTCTAAGTTGTGATGCTTCGACGATGTCGCCGATTTTTAAATCGTTGTAGTTTTCAATCGATAAACCACATTCATATCCTTGACGGACTTCTCTAACATCATCTTTAAAACGTTTTAATGACGCGAGTTTACCTTCGTAAATGACGATGCCATCACGAAGAATTCTAACCAAAGCATCACGTTTAACGACACCATCGGTGACCATACAACCAGCAATGGTTCCAATTCTAGAGACCTTAAAGAGTTCTCTAACTTCAGCTTGTCCTGTAACAACTTCTTCGTATTCAGGTTCTAACATCCCCTTTAGGGCTGCTTCAATGTCTTCTTGAACACGGTAGATAACACTGTATAAACGAATCTCAACGCCTTGGTTATCAGCATCACGCTTAACTGCGGCCGTTGGTCTCACATTAAAGCCGATAATAATGGCGTCAGATGCTGATGCTAAGACAACATCATTTTCGGTGATGGCTCCAACTGAAGACCGGACAACGTTAACCCGGAATCCTTCAATATCAATTTTCTCTAAAAGTCCCTTTAAGGCTTCAATTGATCCTTGAACGTCACCTTTAATAATTAAGTTCAGTTCTCTTTCTTCTTGTTCGAGTTCGCCTAGTAATGAATCCAATGAACGTTTTTTCATTTGTTTTAATTCTTGATCACGAGCTCTTGATTGACGACTATCAGCAATGTTTCTCGTTACTTTTTCATCATCAAAAGCCATAAAAATATCGCCTGCTTCAGGCACTTCATTTAAACCCGTGACTTCAATGGGTTGTGAAGGAAGCGCCTCATCGTATCGTTGACCTAAGTCATCATTCATCGTCCGAATTTTACCGTATGTGTTACCAATAACAATAAAGTTACCAACTTTAAGGGTTCCTGTTTCAACAATTAATGTAGCAATCGGCCCACGACCTTTGTCTAGGCTTGCTTCAATAACAGTTCCTTTGGCTAAACGTTTTGGGTTCGCTTTAAATTCATTGAGTTCACTTAAAAGTTGAATGACATCAAGTAATTCATCAATGTTTTGATTTTTTAAGGCTGATACTTGAACAAATGGCGTATCCCCACCCCATGCTTCAGGGACTAAACCACGTTCAGATAGTTCTGTCATCACACGGTCTGGGTTTGCTGTAGGTCGATCGACTTTATTTACAGCAACGATGATCGGAACTTGAGCAGCTTTTGCATGATCAAGTGCTTCTAATGTTTGCGGCATCACGCCGTCATCAGCTGCAACAACTAAAATAACCAAGTCGGTTACTTTCGCACCACGAGCTCTCATTTCTGTAAACGCTGCGTGACCAGGAGTATCGATAAAAGTAATTTTCTCACCGTTACGTTCGATTTGATAAGCACCAATATGTTGGGTAATTCCACCGGCTTCACCTTCAACAACACGCGATTTACGAATGGTGTCTAAAAGGGTTGTTTTCCCGTGGTCAACGTGACCCATAACAGTCACAATTGGCGGACGTTTAATGAGGTCTTTCGGATCATCAACAATTTCCATTTCATCATAACGGGTGACATCGGTAATCACTTCATCTTCTACTGTAAAACCGTCATCTAAAGCAATAATCTCAATTGTGTCACGGTCTATTTCTTGAGTCACTGTTGACATTAATCCTTGATTCATCAGTTTTTTAATCATCGCTGCATTGGTAATCCCAAACCCCTTCGCAGCATCTGCGACCGTCATGTCAGGACGATAGATAAATACCTTGTTCTCTTGAACTTTTGGTTTTTTATTTGGGTTGGGTCCTTGGTTTCTTTGATTTGGTTTTTTCTTTTTAAAACTCGTTTTATTTTTCGGGTTTCGCATCATTAAAATCACTTCCTTTTCTCATCAAGCAATAAGCGGCTAAATCCTGGGTCAGTAATGCCAATCACTTTGATATCGTTTTTTCCTAATGCTTGTGATAATTCACGACCACTTAAGGGTTCAATCACACGCGTATGATAAGTACTTGCTTTATCAAGCACTTTCTTTTTCGTATTTAAAGATGCATCATGAGCTAAAACAATTAAATGAATTTCATTTTTTCGCAATTTTTGAATTGTGAGTTCGGTCCCTAAAGTTATTTTTCTAGCACGAAGCGCAAGGCCAATTAATTTATCCATTCGCTAGTTTTAATAACTCCTCATAAATATGTTCAGGAACTTCGACTTCAAGTTTACGGTCGAGCGCTTTTGATTTTTTCGCCTTTAAAACAACCGCTTCACTTAGTTTTAAATAGGCGCCTCGTCCGTTTGCTTTACCTGTCAAATCAACAGTGACTTGACCTTCTTTCGTAGCTACAACACGAATAAGTTCCTTTTTAGGGTACACTTCTTTTGTCACAACACATGTTCTTAGTGGTATTTTTTTAACTTTTTTCATGAAAACACCGCCTTTAAATTAATACAATATGCCTTCTCCTTGAGCCATCGTTTCTGACTTGATGTCGATGCTCCAGCCACAGGCTTGTACTGCTAGTTTTACGTTTTGACCTAATTTGCCAATTGCTAATGAGAGTTGATCATCTGGTACAATTGCAAGGGCACTTTTTTCTTTGGGATTGACATGCGTTACCGCAACCACTTCAGCTGGCTGCAACGCATTGGCAATCAATTCCTTTTCGTTGTCACTCCAACGGAAAAGGTCAATTTTTTCATCACTTAAAGATTTGACAATTTCTTTAATCCGACTACCACCTTCACCGACGCTTGCGCCAATGGGGTCGACTTTAGGATCATTTGATTTCACACCAATTTTTGCCCGATCACCCGGATCACGAGAAATACCCATAATTTCGATAATGCCATCTTTAATTTCAGGAATAAAGTTTTCCATTAAACGAATAATTAAACTTGGATGTGAACGACTAACAAAGACTTTTGGCCATTTTGTTTTCATTTCCACATCAGAAACATAGACACGAACATGGTCTCCAGTGTGAAAGACGTCTTTTGGTAATGCTTCTTTTTTGGGCAACAATGTCGTTAAATCTCTACCAATGTCTAAACGATAATGATCATCTTGAACATCAATAACACGGGCAGTAATCATCTCATGCTCCAATGCTTTAAAATGATGATACAAGTTTTCTTTTTGGCTTTTCACTAAATTTTCATTTAAACGGGACTTAAAGTCACGAACCGCATAATGACTAAAATCTTTTGGATCAATTTTTTCTTCGAGAATATCTCCGACTTTAATCCGCGAATTAATTTTTTTAGCATCATGTAATTCCATTTGCGAATATGTTTTATCCGCCTCTAAATCTGGTTCGTCAACAACTAAGTATTGTTTATAAACTAATATTTCGTTTCTTTCTTCGCGAAATTCCACACGACAAGAACGAACATCGTGTGCTCGTCTGCATCCAGCAATTAATCCTTCAGTAAAAGCTTCAAATACTTGTTCTCTTGTCAATTGTTTTTCTTCTGCTACTGCATCGATATTATCAAAAAATGCTTTACTAATCATATTATCACCCTTTATACTTTTACGGAAGTTCGCATATTTTTAACAGTTGCGTACGGAATTTGAATTTTCCGGATCCGTCCTTTTTGGTTAATTTCTAATTCAATCACGCCTTCATTAAAGGCTCTTAAGAATCCCACTCCTCGGTAGATGTCGGCCTCTAAATAAATATATTTATCAATGGCTTTTTCTACTTCTTCAGCTGTCTTCAAAGGCCGTTCAGCACCCAATGATGACAGTTCCAAATAATAATCAGGATCGATATCATCGTCGTCAAGTTGTGCAACAAATTCTAAATGAATGGCTTCTAAATCATTAATATTCATCGTTTCTGTGTCAAGAAGAATTTCAACAATTTTTTCACCAAACTCCTTTTTTGTTCGAATGCTATAAATTGTAAGACCATGTTTAGCTAAGATGGGATTGAGTTTTTCTTCGAGTTTTTTAAAGTTCATTTTTATACCTCAATAAAATGAGTGGAAATCATCATCCCACTCACATTTAGGCTTTTATTATAACATTTTTTAAAATGAATTACAATTTATTACGATCTTTTTTTCGTTTTTTTTATTTGTTTCTTTTCTTTAAAAAACATTGATCAACATTTAATTGCGAACGATTTGCAATTACATCTAACTGTGTTATAATTTAGTTGCAAACGATTTGCAAAAGGAGTTTTTTATGAAAAGACTTATTTTACTAGTTACTTTCATTTTCTTTGGGATTTTTTTCACTGCTTGCGATACAAAAAGCGAACATCCTGATGTAGTCACAACGATGTTTGTACACTACGATATCGTCCGTCAGCTAGCAGATGACTATTTAACTGTTGAACTACTCATTCCTTTAGGGGCGGATGTTCATTCTTTTGAAGCAACGAGTAAAGATATTGTTAAAATTAAAAATGCGAAACTATTTCTCTTTACTAGTCTAGAGCTTGACACATGGATTCAAGATGAGAAAACAATTGGCGGTGATCAGACGGTTGTAGTCAATATGTCGCAAAGTTATGAACTTGATTTAGAAATAGTGGATGAACACGATGAACTCCATTATTGGGTGGATCCAATTATTTTCACTCAAATGATTGATTATGTTTTAGACCATCTTCTTTTGATAGATCCTGAACATGCAGATCACTACCAACGAAACGCAAACCTTTACAAACAACAAGTTCTTGACTTACATAATGATTTTATAACATCTTCTTTATCACAATCAACACTTTATTTTGCTGGTCATAACGCTTTTGGTCTTTTTGGCTTACGATACGACCTGACTTTCGTATCCTTATTTCCTGAATTTAAACCGGATGATGATTTAACAAGTCAGGAAATAATCTCTTTTTCTAACGCTATACGAGAAGCTCAAACAACCTTTTTATTTAGTGAGGCTCTGATTGAACCAAAAGCTGCAAAAGCCATTCAAAATCATTTAAGAACACAAAACTATCAGTTATCATTATTAGAACTTCATACTTATCACAATGTCAGTCAAAGCGATTGGAATCAAAAGATAACTTACGCTGATTTATTTGCACGAAATATTGACCAACTTAAACAAGGATTAGGAGTCAGAGACAATGATTAAATACGATAATGTTAACATCTATTTCGGGAACTTTCATGTATTAAAAGATATTAATTTTCAGATTAAGCATGGTGATTTCCTTCATATTATTGGCCCCAATGGCAGCGGAAAAACAACTCTTATCCGCAGTTTAATTGGCCTTTTAAAACCCACTACTGGACATATTCAATTAGGAACTTTTCATATGGGTTATTTACCGCAAAAACTTAATTTAAAAAACAAACTACCGATGACTGTTCAAGAAGTGATTTATAGTGGTTTTAAAAAGCAGTCACTAATTCCTAAAAAGAAAGATTGTGATTTAATCCAATCATGGTTAGAAAAAATGGAAATCCCCCATTTATTTAATCATAGTATGAACCATTTATCAGGCGGCCAACAACAACGGGTTTATTTAATTAGAGCATTAATCTCAGAACCAGATGTCTTAGTTTTAGATGAACCCACATCTGCCTTAGACCCCTCTTTTCGAGAAAAATTTTATCAGTTACTCCACGATTTACAAACGAAGAAGCAAACAACCATTATTCATGTCACCCATGATTTAACAGATATGATTCATTCCGATAGTTTAGTGATGGTTGTTGATCAAACGATTAAGTTTTGGGGAAGCAACCTTGATTATCAACATTATGAAAAAGGAGGACATCACCATGTTTAGTTTACTCCAATACGATTTTATTATTCATGCCCTTTTCATTGGCCTTTCCCTCGCTTTATCAGCAGCTTTAATTAGCCCTTTTTTAGTCTTAAATCAGCAGGCAATGATTGCGGATGGCTTAGCTCATGTCAGTTTTGCGGGTTTAGTTATTGGTTTGTTGTTTGCTAACCAACCCTTGATTATTGCAATTCCTTTTGTCATTCTTGCTTCACTACTTATTAAGTACTTAGCAACGTCTGATAAAATGAATAGTGATGCCGCGATTGGCTTGGTTGCGAGTGTTTCTTTCGCGATTGGTCTGATTGTTATTAAAAAGAGTTCTGGTTTTCATCTTTCTGCGGAAAGTATGTTAGTCGGTAATATCTTTACTGCAACTCGTTTAGATTTAATTTTATCGTTAATAACAAGTGGACTTATTTTAATTTTTATCCTACGTTTTTACCGCCCTTTATTTTTAATGACGTATGATGATGAATATGCGAAGTTTGCCAAAATCAAAGGAAAGACATTGGGTTATCTACTTTCATTGTTATCAGCCGTTTTTATTGTTATTGGGGTCAGAACCATCGGCACTTTACTTATTTCTGCTTTCATTGTTTTTCCATCTATTTTAGCCAGTCAATGGACCAAGAGTTTTAGAATGACAGTTATTTTAGGGGTAATTATAAGTCTAGTTGTAGTTATTACCGGTATTTTTGTTGCTCATCCTTTAGAAATACCTGTTGGGTCCACCATTGTTGTTTTATATGCTGTTTTACTTCTTTTCATGTTAGCGATCAAAAGATTGTTTCATATAAAAGCATCATAAATTTATGTTAAAATAAATAAGAAAGGAGAGATTGTTCTTACAATCAAACATCCAATATGCGAATGACTTCTCAAAGAAAACAAATATTAAATCTTTTAAAACTTGCGAAAAGACCGTTAAGTGCTGAAATGATTTACGAACAACTCCCCCATGATGCACTTAACTTATCAACTGTTTATCGAACTTTAGATTTATTTTTTAAAGAAAAAATGGTTGCGAAAAGTTTTATGCAACAAACAACTTATTATTACTTAAACGAAGAGAAACAC
The DNA here is from genome assembly GCA_023230825.1 of Acholeplasmataceae bacterium. GTDB lineage: Bacteria > Bacillota_I > Bacilli_A > Acholeplasmatales > Acholeplasmataceae > Mariniplasma. The sequence continues at coordinate 12,528 of JALNWO010000029.1, forward strand.
CATCATTATATGATTTGCCTAGGCTGTCAAAAAATGATTGAAATTGCCTGTCATCTTGATGATATGGAAAAAGATTTAGCCGATAAACACCACTTCGATATTAAATATCATGACATGACGGTATACGGCTATTGTCAAGCATGTCAAAACAAGTGATACAAAGAAAACACCCTGCGGCAGGGTGTTTTTGTATTTATACTATAAAATGTATCAAAAAAAGGCTAACGCCTTTTCTTAATAATTTCTTTCTGTTTCATCAAGTTTGACTACATCTTCTGGTTTAATCTGAAAATCAACTTGACTATTTTCAATGATTCTTGCTTCACTCACTGTTTTTGGTAATGGTAATGTATCTTTTTCTAAACAATATCGGATTAACAATTGAGCAGGTGTTTTTTTATATTCTTTTGCTAATGCCAAAATGAGTGGATGATCTAAAGCTTTCCCTGTTCCTAGAGGCGAATAGGCTTCTACTAAAATACCTTTTTCTTTACAATATGTGACCGTTTCCTTTTGGGGATGGCCAACATGAAATTTAATTTGATTCACATGAGGAACAAAATTTAAGTGGGTGATGATATTTTCAATATCTGAAGGTGAAAAATTGGAAACACCAATGGCACGAATTTTCCCTGCTTCGTACAGTTCAGTCATTGCTCTAAAGGCTTCAACATTACCAGCATCACAATTTTTTCCC
>JALNWO010000030.1 GCA_023230825.1 Acholeplasmataceae bacterium
GAAAAATACAAAAGTATGTTATAATGAATTAAATTATTGACACTGTCATTTATAAGTGTTAAAATACACTTGCTAATAAATGACCACAAGGAGTGGTTTTTTAATGCGTGAGAAGATTATCCTCATATGCACACAATGTTTAAGCAGAAACTATACAACGACAAAAAATAAGCAAACACAAAAAGAACGTTTAGAAATAAACAAGTTTTGTCCAAAATGTAATAAGCACACGCTGCATAGAGAAAGCAAATAGGAGGCCCTAACCATGGCTATTAAACAAAAAGATGTAGAAAAGAAAAGTAAATTATGGGAGATTGTTACAACTGAGTATAAGTGGGAAAACTTAATTTTAGGAATTCTCGCAACCCTTTCAGCTGCGTTGGCACTGATGATTATCAGTGGTAACCCTCTTTTACAAATTAGCCCCAGCTTCCCTATCTTAGGTGAAGGAAATAATGGCGTCATTTTCGCTTGGGTCTTATTTACGATTTCTGTGTTCGGTCTTATTTTAGTCATTTATCCCTTTTTCCTTCCTGCATTACCCGAACTTAAAAAAATTACATGGGCAAAATGGTCTAAATTTTTAGATCATTCCGTTCGCGTCTTAATTTTCTTATTTTTCTTAACTGGGTTTATCTTTTTATTCAACCTACTTATTATTAACTTACTGGGTGGCATTTTATGAGTCAAAAGGTGAGATGGTATATCATCCAAACCTACTCAGGATATGAAAACTCAGTCAAAACTGACCTTGAAAGACGTGTTGAAAGTATGGGTATGAGCGATTACATTTTCCGCATCGTCGTCCCTGAAGAAACCGTCATTGAAAAAAAGGCAGACGGTAAAGAAAAAGAAAAGATTAAGCAACTTTTCCCTGGTTATGTTTTCGTAGAAATGGAAGTGACAGACGAATCATGGTTTGTCGTGCGTAATACCCCTCGAGTCACTGGATTTTTAGGATCATCTGGTGGGGGCACGAAGCCGGTTCCTTTAGCACCTGAAGAAATTAACCAAATTCTACTTAAAGTTGGCATTATTTCAAAACCAACCTACGATCATTTACTAGGTAAAAACGTTGAAGTTGTCGGAGGCACTTATAGTGGTCTCACTGGGATTGTCCGTTTAGTGGATAATGATCAAGAAAAAATTGTTGTTGATCTAGACTTCTTTGGTCGTGCAACACCAACCGAATTAAACGCCCACGACATTATTGAAAAATAAACTACTAAAACAAATAAAGTTCACGTGAACGTGGACTTTTTTCTTTCCCTCTCAAAAGACAAATAAAGTAACTGATTTTTATTGACATTTCTATATCATAATGTTAAAATACTATCGCGTGTGTCTACACACCATAGTGGAAGAAGACAATTCATACCACATACTTATGTAAAGAAGGAGGTTGTGTCGCATGGCAAAAAAAGTTGTAAAAGTCGTTAAATTACAAATTCCTGCCGGAAAAGCTAACCCAGCTCCACCTGTTGGTCCAGCACTCGGTCAAGCTCAAGTTAACATTCCTGCGTTTTGTTCACAATTTAATGAAGCAACAAAAGACTCAATGGGTTTCATCGTTCCTGTTGTCATCTCAGTTTATGATGATCGGACATTCTCATTTGTAACGAAAACCCCACCTGCAAGTGATTTATTGAAAAAAGCTGCTAACGTCAGTCTTGGATCTGGTATTCCTAATAAGGAAAAAGTTGGATCTGTTACGAAAGCTCAAATTAAAGAAATTGCAGAAAGAAAGATGCCTGATTTAAATGCGTTTACGATTGAAGCAGCAATGAAAATTGTTGAAGGTACCGCAAAAAATATGGGTATTGAAGTCAAAGATTAATAATTTAGATAACCAACTGTCTAAATTGTGGGAGGATATCCCGCTAGACCACATTTTAGGAGGCTAAATATGAAAAGAGGAAAAAAGTACTTAGACGCAGTTAAACTCATCGACAAAACTCAGAAGTATCCCCTTGAAGATGCATTTGAACTCGTCAAAAAAACCTCGTTTGCTAAGTTTGATGCGACTGTTGAAGCAGCTTTCCGTTTAAACTTGAACCCAAGAAAAGCGGAACAGAACTTAAGAGGCGCAGTTGTCTTACCCCATGGCACTGGTAAAGTATCTCGAGTTGTCGTCATTGCTCAAGGCGAAAAAGCGAAAGAAGCTCAAGAAGCTGGCGCTGATTACGTCGGCGATGCAGACTTAATCGAAAAAATGTCTGGAGGATGGTTCGAATTTGATGTCATCGTTGCCACACCAGATATGATGGGTCAACTTGGAAAACTAGGACGTGTTTTAGGACCCAAAGGCTTAATGCCCAACCCTAAAACAGGAACCGTCACAATGGATGTTAAAAAAGCAGTAGAAGAAATTAAAAATGGTAAAATCGAATACCGCGTGGATAAAGTTGGTAATATTCATGCGCCAATCGGGAAAATTTCCTTTGATTCTTCAAAACTTGCTGAAAACTTTAAAGCATTTTACGACACAATGGTTCGTGTCAAACCCTCAACCGTCAAAGGAACATACATTCGAAATGTCACCATTTCATCCAGTATGTCACCTGGTGTTAAAATTGCTTTAGATAGTGTTAAATAAAAAAATTAAATTGTTGCCATAGACAGTAGGTGTCCCAGACTTAATTTCCTACCGAGGTGAAGAAAATAAATTCTTTCTCTCTTTTGTCTTGTGGCAAAAGAGAGTTTTATTTTAAAAAGGAGGCATTGCATGGAACGACCAATTATTGAGCGTAAAAAAGAAGCTGTTAGCAACTTAGCAGAAAAATTCAAAAAAGCGACGACTGTTGTTGCCTTTGAATATCCCGGATTAACCGTAGCTCAATTTACTAAACTAAGAACACAACTTAGAGAAGCAAACTGCGAAGTCACCGTTTACAAAAACAACATCTCAAGAAGAGCGTCAATTGCTGCTGGACAAGAAGATTTTGCGGAAGCCTTTATCGGCGCAAAAGCTTTAGCAATTAGCTATGAGGATGCTGTAGCCCCTGCAAAAATTATTTATGATTTTGCAAAAGAGCATAAAGTAGTTGCTCTATCTGCAGGGATTGTAGAAGGTAAATATGCAGATTTAGATGTATTAAAATCATTAGCAACATTGCCATCAAGAGAAACCTTATTGACAATGTTAGCAGTTGGATTACTAACACCTGTTAGAGAATTAGCCGTTGGTCTTAATATGATCAGCGAAGAAGCGTAAAAAATTAGGAGGAATATAACATGGCAAAATTAACTAAAGCAGCTTTTATTGAAGCGTTAAAAGAAATGACTTTATTAGAAATCAAAGATTTAGTGGATGGTTTAAAAGAAGAATTCGGAATTGACCCAACTGCAGTTGCAGCTGCTGCACCAGCAGAAGCCGCTGAAGTCGAAGAAAAGAATGAATTTGATGTTATTCTTAAAAACTTTGGAACGAACAAAATCGCTGTTATTAAAGTCGTTCGTGAAATTACCGGTTTAGGTTTAGCTGATGCGAAAACTTTAACTGAAACTGCTGATGGCGTCATTAAAGAAGCCGTTAGAAAAGAAGACGCAGAAGCTCTTAAAGCGAAGTTAGAAGAAGCAGGCGCAACTGTTGAACTTAAGTAACGTTTGAAACAATTGAAAAGCAACCTGGGATAATCATCTCGGGTTTTTTCGCTGTTATGGAGGGTCTATATGAGCCACTATTTTCTTGATGATAAAAATTTAAAACATCGACCAAAACGCATTTCCTTTTCGCTTGATGGCGTTGTTTTAACGTTTCATACAGATACAGGGGTTTTTAGTAAAGATAGACTCGACTTTGGCACATCAACGTTATTAAAAAACATCACAGTTGGTGACGCAAAAACATTGATTGATATGGGAACCGGATATGGCCCGATTGGCATTTATCTGGCTTATACGAATCCCCAAACCAATGTCATCATGGCAGATGTTAACCCGCGAGCTGTTGCGTTAGCAAAAGAGAATCTTTTATTAAATAACATTACAAACGCAAAAGCCGTCGTCAGTGATCTCTTTAAAGCCATCGATGAAAAAGCGGATCTCATTGTCACCAACCCCCCCATTAGGGCTGGGAAGCAAACTGTTTTTCGTCTGTATGAAGAAGCGTATGAAAACCTGAACTCAGGTGGTCACTTTTATTGTGTGATTCAAAAGAAACAAGGCGCTCCTTCAACACTAGAAAAACTCAAATCGCTATATCCAATCGTCGATGTTATCGACCGAGCCAAAGGCTATTGGATTATTTTAGCGAAAAAAGATTAATACTTACATTGACTATTTACTTTTAGTATGATAATATATTTAAATGCATACATGTGTATTTTTTGTGCTTTAAGTCTCAAGAATACATGTTTAACAAATCAGACAGGAGTGTGAAACATGGGATACAGTAACGTTACATACGGAAAAAAATCAGTTCGCAGAAACTATTCAAAAATGCGTTATGACGTTGATTTACCCGACCTCATCGAAATTCAAACCAAATCATTTAAATGGTTCATCGATGAAGGCATTAAAGAGTTGTTAGAGGATATCTCGCCGATTGAAGGACACAATGGAGATTTAAAACTTTATTTTGAAGAACATTTTCTCAGTGATCCTAAATACAGTGCTCAAGAATCAAAGATTCGTGATGTCACCTACGCCAAACAATTATCAGCCCGGGTAAAATTGGAAAATGCCGTAACTGGTGAAGTCCGTGAAAACGTTGTCTTGATGTGTGAAATCCCTTTTATGACCCCATCAGGAACATTTGTTATTAACGGTGCTGAGCGTGTTGTTGTTTCACAAATTATTCGTTCAGCTGGTGCTTATTTTACAGGCGAAATTGACAAGAAACTCAATCAAGTCAAATACATGGCTCAAGTAATACCAACAAGGGGTGCATGGTTAGAATTTGAACTCGGTTCAAAGAACATCATGTATGCGAAACTTGACCGGTCGAAAAAAATACCACTAACTACCATGATGAGAGCTTTAGGTTTTTCAAAGAAGAAAGACATTTATGAAGTCTTTGGAAAATCATCCTATATCGATTCAACCTTCGATAAAGATGAAACGAAAAACAGTGATGAAGCGATTATCGACTTATATTCAAAATTAAGACAGGGAGAGAAAGTCCCGGCCGACGCAGCACGTGAATTTGTTCGGATGCGTCTTTTTGAGCGTCGTCGCTATGACTTAGCGGCTGTCGGTCGTTACAAGTTTAACAAAAAGTTAGACGTCCTTAGACGAATCGAAGGACAATATACGGCAACCGATATCGTTGATCCAGAAACGGGCGAAATTCTCGTTCCTAAAGAAACTAAAATTACGCGAGATATTATTAAATTGCTCGAACAAAATCGTCATGTCTTAAGAAAAGAAGTCATTACCAAAGACGACTCCTTACAAAATGAGACCCCTGATGAAATTTTAGCTGTTCGCTTACCTGACGGTGGCGATGGCTTATACACAAAAGAAAACATTATTAACTTAAGAACGGGCGAAGTGCTTGTTGCGAAAAACGAACTCATTACTCCAGAAGTTATTTCCCTTCTTATTCGCAACCGTCAATCACTTGATGAGAAAGTTATTAAGTATTTCTTAAGTTCAAAAGACATTTATCAAAAAGAAAGTGAGCGCAGTGGTGTCATCGTTGAGACCATTGAAATCACTGTCAAAGATAAAGAACTTGATAAAATTTATCCGGTTAAAGTCATTGGTTCCGATCAAAGAGAAAATCGTGAACATGTGACTTTATCTGATATTATTGCGTCTATGAGTTATTATCTAAACTTATACGATGGCATTGGTGAAACCGATGACATCGACCATTTAGGTAATCGTCGTCTGCGTTTAATTGGTGAACTCTTGAAAAATCAATTCCGGATTGGTTTAGCTCGTGCAGAGAAAAACATTAAAGATAAAATGTCAACTACGACTTTTCAAGACGCCTCACCATCCAACATTATTAATATGACACCACTTGCAGGTGCGATTAAAACATTCTTTGGAAGTTCTCAACTTTCACAATTTATGGATCAAATTAACCCCCTCGCAGAACTCACGCAAAAAAGACGTGTTTCCGCGCTTGGAACGGGTGGTTTAGCACGTGATCGTGCGGGTGTTGAAGTCCGTGACGTTCACAACTCTCACTACGGTCGGATTTGTCCAATTGAAACACCTGAAGGTCCATCAATTGGTTTAATTTCTTCACTTTCCTCATACGGAAAAGTGGATCAATATGGTTTTATTCAAACCCCCTATTTAAAAGTGGATCACTCAAGTGGGCAACCCATACCGACTCAAGAAATCAAATATTTAACTGCCGATGAAGAAGACGATGAAATCATCGCTTCAGCAGCAACCGCTCTTGATGAAAACGGAGTGATTATCGATGAGAAGGTCATCGGTCGTCATAAAGGTGAAACATCCATGTTTGATAAGTCAGAAGTGACTTATATGGACGTTAGTCCCAAACAAATTGTTTCGGTTGCGACCGCAACCATTCCTTTCTTGGAACATGATGATGCCTCACGTGCCCTCATGGGTGCGAACATGCAACGTCAAGCTGTACCGCTTTTAAGCCCAGAGGCTCCAATCGTTGGTACCGGTGTTGAATATCGTGCCGCAAAAGATTCAGGTGCGATTATTACTGCTGATGTTGAAGGCTTTGTCACGTATGCTGATGGGACAAAAATCACCATCACACCTCGTCCCGATGAAATTGTTTCTATCGGTGAAAAAGTCATTTACGATCCGAAGAAAAACTTTACTTTTGAAATTGCGAAAGCATTAAACGATTATGGTTTAGGTCAAGAAAGAACATATCCTTTAACAACTTTCTTCCGATCCAACCAAGATACGAATATTTTACAACGTCCCATTGTTAAAGAACAAGAATACGTCAATTTAGGCGATGTCATTGCCGATGGTCCATCGGTTAAAGATGGCGAACTCGCTTTAGGCCGAAACGTCACCGTTGCCTTTATGACTTGGGAAGGATACAACTATGAAGACGCGATTATTTTATCTGAAGACCTCGTTCAAGAAGACGTGTATACATCAATCCACATCGATGAATACATTATTGAAACACGCGAATTAAAGACGGGTAGTGGCCGTGAGGAAATTACGAAAGAAGTTCCTAACGCTGGCCCAGAAGCTTTAAAAAACTTAGATGAGTATGGCGTCGTTGTTCCCGGTAGTGAAGTAAGAGAAGGCGATATTTTAGTCGGTAAAATTACTCCTAAAGGCGTTTTTGAACCTTCACCATCAGAAAAACTAATCCACGCTGTCCTTGGTGAAAAATCACGTGAATATCGCGATTCATCTCTCCGTGTTCCTCATGGTGGTGGTGGTATCGTTCAATCGATTAAATATTTTAATAAAAAACAAGGTGATACGCTTCCAAGTGGCGTGAACGAAAGAATTATCGTTTATGTCGCGAAAAAACGGAAGATCTCCGAGGGCGACAAAATGGCTGGACGCCACGGTAATAAAGGGGTTATTTCCCGAATCTTACCGAAAGAAGATATGCCCTACATGGCAGATGGTACGCCCATTGATATTATGTTAAACCCACTTGGTGTTCCTTCACGGATGAACATCGGGCAAATTTTAGAAATCCATTTAGGCATCGCAGCGAAAAACTTAGGTATTAAAATTGCGACTCCTGTTTTCGATGGTTTGGATAATGAAGACTTACAAATCATTATGAAAGAATCTCGTGATAAAACCGAAGCGATGGTCGCTCCGAAAAAACCGCTTGATGAAATGGATGAATTAGAAAAATTAAATTATGAATTAGACCAAAAAATGTTAGCGCGTTTTGGTGAAGATGGTAAAACCGTCTTATACGACGGAAGAACCGGTGAACCTTTCGACAACCGTGTTTCTGTTGGAGTCATGTATATGATTAAACTTTCACACATGGTCGATGATAAACTCCACGCTCGTTCTGTTGGACCTTACACATTAGTAACCCAACAACCAATGGGCGGAAAAGCGCAAAACGGTGGTCAACGATTTGGAGAAATGGAAGTTTGGGCTCTCTATGCTTATGGTGCTGCCCATACCTTGCAAGAAATGTTAACGATTAAATCCGATGATATGATTGGAAGAAACCGTGTCTTTAGCTCCATTACTCATGATAGACCGATTCCACAAGCCTCTGTTCCCGAATCCTTTAGGGTTTTAACAAGAGAGCTCCAAGCCTTGGGATTATATGTGGAATTAATTGATGCCAATACTGGTGAAAATGAGGCGACCAAATCATTGGTCGACCATACCCGTACGGCCTTTACTAAAGGAGGGTATCGCTAATGGCAAGAGAAAAATTAAATTTACACGTTGAATCGTTAAAACTTTCTGAAGATGCGCTCAACGCCTTAAAACTTGCAGGGATTGACCATTTAGATGATTTCAACACCTTTAACTTAAAAGAGCTTCAAATGTTACTTGCGGAAAGTTTCGAAGAAGTCAAATCGATTTTAAGACGTTACAGCTTACCAAGAGACATTGAAAACTTAAACTTAAGTGAAGAAACAGTTGAATTACTGAAAAAAGCAGGCGTTCATGATTTAATTCAATTTTTAGAGTTTAACCGCCAAGACTTAAACCAACTCTTTTTAGATGATCTAATTTTACGTCAAGAAATTAACGGCGTTTTAGAATTTTATGGCGTGGATCCTCTTAAAGATCAAGTACCCAAACCTATTCTTGAGAAAAAGACTGAAGACGTCTTTATTAGTTCTGATGACATGTTTGATGAAATCGATAAAGTCGATTTATCAGAACGTATCGGACGTGAAGTGACACCAATTAGAAAAGGGTATGGTTCAAGAACGTTCTCCCATTTGAAAATTCGGATGGCTTCTCCAGATGAGATTAGACAATGGTCTTATGGTGAAGTAAAAACCCACGAAACAATTAACTACCGGACTTCAAAACCTGAAGAAGGTGGTTTGTTCTGCGAGCGTATTTTTGGACCAACTAGAGACTATCAATGCGCATGTGGGAAAAAACAAAGCGGTAATAAAGGCCAGATTTGTCAAAAATGTGGGATTGAAATTACCGAGGCGAAAGTCAGAAGAGAACGGATGGGTCATATTGAATTAGAAGCTCCTGTCGTTCATACATGGTACTTAAAAAATTCCCCTTCACGCTTAGCAATTTTATTAGGTATTAAAGCCAAATCGTTAGAAGAAGTGGTTTATCATGCCTCATATATCGTCACCGATCCAGGGGCTGCACCACTGATGAAAAAACAAATCTTAACCGAACAAGAATATTCGATTTTATTAGAAAAATATGGTAGCCGTCGCTTTACTGCCCTAACGGGCGCAGAAGCTGTTAAGAAATTACTACAAGATCTAGACTTAGACAAAGAAGTTCGGTCATTACGTCGGAAGTTAAAATCCGCTTCTAAACAAAAACGTGAACGGATTATTAAACGTCTTGAAGTTGTTGAAGCATTTAATAACTCTGACAATAAACCAGAGTGGATGGTCATGGACGTGATTCCGGTTATCCCACCTGATTTAAGACCCATGGTTGCCTTAGATGGGGGTCGCTTCGCGACAACCGACTTAAACGACTTATACCGAAGAATTTTAAACCGGAATAACCGTTTGAAAAAACAAAAAGAACAACTCGCACCAAGATTAATTACCAAAAACGAAAAACGGATGTTACAAGAAGCTGCTGACGCTTTATTTGATAATGCCAAACGGGGCAAAAAAGCTGCTGTTGAACGTAACCGTCACTTAAAATCTTTATCTGATATGTTACGTGGTAAACAAGGTCGTTTCCGTCAAAACTTACTCGGTAAACGGGTTGACTACTCTGGTCGTTCCGTCATCGTTGTTGGACCTGACTTAGAAATGTATCAATGTGGAATTCCTCGCGAAATGGCAATTACTTTATTCAAACCATTCGTTTTACGTGAACTCCAAAAAATGCAAGGCGATGACCAAATTTCTAAGAAAAATGCCAACTCTAAATACGAAAAGATGGATGACGATGTTTGGCGCGCTTTAGAGAAGGTTGTTAAAGAGCATCCAGTTTTATTAAACCGTGCCCCAACCTTACACCGTTTAGGAATTCAAGCGTTTGAACCAAAGTTAATCGATGGAAAAGCGATTCGCTTACATCCGCTTGTCACAGTCGCGTTTAACGCTGACTTTGACGGTGACCAAATGGCTGTTCACGTTCCTCTTTCCAATGAAGCTCAAGCAGAAGCAAGATTACTCATGCTTGCGTCTAACAACATTTTGAACCCGAAAGACGGAAAACCAGTTGTTACACCATCACAAGACATGGTTTTAGGAAACTATTATTTAACCATTGAAGAACGTTTAGCTAAACAATTTAGTGGCTACCGTGCAGAAATTAAACAAGAAGAACATCAAGAAAAACATCGTAACGAAGGACATTTCTTCTTTAATTTTGATGAAGCCAACTTGGCTTATCAACACGGTGAGATTGGTCTTCATACGGCGATCTTCATTGATCCTAAATCGATTAACCAAAAGTTTACTGAAGAACAACTAAACCAATATTTACTCACAACAATCGGGAAATTAATTTTCAACCAAATCTTACCCACAACATTCCCCTATTTAAACGAACCAACCATAGACAACTTAGAAAATAAAACACCTGATATTTACTTTATGAAGCGGGGAACAAATCCTCAAGAATTTATCAAAACTACATCTGTACCTTCACCCTTTAAAAAGAAATTCTTATCACAAATTATTGCTCAAGTTTTTAAAGAGTTACACATTTCTGAAACTTCAAAAATGTTAGACAGATTAAAAGACCTTGGTTTCAAATATTCAACCGTTGCTGGAATTACAGTTTCGTTTGCGGATATTAACGTCTACTCGAAAAAACAAGAACGGATTGATGAAGCCAATGCAAAAATTGATCAAATTACTGAATGGCATGAAGACGGTATGTTAACCGATTCTGAACGCCGTGAGCTCGTCATTAAAGAATGGCAAGATGCCCGTGATGAAATCCAAGATGGACTGATGAGTGAGTTCGAAGACGATAATAACATCTATATGATGAGTGATTCTGGAGCGCGTGGTAACGCCTCAAACTTCTCGCAATTAGCAGGTATGCGCGGACTGATGAATAACCCTAAAGGGGAAACCATTGAAGTACCGGTTCAAGCCTCATTTAGAGAAGGTCTTACCGTTTCTGAATTCTTTATTTCAACACACGGTGCGAGAAAGGGTTCAACCGATACCGCTTTAAAAACCGCTGAATCAGGTTATTTAACCCGTCGTCTCGTTGACGTTTCTCAAGATGTGATTGTTGTCGATGAAGATTGTCAAACAGAAAAAGGCGTTGTCATGAGTGCTGTTATTGAAGATGGAAAAGAAATCGTTCCCCTTTATGACCGCATCATTGGCCGCTATGCATCAAAAGATGTGGAAAATCCAAAAGTGAAAAAAGAAGTGCTCGTTCGTAGAAACGAATTAATCACCGAAGAAATCGCTGCGAAGATGATTGAACTTGGACTCACTGAAGTCGAGATTCGTTCGAACTTAACGTGTAATTCTGAAAATGGTGTTTGTGCGAAATGTTACGGCCGTAACCTCGCAACCAATACTCGTGTTGAAGTTGGTGAAGCTGTTGGTGTTGTTGCTGCTCAATCGATTGGTGAACCTGGTACACAGTTAACCATGCGTACCTTCCACACCGGTGGAGTTGCTTCATCATCTGATATTACCCAAGGTTTACCGCGGATTCAAGAATTATTTGAAGCGAGAAACCCCAAAGGGAAAGCAACCTTAACGGAAGTCGATGGAAAAGTAAGGTCAGTTGAAAGACAACGTGGTGGCTCAACAATCATTACGATTACGGATGCACAAGATAAAGAGTACAAATACACCTTAGATCCAAACGTTGAGTCATTGGTTCGTAAAAATGCAGTCGTTAAAGCTGGACAACGACTCTCACTCGGATCCATTCATCCAAAAGAACTCTTAAGAATTAAATCAACTGAAGCTGCTCAAACGTATATTTTACAAGAAGTCCAAAAAGTTTATCGGGCCCAAGGGGTTGAAATTTCTGATAAACATATCGAGATTATTATCCGCCAAATGTTAAGAAGAATTACCGTTGTCACAGAAGGCGACACCAATTTATTGCCAGGAACTGAAGTGTCTGTTTCTGAATTCAAACGGGAAAACAAAAAAGCTTTTGAGGAAGGTAAACGCCTTGCGGTGGGTCGTCCCATCTTACTCGGTATTACAAGAGCATCCTTAAGAAGTGATTCCTTCTTATCTGCTGCGTCATTCCAAGAAACAACCCGCATTTTAACAGACGCAGCCATTCGTGGTAAAACCGATGAACTCCATGGTCTAAAAGAAAACGTCATTATTGGTGGTCTCATTCCTGCTGGTACAGGGATTCTCAAAGATAAGTTCTTTGATTACGACCGTTCCAACGCAACACTTGAAAACGATGACGATGATGATTACTTATACGATTAAGTTTATCAATCACATAAAGCTGAGATTTTTCTCAGCTTTTTTCTTTTTTTATGTCTTTTCGTATCTTGGAAAAATATGTAAACCATGCGATAAACCTTGACGCGATGCTTTTTTTTGATTAGAATGTAAATTGTCCTTTCAAATACACATTTTAAAATGTGCTATTTAAGAAACAAACATCAACTTATGTACTATAATAACAATAAATGCGAAATGAAAAGAGGAA
>JALNWO010000031.1 GCA_023230825.1 Acholeplasmataceae bacterium
AATTTCTTCGTTTTTATTGCTTGTATTTATTGTCTTTTTAAAGTAGAATAGAAACGTAGATAGGAGATGAACAAGATGATGGATATTCAAATTTGGTTATTTATAGTCTTATTAATCGGTGTATTACTTGTTGGGGGCATCATTGGCTTTTTTGCAGCCCGTTCATGGTTTAAACGTTACTTAGAAAAAAATCCACCAATGAACGAAAAAATGATTCGGGAAATGATGCGACAAATGGGACGCACCCCATCAGAAAAACAAGTGCGCCAAATTATGAATTCAATGAACCAATATAAATAGACATGATGTCTATTTTTTTTTGCTATAAAAAAAGTGGCGAGCCACTTTAAAATCGGTTTTCAGTTCCTGCCTTTAATCGCTGGTAATTACTCTTATGTCTAATAAAAATAATAGAGGCTAAGATAACGATGACAAAGAAATCGATGATCCTTGTTGCAAGATTATAAGAAGGATGCTCAAAGAAAACACGGATAAAGAAGTAAAGAAGAATACTTGCGGCAGCAATCATTGAGCTGAGTGAAACGTAGCGTGTTGTATAAAATATAACAAGAAATAAAACAAAAGCTCCTAAAATGACGTAAGGTTCAATTGCTAAAATCATCCCTGCGGATGTCGCCACAGCCTTACCACCACGAAAGTGAATGTAAACGGGAAAGACATGACCCAAGACAGCAACCATTCCGTAGAGGCTTGCAATGTTAATTTGTTGAGTTCCAATTAAATAAAGTGATTCATCTTTTAAGAGTGCAACGATAGCGATTACGATGGCACCTTTTAAAACATCAAAAATAAAAGCGAAGACACCATATCTAAATCCTAAAACACGAATTGCGTTTGTCGCTCCTGTATTTTTTGAACCATGTTCCCGTATATCGATTTTTTTAAAGATTTTTCCAATGAGTAATCCGCTGGGAATGCTCCCAAGCAAATAGGACAAAATCATGAGAAGAAAGATGTAATAGACCGTCATAAGCCACCTCATTATTTTCAATTATAACATAAAAAAAGTTATGATGATATGATAAGAATAAAAGCGGTTTAATTTGCCAAATTAAGCAAATTATTATAAAAAAGGTTTAGAAATGGTAAAAATTGCCTTTCACAGTGTTATAAAAACTGAAAAAGATAGATTTTAAACACTAAAAGACGATTGTTAAGGTATTTTCCACCGTTTTTTAACTTTTTCTTTTATAATATTAAAGAACACTTTTTATGAATAAAACATATTCAAATATTGAGATTGACTATCTTATTTGGTATAATAGTGTCAGATTACAAAGTTGGTGAGAATGTGAGCAAAGCGAATAAACAATACGATGAAAAGTCGATTCAAATCCTTGAGGGACTCGAAGCAGTTCGGAAACGACCCGGGATGTATATCGGCTCCACCGACCAAAAAGGACTACACCAGCTTGTCTGGGAAATCGTTGATAATTCAATTGACGAAGTCTTATCTGGTTATGGAAATGAAATAACTTGTACAATTAAAACTGATAACAGTATCGAAGTTTCTGATAATGGACGCGGCATGCCTTACCGAACTCATAGTTCGGGACGTCCAACAACAGAAATCATTTTTACTATTTTACACTCAGGCGGTAAATTTTCTGACGAAAGTGGTTACAAAGTTTCAGGAGGACTCCATGGCGTTGGTTCAGCTGTTGTAAATGCTTTATCGCAATATTTAGAAGTGACAATTTATCGTGATCGAGCCATCTGGCAACAACGTTTTACTGATGGTGGAAAAAATATATCATCGCTAGAACAAATTGGTGAAACTCGTAAAACAGGAACCACCGTTACCTTTAAACCAGATCCGAAAATTTTCTCAACAACACTTTTTTCTTATGACCTCATTCGTGATCGCTTACGCGAACAGGCTTTTTTAATTAAAGGACTTAAGGTTAATCTAATTGATCAAAGAACCAATCAAAAAACGAGTTTCGTTTATCATGATGGGATTAAAGCGTATGTTGCCTTTTTAAATACTGACAAAAAAGCCATCAATGAAACGCATGTCTTTGAAAAAGCATACAATTTAGAAAAAGTTAAAAATAAAAAAATTGAAGTCGATATCGCTTTTCAATTTACTCATGGATATACAGAAAATATTTTATCGTTTGTGAATAACGTTAGAACAAAAGATGGGGGAACCCATGAAATTGGGTTCAAATCAGCCTTAACTAGAGCGGTCAACGATTATGCGCGAAAGTATAATATTGTTAAAGAAAAAGAACCCAATTTAGAAGGTTCTGACATCCGTGAAGGACTTACTGCGATTGTTTCCTTAAGAATTCCCGAAGAAGTCCTAGAGTTTGAAGGACAAACTAAAGGTAAACTCGGAACACCTGAGGCAAGAAACGCAACAGACCAAGTGGTTTATGAAAACATGACGACTTACTTAGAGGAAGACCGGGCAACGGCTGCCGAAATTATTAAACGTGCAGTCAACGCTCAAAAAGCCCGTGAGGCAGCTAGAAAAGCGCGTGAAGATGCTCGTAACGGAAGAACAAAAGCCCGTCGCGATGTTTCTTTATCAGGAAAGTTATCTCCTGCTCAATCAAAGGATAAAAGTAAAAATGAGCTCTTCTTAGTCGAAGGTGATAGTGCCGGTGGATCTGCTAAACAAGGACGTAACCGTCGTTATCAAGCCATTTTGCCTCTTCGTGGTAAAGTCATTAATACCGAAAAAGCAACCATCGACCAAATTTTAAAAAATGAAGAGATTGTGACTATTATTCATACGATAGGTGCCGATTTTGGACCTGATTTTGATATTAAAAAATGTAACTATGAAAAAGTAATTATTATGACGGATGCGGATACAGATGGGGCTCACATTCAAGTCCTCCTTTTGACTTTTTTCTTCCGCTATATGCGTCCTTTAATTGAAAATGGAAGACTTTATTTAGCACAACCACCTTTATATAAAGTATCACTTAAAAAAGGTAGACAAGACGTGTCACATTACGCATGGTCTGATGAAGAAATGCGACAAATGATTGAAAATGAACACAATGTTACCATTCAACGCTATAAGGGTTTAGGCGAAATGAATGCTGACCAACTTTGGGATACAACGATGAATCCGGAAAAACGCGCATTAATCCAAGTGAAAATTGATGATTTAAGTACATCAGATAAGCGTGTTTCAATTTTAATGGGTGACCAAGTGGCGCCCCGCCGACAATGGATCGAAGAAAACGTTGATTTTGAAATTAGCGACGATTTTGATCTGGAACTGGGAGTTAAATAATGTCGATTTTAAAAAAGATAGATGACTATGTAGAAAACATCATTGAAGCGACAGTAGAAGATATTTTTAGTGATCGCTTTGCTAAATATTCCAAATACATTATCCAAGACCGAGCTCTTCCAGATGTAAGAGATGGCCTTAAGCCTGTTCAAAGACGGATCTTATATGCCATGCATCAATTGGGTATGTTTCACAATCGCCCCTATAAGAAATCTGCTCGGATAACAGGTGAGGTAATGGGTAAATACCATCCTCATGGTGACTCTAGTATTTATGAAGCCATGGTTAGACTCTCGCAAGATTTTAAAATGCGAGAGATTTTAATCGATATGCATGGCAATAACGGATCGATTGATGGCGACAGTGCTGCTGCGATGCGTTACACAGAGGCGAGACTTTCTAAAGCTGCTGAAGCACTTTTAAGTGACATGGAAAAACGGACGGTTCCTTTCGTACCAAACTTTGATGATGAAGAATTAGAGCCCACGGTTTTACCAGCACGCTTCCCCAATTTACTAGTCAATGGGGCAATGGGGATTTCTGCCGGTTACGCAACGAGAATCCCACCCCATAATTTAAAAGAAGTTGTTCAAGCGACACTAGCGTTTTTAGATAATGAAAAAATGACCATCGATGATGTTCTAGAATACATTAAAGGTCCTGATTTTCCTACAGGCGGTATCGTTCAAGGAAATGAGGGCATTCGTCAAGCTTTAGAAACAGGCGCCGGACGAGTGATTATTCGAGCAAAAATTGAAATTGAAGAAATGTCAAAAACACAAGATAGGCTGGTTGTGACAGAAATCCCTTATGAAGTTAATAAGGCTGATTTAGTCCGTGCCATCGATACTTTAAGACTCGAAAAAAACATTGATGATATGTTAGAAGTCCGCGATGAGTCGGACCAAGAAGGATTACGAATTGCGATTGATTTGAAAAAGGGGGCCGATGCACGTTTAATGATCAACGTCTTGTATAAAGCAACAGACTTACAAGTTGCCTATAACTATAACATGGTTTCAATTATGAACCATCGGCCAGTTTTATCAGGTGTCCTTCCGATTTTAAAAGCGTATATTGATCATCAAAAAGACGTGATTACCAACCGTTCCAACTACGAATTAGAACGAGCCTTAAAAAGACAACATATCGTTCAAGGCTTAATCAAAATGGTATCTGTTATTGAAGGTGTCATTCAGACGATTAGAAACTCACAAAATAAACAAAATGCGAAAGAAAACTTAATTGCTAAATATGACTTCTCAGAAATACAAGCCGAAGCCATTGTTACCTTACAACTTTATCGTTTATCAAATACTGATATTTTAGCTCTAGAAAAAGAGGACGAGCAACTCAATATTAAAATTAAAGAGTATCAACATGTTTTATCATCTGAAAACGCGTTAAAACGCGTTATTAAGCGTGAATTAACAGAAACGGTTGAACTTCTTGGTGATGAACGAAGAACACTAATTGAAGATGATATTGAAACAATCAGAATTGATGAAAAAGATTTGGTTACCGAAGAAAAAGTTATTATCGGTATTACGAAAGAAGGGTACGTTAAACGGGCATCTTTAAGAAGCTATCAAGCAACAGCTGAAGCAGGCTTAAAAGATGATGATGCTTTACTCTTTGAAAAAGAAGTAAACACCATTGACACCCTCCTTATCTTTACTAATTTAGGTAACTACATTTATTTACCTGTTTATCGTATCGATGAACAGCGGTGGAAAGATTTAGGTGTCTATATCAATAATATTACTCCGATTGAACGTGGTGAACGGATTATTGATGTCATAGACATTAAGAGTTTTAAAACGCATGAGATTATTTTATTGGCTTCAAAATCAGGACAAATGAAACAAACCAAACTCACTGAATTTGAAGTGACCCGTTTTTATAAACCGATGCGTTGCATGCGGCTTCAGGATGATGATGAAATGGTCTCCGTTCATTTAGGCGAACAAGACAACATCATCGGGGTTTCTAAAAATGGTTATGTCTTACGTTTCTTAACTCAAGAACTACCACTCTATGGACTCCAAGCAGGTGGTGTTAAGGGCATGAACATCGGTGAAGATGATGCCTTAGCTCGAGCCCTTTATTTAAGTGATCGTGACGATTTCGTCATGCTCACTCAAAGAGGACATATGATTAAAGATACAGTTCTTGAATTACCTCTTTACAGTCGAGCTAGACGAGGTATCTTGGCTGTCCCTAGACAAGTAACAAACCCACATGAAGTGGTTTACGCTGAACCTTTAACCCATGCTCAACAAAAAGAAGATACGGCTGTCCATGTTGTCTCAACAAAACAGTCGTTTAAGATGCATGTAGCTGATTTAAAATATTCTGGAAATAAATTTGGGAAAAAAATCATCGATGAAGATGCCGATGGTAAAGGTTACTTTTTCAAAGTTGAACCAGCTATTAGTGAAGAAGTCTTCATTAAACCCACCCCGAAAAAAGAACCCATTCCTCAAGAAACGGTCAGCTTGAAGGAAGAAGAAATTATGACCAAAGACCAAAAAAAGATTCGTCTCAGTCGGTTTGATTTATTCGACGATGAAGATGAGTAAAAGGAGAGTACCTTATGAAATTAACTATCGCTGGTAAAGTCTATGAAACAGAAAGCCCAAAGCCACTACGTTTAATCGCTGAGGAGTTGGGATACGAAAATGTTTTAGCCGCAACCGTTGATATGAGATTACGGGAGTTAAGTTATCTTCCCACAGGAGATGCTGAAGTCACTTTTTTAGACTATACACATTCTGATTCCATTTCAATCTATGAAGCGACCTTACGCTATGTTATCGCAAAAGCAGTGAAAAACTTATTTCCCCATGCGAAACTACGCTATAACTATAGCATCTCACGTTCCATCTTAGCTGTCTTTGATCGGTTTGATGGTGTCTTAAATGAAACCACATTAAAACAAATCCATGATGAAGTTGACCGCATTATTCAAGCGGATTATCCGATTAACAGAAGACGTATTTCAATTGGTGAAGCCCATCTCATTTATGAAGGGCTCGATATGATGGATAAAGTGGATGTCCTTCAATACCGTGATGAGGACTACGTGAACCTGTATGAATGTAATGATTATATGAACTACATGTTTGGTTATATGTTACCGTCTACGGGCTATTTAAAGGCGTATGAGTTGATGTTGTATCATCCAGGCTTTTTAATTCGTTATCCGCGACCAGAGTTGGGCGGAGAAATCCCTCCTTTTGAAGATGAGCAAATGTTTGGCCTAGCCTTAAAGGATGCGGCTAAATGGGGGCGAATTATTTCTGGGAATACGATTGCGAAAATGAACACCTTTGCCAAACAAAGAAAATCAAGTATTGACTTTGTTAATATGTGTGAAACAAAACATAACCACCAATTAAATGAGTTGGGAACTTTAATTGAAGACAATATTGATAACATTCGTATCATTGGAATTGCAGGTCCATCATCATCAGGAAAAACAACGTTTTCAAACCGTTTAAGAATTGAACTGATGACGCGAGGCATTAGACCACTCATGATTAGTATTGATGACTATTATTTAGGCCGTCATCAAGCACCAAAAAATGAAGATGGGACACCAGATTTAGAGCACATTGATGCGCTTGATGTCGATCTATTTAACAATGACATGTTAAAACTCATTCGTGGTGAAACTGTCACCTTACCTAAATTTAACTTTTTAACTGGTAAAAGAGAAGCGGGCTTAACTGTTGAAATTGCTGAAGACCAACCGATTATTATTGAAGGGATTCATGCACTCAACGATAAGTTAACGTTTGCGATTCCAAAACATCAAAAATACAACATTTATATTTCACCGCAAACACAACTTCACATTGATGATCACAACCCAATTTCAATTACCAATTTAAGATTGTTACGTCGTCTTGTCCGTGACCAAAAATATCGCAATGCTTCAGCGGGTGACACGATGGATATGTGGCCCAGTGTCCGGCGTGGTGAATTCCAATGGATTTACCCACACCAAAAACATGCAGACTACGTCTTTAACTCTGAGTTAACTTATGAACTTGCAGTTTTGAAAAAACATGCAATTAAACAATTACGAGCCATACCAACGAATGATAAACATTTTATTACAGCAAACAAATTAATTAAATTCTTAAAATATTTTATTGACATCGATGATGATATCGTTCCGAACAATTCTCTTCTTAGAGAGTTTATTGGAGGAAGTCCCTTTAACGATGAGTGAGGATGAATATGAAAGCTTTATCAAATATTGATCGCGTCCAAATTTCCAAGGAAGTGATGTTGTTACTCCTGTCATTATATGAATCAAAAGGAAAATCGTTTTATTATGACGACTTATTTAGTCGTGACCAAAACGCTTTTGAAAGAAAAACCATGGCTGTTAACATTGTAGCAATTGCGAACTATTTAAATTTAAACATGACAGATGCTAGAATCCGCCTTCTATCAAAAAAGAACATGGCTCCAAGAACCAAAGACGAACATGGACTTAGCAACATTAAAACGGCACTTAATCAGCTTCATAGAAACCCTGAAAGTTTTGAACTACTCGTCAATGAGGTCAGTAATTTAGCCAAAGGGTTATCACGCGAGTATGAACCAATTACTTATCAAACTTATGAACGTCAAGATGAAGGTGTCTTTAGAGCAAGAAACGTCTCTAAAAATGAACAGTTAGATCAACTTCTAAAATTGCTATCGCGGTCGATCAACCAAAATACCCATGAATTAACACAATTGATTGTTAATTTCTATGTCGATTTTATGAACATGGAAATTTTTACGGTCCACAATGATTTAATAGGCATGATTATTTTGTATGCCTTATTGTTAAAACATTTTAACGTGTTTAAATATGTGAGTTTCTTTAAATATTTTTCACAAATAAAAGACGCGTGGCAATCAGGATTAATTACCGCGAACTATTATTGGTCAAATGGTTTTGCCCAAACGGATATGCTTGACCGTTTGCTTGTCGATCTCTTAATTAAAGCGTATGAGGAAGTCGATCAACTCGCACACGAGTATGAGTTCGAAAAGAAACTAAACAAGTCAGATAACATCGAAAACAGCGTTTTAAAGCTAGGAGAGGTCTTTGCGAAAGAAGATCTTCGCAAAAGACATCCAAATGTGAGTGACGCAACGATTGACAGAACCTTAAAACGTTTGAAAGATGAAAACAAAATTCGCCCAATCGGTAGAGGCCGGGGTGCGAAATGGCAGCGGATCATTAAAGGACATAAGAAATTGTCAATGGAACAACTTTCTCTCTTTAATGATTAGCTTTGAGAAAGCGAGGGTATTAAAATGGCTATTGAAAAAATTAAACGATTAAGAGAACAAACAGGTGCTGGTTTTTTAGATGTCAAACAAGCTTTAGAAAAACACCACGGTGATGAAGAAAAGGCACTTGCTTTTTTAAGAAGTCAATTATCTAAAGAAACCGAAAATATCCGTGTCGCTTCAAAAGGCGCAATCGAAATTGTCGTTAAAGATAATCAGGCAGTTATTTTCGAAGTTATCGCCGAAACTGATTTTATAACAAAAAATGAACACTACCAAAATTTACTTAAAATAATTGGTGAAACAATTCATAATCTTAAAATTAGAAGCACAGAAGAAGCACTTGCAACTCACATTCAGGAAAAGAGTATTGAAGAGCACATCCGTTATGTCGGAGGACTTGTTAAAGAAAATGTGAGTCTTCGCCGATACTTGAGAATTTATAAACAGTCTGAAGATGTCTTTGGCTTTTACAAACACCCCAATGGAAAATATGTATCTTTAGTTATACTAAACAATGGAACTGAAGAAGATGCGCGAAAATTGGCTTTACAAATTGTCGCAAACGACATAAAATGGATGCGAGTCGAGGACATTGATCCAATCATAATTGAAGCAGAAAAGGCTCGTTTTTATAAAATTAACATTGGTGCGAACGAAGCTAATTTCAATAATCACTTACGGTCGTTAGCATTGTTGAGCCAAATATTGCTAGGAAATGAAACAAAAACGGTTGAAAAATATCTTTTAGAAAACCAAATGGAAGTGATTGATTTTTACCGCTTAGAGCTTGGTGAAGACATTGAAAATAAACTCAACTGTCGTATTGATTTCAACTAAAATTTAATTTTGAATGTTTATATTTAGTAAACATAAGTCAAAAAAGAACCTGCAGAGCGGGTTTTTTTATTCGTTTCATTGAAAAAACGTTTATTTTATACTAAAAGATAACTTTTATTGTTTGGTAATTGCTATATTTAAAGCCATCTATGTCTTATGTAAAGGCTTTTATATCCTTTAATACTCGATTGACTAACATACCGGTGTATGTTAAAATAATACTGCTGCTTGAATGTGTTTTTTCATATTCATTTACGATATTAAATTAAATATTAAAAGCATGAGAAAAAGGAGATAAGAATGAAAAAAGTTTACGTTGTTGATGGCAAAAGAAGCCCTATCGGAAGTTTTATGGGGTCATTGGCCAATGTTCATCCTGCAGAATTTGGGGCGCAAGTTGTAAAGGAACTTCTTAAACCACATGAAATAGATTATCACGTCATTGATGAAGTCCTCGTCGGTAATATTTTACCGGCAGGTTTGGGACAAGGTTTAGCCCGTCAAGTATCGATTAAAGCTGGCATCCCAACAAGTGTACCCGCTTATGGCGTTAACATGGTTTGCGGGAGCGGGATGAAAACTGTCATGAATGGATTTGCTAATATCGCCTTAGGTTTACACAATGTTGTTATTGCTGGTGGCGTTGAGTCCATGACTGAGGCACCCTATTTAGTACCTGGGCGTGTTCGCTCCGGCGTGCGAATGGGAAATCAAACAATGGTAGACCATATGATCCATGATGCTTTGACTGATGCCTTTGAAGGATATCATATGGGAATCACTGCAGAAAATATCGTTGAAAAATATGGTATCACACGTGAAGAGCAAGATGCGTTTGCCTGGGCATCTCAGAAAAAAGCACGTGAAGCTGATGACTTAAATAAATTCAAAGATGAAATCGTTCCGATTATTATTCAAACACGAAAAGGAGAAATAGTTTTTGATCGCGATGAATATATTAATCGAACCACGACTCTGGATAAACTTTCAACCTTAAGACCTGCTTTTAAAAAAGATGGTTCAGTTACCGCAGGGTCATCTTCAGGAATTAATGACGGTGCTAGTTTTCTCCTTTTAGCTTCGGAAGATGCTGTCCAACAATACAATTTAAAACCTTTATTTGAAGTTGTAGGAATTGGTCAAGGCGGTGTCGACCCATCGGTGATGGGGCTCGGTCCAACACCTGCAATTCAACAGGCAATTAAAATGGCTAATATTACATTTAACGATTTAGATTTATTAGAATTAAATGAAGCGTTCGCTTCGCAATCAATTGGCGTGATTAAAGAATTGACGGAAGTCTTTAATGTAACAAGCGAAGCTATTTTGGCAAAAACAAATGTTAATGGTGGTGCAATTGCTTTAGGCCATCCAGTTGGAGCAAGCGGCAATAGAATCATCGTCACATTGATTCATGAATTATTAAAACGTAATGAGACCACTTATGGGTTGGCAAGTTTATGTATTGGTGGGGGCATGGGAACTGCCATCATCTTAAAAAAAGTAAAATAGAAGGAGAATGACATGGGAAGACTTAAAGGAAAAGTTGCAGTTGTAACTGGAGGAGCAAGAGGATTGGGACAAGCAATAGCTGAAACATTTGCCCGCGAAGGCGCAGTTGTGATTGCTGCCGACATGGAAGCATTAAGTTATGAAAAAGAAAATGTTCATGGATATCTTTTAAACGTAACTGACGTTGAAGCGGCTCAAAAGTTTTATGATAATATTATTAAACAATATGGTCAGATCGATATTTTAGTTAATAACGCAGGTATCACACGTGATGCCATGACACATAAAATGACAGACGATATGTGGGATGCAGTAATCGATGTGAATTTAAAAGGTGTCTTTAATTTAACCAGATTGATAGGACCACAAATGACTCAAAATAATACCGGCTCAATTATTAATATTTCTTCAGTAGTAGGCGTCTTTGGTAACATCGGTCAAGCAAACTATGCAGCAACCAAAGCAGGTGTGATTGGTTTAACAATGACATGGGCAAAGGAGTTTGCTCGTAAAGGTCAAAATGTCCGGGTCAATGCGATAGCACCAGGATACATTATGACAGATATCCTCAAGACCGTACCGCAAGATTTACTTGATCAGTTTGCTGGTTTGACAATGTTGAAACGCTTAGGGCAACCTCAAGAGATTGCAGAAGTAGCTTTGTTCTTGGCATCCGATGAAGCATCATACATCACGGGGCAAACCATAAATGTTAATGGTGGAATGAGACTATAGCACATAAATATAGTTATAAATCAATAAACAAATTAAAAAGCGAAGATATCGCTTTTTCTTTTAATAAAAATACTATGTTTAGTAATTGTAAACATTTGACTACAAATCCGTTAATTATAAAAATGTTAAATATCAATCGCGAAAATGCAATTGAAAAAAATAAAGCCATTGAGGATTGAAAGTAACGAAAGCGTAATATAAAGAAACTTACTCTCATCAAAAATAGATCCTTTTTTACTAAACAAGAAAAATAGTGAAATTAAAAAGAAATTGTTTCATGAAACATTTTTATGAAAAAGAATAAAGGGTGATGAAAGATTTATTTGATGAATTGTTAGAATTTAGAACGTGAATGAAAAAAGTGGGAGAAAGATATTTAATAACCATTAGTCATTACAAGAGAACAAGAGAAGACAGTAACGAAATAATATGACAAGTAAAAATAAATGTGATACGCATAATCTAATAAAGGAAAAAATATTTGATTAGAATTGACTCCGAGAAAATCATCTACTCGGTTTGGAAGAATTAAAGTAGTAAGATTCAATGCTGCATGTTAGCATACCAATTAACCTATCGTAAACCTCCAAACAGTAGGTTGAAAAAAGACACCTATATATAGGTAATAGAAGAAGGAGTAGTATATTTAACATCATTCGCCTCATCCTATTAAAAACCCATAAAACATCATTTGCACGTTTTGAGGGCTTTAGACAGGGGAATGTACGAGAGAAGTTAACAAAAACGCCCAAAAACCACTCTCGCCTTTTCGTATAATAGTCAATCGTATATTATGACCCCATTAAACATGAAAAGAAGCCATGAAAACAAACTTTTAATATATTCATTTACTCTACTATAGGGTGCTTAAATGTCCAAAACCCACTCTTTTATTTTATCAAATAGTTCGTATAATATATATTATGTAAACCATTTGATAACAACGCAACTGTGCCAACAACAGTTTTGGTGTGGATAAGTTGATAACCACGACGGCTTCTTATTTCGTCCTTAGAGGTGTATGTTGG
>JALNWO010000188.1 GCA_023230825.1 Acholeplasmataceae bacterium
AGTCCTTTTTAGTCAACGATTTAATGAAGCTGATGTGATTCCTATTTTTGGTAATAAAGCCCATTTTCCCCAACGTGGTGATAAGAAGAAGTTGGTTGATCTTGCAACGAAAAATGCCGATCATGATTTAAAACATCACTTCATGCTTTATCGTCACCAACAAGAAAGAACCCAAGAAGCATTAGATGAGCTTGAAGCATTGATTGGCCAAGCAGTCGATCGAATCGAAGTTTTCGATAATGCCCAATTGTTTGGAACGGCACCGATATCAGCCATGATAGTTTATAAAAACCAAAAGTTCGCGAAAAAGGATTATCGCAAGTACCATTTAAAAACAACCGATAAAGATGATTATCAAGCGATGCGAGAAGTGATTTATCGTCGTTATTATCGCTTACTAACTGAAGATAAACCAATGCCTGACCTCATTTTAGTAGATGGTGGGAAAGGACAATTATCTGCGGCTCAAGAAGTTTTAGATTTACTTCATTTAAAAGTTCCCGTAGCTGGATTGAAGAAAAATAGTAAGCACCAACTTGAAGCATTAGTTTATCAAGAGCAGACAATTCCTTTATTAAAAAACAGTGAACTATATGCATTGTTACGGAAAATATCTGATGAGATCCACCGCTATGCAGTGGCGTTCCACCGTAAAACTCGTCAACAAACAGCCCAAACTTCCTTTTTAGATCAAGTGAAAGGAATTGGGCCTAAGAGAAAAGAAACCATTTTAAAAGCATTTAAATCGATTGAAGCCATGCGCCAAGCAACATCTGAAGACTTTAAAGCATTAGGGCTTTCAGAAGCGGTTATTCAATCATTGAAAGAGGCTATTCATGACAAAGATAATTTATGAAATTGATTCTGAATACAATGTGTTTTATGTCATTGTTAATGGTAAGAAAACAGGTTTTCATTTACCCAATCGTCTTGCAAAAACATTTTATAATTATTTAGACCGTGGTATTCTCGTTGATTTTGAAACGACGGGCCGGAGAAAACGGATTAAAAACCGTATCTTTTATCAAGTTGCCTTTTTTAATCGAATCGTTTCTTTAAATCCATATCGCGTTCATTACGATTTATTTACGTTAAGAAATGAAATGGAAGCGGTGCTAAGACGACATAAATACTTTCTTTTTTTAGACTTTGAAATGACAATGCCGGGATACACATACGAAAAATTTAGTCCTGAAATTATCCAAGTTGGTTATGTGCTTGCAGAAGCCCAACAAGGCTTTGTCGAGAAAAAAGGATATTACATCTTGCCCCTACCAGAGACGACATTATCAAAACGAACAAAGCGCTTTTTAAAATTAGATGAATTAAAGTTTTATGAAGAAGCTTTTCATTTTGAACATTTTTATGGTGATTTAAAAAGATTGATTAAAACATATCGACCCAAACTCGTTGTTTGGGGTAAAAATGATATCCAAGCGCTTCATGAATCGTATGAACTTTATCAAAAGAAACCGTTAACACGTGATTGGGATTTCATTGATTTATTAAAACTTCATAAAGATTACTATAATTTAAAAGATGATCTTGGGTTGTTTAAAGCTTTTCAAACATACTATCAAAAAGAAGAAACGCAAGTGCATGATGCCCAAGATGATGCGATTATTACGAAACACGTTTTCGACGCCTTTTTAAAACAAATGGAATGAGCCTCTATCGAGGCTTTTTTTCTTTAATAGGATTGACAAGTTGTTTTTCTTCATTTATAATATGAATGTATGAACATGTGTTCATATAAAGGAGTGAACTTATGGCTCATAATGAACTACTTCAAAAAACAACATCGTTTTTTAAAGTTTTGGGAGACCCAACACGACTATCAATTTTATTACTTCTTGAAGAACAAGAATTAGCCGTTGGCGAAATTGCTGAACGACTTGAATTGGAACAATCAACTGTTTCCCATCAATTAAAAAATTTAAAAACTGCTCGCCTCGTGAAATCAAGAAGAGAAGGGCAACACATTTTGTATTCACAACTCGATGATCATGTTTATCAAATTGTTAAACAAGCCATCTTACATGCACAAGAAGACTAGGAGGAAAGCATGAAACAACAATATCAAATTTACGGATTTCATTGCCACGAGTGTGCCTTGAAATTTCAAACCGCTTTATCAAAACAAACAAATCTGGGGCCAATTGATTTTGATCCACACACATTAAAAGTTGGTATTACTGATAAAAAAGATTATGATGTCATTCATCTTTTAGCCCAAGCCCACGGAGGACATTTAGTTGAACCACCAGCCGCTTTAGAAAGGGCTAAAAAAGAAAATCATCACCATCATCATCATCATGCTCATGATCATTCGTCAAGAAATATTGGGATTGCTTTTCTATTAAATTTACTTTTTTCGATTAGTGAGTTTGTCTTTGGCGCTATTTTTAATAGTATTGCGATTATGTCAGATGCTGTTCATGATTTAGGTGACGCCTTTTCAATTGGGATTGCGTGGATTTTACAAAGAATGTCTAAAAAAGAACCCGATGAAAAATATAAAGATGGCTATGGTCGTTTCTCAGTTTTAGGTGCGTTATTTACCGGCTTATTTTTAATTGGTGGCTCCATCTTTATGATTGCTAGAAGTATTC
>JALNWO010000189.1 GCA_023230825.1 Acholeplasmataceae bacterium
CAGCTATTATGAACGAAAAACAGCTCAAACAGAGGAAATGATTTTATCTGTTGAAGAACGTAGAGACAAAATTGAAGCATAAGCCCCATTTATCAGCAATCATGCAAGAAAAGCACAATCGGATTTTTAAAGGATAAGCTTAAAATCGTGTATGTCATAGAGGGCAATAGAGAACGCTGAGTTTCACCACAGAGAACGCAAAGTATTGATTAATATAATCTCCGTGATTAAGATGGGCTACCGCTCAATGCTATTTATTGAAATGTATACCTTGACGGGCAATAGCACTGCTTTCAGCAAGATGTGAATTCATAGGATAGCCCGTAGGGCTTACATATTCCAACGGATTTGATTGCGATGATACACATTCAAGAAAATCCAAAAAAATAAAAATTCTAAATGCTTTTTTAAACATGGTGTATGCCCTAAAGGGCAATGTGGGCTACCGCTCAATGCTTTCTATTGATATGTATGCCCTAACGGGCAATAATCTACCGTCATGATGGAGTTCTCTGCGCCCTTCGCGGTAAAAAAAATCCTCAGCGTCCCGATGGCTATCGGGATTGCGGTTTAATAAAAAACCTCTGCGGTTAAAAAAAATAAAAAATCCCTCTGCGGTTAAATAAAAAAAACCTTTACATCCATACCGGTACCTAACACAAATACAAAAGATGATATTGCATTATACGTATGATTTTTTTATCTTTGTACGTAAATCATAAATTCTTATGAATAGCAAGCTTACCTTATATATAAACAAAACCATAATTGAGAAGGCTAAGTCCTATGCAAAACAAAATCAGCTTAGTCTGTCGAAATTAGTTGAAAACTATCTGAGTTCTCTTTTCGATACGAGTGACAAGCAAACGAAAAGAATTAGTCCATTAGTAGAAAATTTGACAGGTGTGATCTCGCTTGAATCGGATGAAAAGGAAACCTATCACGATTACTTGTCCGAAAAATATTCCTGATGGATAAGCTGTTGGTTGACACAAATATTATCGTTGACTTACTTGCAAAGCGCTTCAACTTTTATCAGGAAGCTCAAGAACTGTTTACTCTGGCGGATGAAAAAAAAGTAAAGCTGTATATCTCCTCATTGACTTTTGCAAACACTCATTATATACTAACAAAAGGGTTGAATACTGATGTAGTTCGGAAAATTTTGATCAAGCTTAAGCTGCTTGTAACGATTTTACCACTTGACGAAAAAATTATTGATCTGGCATTATCATCAGATTTTAATGATTTTGAAGATGCCATTCAGTATTATAGCGCAGTTGAGAATGATTTGGATATGATTATCACAAGGAATAAAAAAGATTTTAAAAGCTCCAGACTCATAGTTTTAACGGCCAAAGAATATCTCAACAGATAAGTTACGAT
Organism: Acholeplasmataceae bacterium; assembly: GCA_023230825.1. Taxonomy (GTDB): domain Bacteria; phylum Bacillota_I; class Bacilli_A; order Acholeplasmatales; family Acholeplasmataceae; genus Mariniplasma. Next base: position 1,387 of record JALNWO010000189.1, read on the forward strand.
TTTATCTAGGCAGCCAAACTTTACAAGCGCCAGCTCGATTTCCGAAATTGGTGATACACATGTCCAGCTTTAATAAACCAATCATTTATTTTCAACATATCGTAAGGTGTATGCCCTAACGGGCAATGTTAGGCTACCGCTCAATGCTATTTATTGAAATGTATACCTTGACAGACTATAGCACTGCTTTCAGCAAGATGTGAATTCATAGGATAGCCCATAGGGCTTTCATATCCGTAGAATATAAGATTTTGAAGATGAAATTGATAGCCCGTAGGGCTTACATATTCCAACGGATTTGATTGCGATGATACACATTCAAGAAAATCCAAAAAATAAAAATTCTAAATGCTTTTTTGAACATGGTGTATGCCCTGACGGGCAATATTGGGCTACCGCTCAATGCTTTCTATTGATATGTATGCCCTAAAGGGCAATGTTGGGCTACCGCTCAATGCTTTCTATTGAAATGTATGCCCTAACGGGCAATAATCTACCGTCATCATGGAGTTCTCTGCGCCCTTCGCGGTAAAAAAATCCTCTGCGTCCCGATAGCTATCGGGACTGCGGTAAAATAAACCTCTGCGGTTAAAAAAAATAAAAATTTATGCAAACAGACCTACAAACCAAGTTACAAGCCATGCTTTGGGACCTACCCGAGTCGCAACGAAAGAATACGATCCAAGAGCTGTTGTCCGATCCGGTGAGCTTGTTTCACCAACAAGAACACCTGCTGATCAAAGCATTAAACACTCTTTCATGGTACGAGCTGATCAACTTGGTAGGTAAAGAAAATATAGGCATGCTTTTGTCAGATTCTGCTATACAAAAACTATTTCCTGCTCAAAGACGCTCACACTATATCCATGCCAGACGACTACTATCAAAATATACTGTACCCGCTTCAGGACAAAATACTTACCCTAGTATCCGGCCTTTCAACCGATTTCTACCTAACAGGAGGAACTGCACTTAGCCGGGTATATCTGCATCATCGCTATTCGGACGATTTAGATTTTTTCGCAAACGAGATACCCGACTTTAAAAAGCAGGTGAACTCAGTAATCAAAGCACTTGAAAAGGCAGGTCTTAAATACGATATCACAGTAGCTGATGATGGATTTGCGCGTATCTTTATCTACGAAGGAGAACATTCTTTGAAAGTGGATTTTGTAAATGACGTGCCTTATCGCAGAGGATCATCTATAAAAA
>JALNWO010000032.1 GCA_023230825.1 Acholeplasmataceae bacterium
AAGACAAAGTAATAACGATTTGCTTTCGCTTTAAAGATAATTGCGAAGACGGTTGCAACCGACGCATAGAAGAGATCGAACAGAAAACTTCTTAAACCATCCATAGTGAAAAAGGAAGCCAAGTCTACGTGTAAGAACCGCATTTTAAAAGCGACTTCAAATAAAAGAATGGTTGAGACGAAAAACAACCATAAAAAGAAAATTGATCGCATTTGCTTCACTGTTTCACCTTCTTCTAGCAAGACTTCTTCATGCTATATTACATTATATAACATTTTGTTATAAATGTTAAGCGGAAAAAGTCAAAATGTTGACAAAGTATCTTTTAGGTGATACAATAATGATGGATTGGCACTCCACACTATTAAGTGCCAGAAGGAGGAATGAAAATGTTTGCTATGACCCCATGGGGCAGAGGATCTGTCCGCAGAAGAGAGCCAGAAACGGTTAGAGATTTGATTAACGATTTCTTCCAAGATGATTTTTATCCAATGCGCCGTTATACACGCGAAACCTTCAAACTCGATGTGAAAGATGAAGGCAACGCCTTCATTATTGAAGCTGAACTTCCCGGCGTTAAAAAAGAAAACATCACCTTAAATTATCATGATGGCTTACTTGATATCGCAATCGAACATCAAGAAGAAAAAGAAGAAACGGATCAAAATTATCTCCACAGAGAACGGCGTTACCGTTCGATGAGAAGAACCTTGAATTTAGGTGAATTAGATGAAAGTCAAATCGATGCTCGTCTTGAAGAAGGCATTTTAACTGTAAAGGCTCCTAAAAAAGAACGTGTTGAAACAACGACGAAAATTGAAATCAAATAATCACACGGAAGAAAACCCGATTTATATCGGGTTTTTTCTTGCTTTCATGTATAATAAAGTTATAAATTGTTTCTAGAAGGCTGTGATTGAGTGAAATTAATTGTTGCAGATAAAGTAAATAAGTATTATACTCAAGGTGAAGAAAGAAATCATATTTTAAAAGCTTTATCACTTGTGGTAAACGAAGGTGATTTCTTAGGCATTATTGGCCCATCTGGTTCAGGGAAAACAACCCTTCTTTATTGTTTAAGTTCTTTAGAGACCATTGATGATGGTGATTTAATTGTTTTGGGAGAAAAAATTAATCAGTATACAGATAAACAAATTGCAAAATTAAGACAAGAGACCTTCGGTTTCATTTTTCAGTTTTACCATTTAATTCCCAATTTAACAGCTTATGAAAACATTATGTTAGCAAGTGTTATTGCTAAAAAGGTCGATGAGGCTAAAATTATGGACTTATTAGACAAGGTTGGGATGACAGAATATAAAGATTATTTTCCCAATGAATTATCTGGTGGGATGCAACAGCGGATCGCCATTGCAAGAGCGCTTGTCAATTCACCTAAGGTATTATTCGCAGATGAACCGACGGGTAATCTCGACCAACAAAAAGGGAAAGAAATTATGGAACTGTTAAAGAAACTCAATGATGAAGAGCAAGTGACCATTATTTTAGTAACTCATAATGAAGATTATTTATCATATTGCAAACAAACGAAAACATTGATAGACGGTGAATTTGTTGACACAAAATAAATTTGTAATGCTCATTGCGAAACGGAATATTAAAGCAAACAAGCGAACAACAGCAGTCATTTTGACGACGCTCTCGCTTATTTTTGCGTTATTCGTGATGATGCTTGGCGTGAGAAACATTTTCCGTGATGTCTTCATTAAAGAAGCGGAAGCTAGATATCCATATGCCGATTTGATTATTTCATACGATGAGTACTCTCCTGCTCGTTTAATTAATAAACGCCATTTACGTGATTATGACAATATAGAACATGCGCTTGCTTTTTTTAACTTACAAGTGCTTACATCTTATGATGGAGATATGTTTTATGGACAGTTGTTTTCTTCGCTTCCGCACGAGTTTGAAATTTTCATGGACCGAGAGATTTCAATCTCAGGAAATGAAATGATTATTACTAATGCGTTTGCGAAAGAAAAAGGAGTTGTCGTAGGTGATTCGATTACGATTGATCTTTTAGGAAAAACATTAACGTATCAAGTCTCATCAATTATGAAAGAACACGCAATTTTTAGTGGAACCTCCTTCTTTATTGATAAAACAAGTCTTTTAGAATCTTTATATGGACTCTCACAGTTAAGCAATTTTGGTAACGTTGTCTATCTTAAAACAACCCAAAGCGAAGCGCTTTATCAAGCGCTTAAGACCGATACAAACTATCAAAATTATGCGATTCGTTATGCTGTTGATAAAGACCAAATTGAACAACGTATTACAGAGCAAATTTCCATGGTTATTTTAGCTGGCTTTATTGTTTTGGCAGCTCTTGTCATTGTCTTAAACTCTTTATTTCCCATTGTCTTAAAAGACATTTATCAAGAAATTGGTGTTTTTGAAACATTGGGCGATGACCGTAAACTAGGATACAAAGTTTGTTTTTATCAGTGGGTTGTCTATGCAAGTATTAGTTTTGTCATTGGCTGGATTTTAGCACAAATCGTTGTCAATATTTCTGCAGTTATTTACGGGCTTAATGCTTTTTTACTCATTGATTTAGCCATTGTCTTTTACAGTGTGATCATTTTGTTTGGAATCATTCTTTTTAGTAACTTTTTTATAATGAGAAAATATTATCAAAAAGAAATGATTACGAAAATTAAAGACCGTCGTTACGTATTAACAACGATACATACGGCCTTATTGGGACTATCTGTTCTTGGTTTAATCGTCTTCTTAAGTTTTAAACCATTGACGCCACAATACAATGCACTCGTGATTGTTGGATTGTCACTTTATGTGAGTTTAAATTTGACGACTTTATTATTAAAAGGTTACGGGAAATTGTTTTCTAAATCGAAAACAACCTTTTCTCTTTTTCAAGCCAAACACATGGGTGATAATAAAAATATCCATCAATCACTCAATGTCATTTTTATCGCTTTTATTGTTGTTGGGATTATGCTGACAACACGCTTCTTTATTAGTAAACAAATTGATGAAGTAAGAGAAATGCACCAATTTAACTTTTTAATGTTAAACATTCATGATTATGATGACGCAATCATCGATGAACTGTTAACATATGATGTAACGGATGCAGCTCCTGGGATGTTTTATCAACACATTACAGCTTACACACACGACAATCAATTTTTAGTGATTATGTTTGTTTCAACAGAAGCAGTGAAATTCAATCAGTTTTATGGATATGACATCAGTGCAGTTAGCCCCGATGTCTTATCACTTGATATCCCCTATGTGATGTTGCCTAGTTCGTATGAAAAGGTTTATCATTTAAAAGTGGGCGACCGACTTCATATCGATTTGAGTCCTGAATTGAGACAAGTTGAATTTGTTGTAGGTGGGTTTATCCCCACAGATTTTGATCAAGTGGTCTATACCAACTTAGCGGAGAAGCCTGCTATCTTTGGAGTTAACTATAATGCAGTTATTATGAACGCGAACAATCCTAAAGAGATGATGAATGTCCTCATTCAAAACTTTGGCGGAAGAATGTTTTATTTAGTCGATGCACAAGCAGCGGTTGCTGATAAACTTGCACAAGTAGAAAACATTTTAATCTTCTTTACTGTTCTTACCGTTTTTGTTATATTTAGTTTTCTAATGGTTGTGTTTAACAATACAAGATTGAAGTTTGCATCATTGAAGGCAGACTATGCAAAGATCAAAGTTTTAGGGATTTCCAACCAAGATAATTTTATGAATTTAGCGAAAGAATTTTTCATCTTATGTGGTGTCTTATTGGTTGTTGGAACGCTTGAAGTCTTCGTCCTATCGGCCTACTTAAAAGACATGTTATTATTCTTTGATTATTATAAAAATATGGCCGCTTCAATCCCCGGTGTTCTCATCGCTTTTGCCCTTGTTTTCTTGAGTTTATTGATTAGTTATTGGGCCTATTTTGTTCAGATATCGAACATTTTTGTCAGCGAGGAAATTCGGACGATTTAAGCCGGTTTAAGGCAATATTGCAATAATTTAACTAAAAGTGCGTTCAAAAAGCGCATTTTTTCTTTGATGTTGCATATCGGTTGTAATGTATATGTTTTATAATATAATGATATTAATCATTATTAAGGTCTTTTTTAAGAAGATAAAATTAGAGTAATGATAGGAGGGAATTGAAATGAAAAAACTATTTGTTTTACTCCTCATGTTATCCTTATCATTCGGCATTGTAGCATGTCGAAAAGGTGGAGATGACAATGGAGATCCCGATGATACTAATCCACAAATTGCAGCTCCAACAAACTTAGCCATCAATGGCGAAATCCTATCGTGGGATGCTGTAACAGGTGCTGTCAGTTATGAGATTTATGTTGGTGGTAATAAAGTTACGACCGTAACTGCAACCTCATATAATTTTGCAAGCATCATTAGTGGTCCATCTATGGTCTTTACGGTTGTCGCGGTCGCGCCTCAAGGATTCCAAAACTCGCTTCATAGTTCATCAATAGCTTATGTTGCGAATGTCCAAGGTGCCGTTGATGACATGATTGCATTGCTTGAAGATAGCGATTTAGAACTTTCTGATTTACCCGGGTTTGCTGCAGAACTCGTTCGTAAAGGTATGTTAGCAGCTCAGTTTTCAGGAATCATTGATACCATCGAAGATTTCATTGCTGAAATTGATGAAGATGATTCACCACAAGCAGTTTATCAAGCAATTGATACATTGGTCGAAGGACTGGATAATCTTGAAGCACTATTAAGTGCGATTGTTAAAACAGAATTACCAGCTTTCCTAAATGCATCTATCGATAATAACGAAGATGAAATTCAAATGTATCAAATGATTATTGCTAATGAAGGCGATCCATTTGGTTATCATCAAGATCGAATTGATGAGCTGATGGGTGAAAATGAAGGATTAGAAGAAGTCATTAGCATGATTCAATCATCCTTAGATGATGTTGTTCAAACAGCGTTATTCGTAGTCAATTATTTAATTGATATTGAACAAATGTTTACCGAAAGTCTTGTTACAAGAATTATCAATTTAACAGGTGATACTGATATTGCGGACTTAAATGTGACTGAACTTGTTTTAGTTAAAGATGAATTGATCGATATCTTTAGAGAAACAATGCCAACACAAGGTGAGTTAGCTTTAGTTATTAACACCCTAAGTGCAATGGCTGGGATTGCTGGTCAATCACAAGGATTACCATTTGATTTAGAAAATGCATATCCTCAAAAAACAGCTGCGTTAATGTTACTTATCTTTGAAGCATCACTCAATTACTTTGAAAGTCTGGATTTAGCATTCTTCACTGAGTTAAAAGCAATCTTAACAAGTGATGATTCTGAGTACCGTGTGAATGCGAGAATTACCATTCTCTTATTAACATACGCCCATAACTTCTTTGAAGATAACAAAGCTTTATTAGAAGAAATTAGCGATGTCTTCAGCGGTCCAGAAAAAGAAGCGTTATATGATGATTATATTCAAATGATTAAAGATGCGTTTGCAGAAGGTGATTACCAACCATTTACAGACGTCTCCTTACTCCCATATGCGAAATTTATGGCAATGGGTACTGTCTTTGAAGATGCGTTCTATGACTTACTAGCAGAGTTTGTTGCTAGAGAAGGTGTCATTCTCCTTTATCAAGCAGACTGGTACGAATACCAAGACGAATATGAAGATCGTCCATGGCAACTCCAAGACAATGCCGAATACATGTATTACAATACGTATTACACATCGATTATTGCTAATGAAGCAGCCCATCTCATTGATGCGATCGTTGGTAACCGTGTCTTAGCAGATTACGAACTTGTGATCGAAATTTGGCTTGAAATGGTTGGCGAGATGATGTTAAATGAATTTGTTGAAGGCTCAGAATTAGATGTTGAACTCATTTTAGGTTCACTTGAAGATTTCTTCGATGAATCAGGTGCTAATCAATTTGCCTTAATTCAAAACTTATTTGCTTTCTTAGCAGGTGAAGATGTCATTTTAGAGTATGCAAATGCTTATGAAGAACTTTACGGAGATAATTACCCTGTAAGTGGTGAAGATGGGTTTGATTACTTTGAAATCGCATTCTACTTCCAAGCATACGATGAATTTATGACACCAGCAAACCGTGCTCATCTTGATGCAATCTTGGATGAACTTGAAGTTTTAGCTGCTGCCTCCGGTCTTGATGAGACAGGATATGAAGCTTTCATTGATGTTGCTAGAGACATTCTTGATTACTTAGATTCAGTAAGTGCAGAAGTTGCAGCCTTTAATTACTTAGCTTTAACAGCTGGAAACAAAGCACGAATCGATACCATTATGGGCGATATCTTCGAACTAATACCTGATTTTGAATAAGTAAAAACAAAAAGTTAATCAAAAACAATCTAGTTGGATTTCCCACTAGATTGTTTTTTCTTTTTATCCTTTTTCCTCTATCTAATTGAGACATTTTATAATATAATAGATATACAAGGTCATATAATCTTTGATAAGATTGATATAGAAAAACGATAAAGGAGAAAGTAAATGAAAAAGGTATTATTAGTACTAGCTGTGGTGTTTTTGTCGCTAGGATTAGCGGCATGTAAGAAAAACGGTGAAGATTATACATTTGATGAACAACTATCGGCACCAATAAATCTAACAATCAGTGATCAAGTGTTATACTGGAGTGCCGTGCCACAGGCTAAGGAATATGTTGTTTACATTAATGGTGAAAAAGCTAAAGTTGTTAAGTCACCTTCTTATAATTTCGCGAAAGAAAAAGGAGGACGACTTATCTTTACTGTTGTTGCGGTTGCGCCTAAAGGGATGCGTGACTCTGTTCATAGTACTTCAATCGCTTATATTGCTAATCGAGAAGCTGAGATAGCGGTGATCTTGCAGATTCTTACACAAAAAGATTTTCCAGAGCACGTAAGATTACCATTTGCAGAAGAACTTGTTAATAAAGGGATGGTATCATCTGAGTTTACAAGAGCTTTTGATGCACTTGAGGCTTTTAATGAAAACATGGGTGAGCCAGAATCACCAATGGATATTTACCAACAAGTTCATCAACTCGTAGGTGATGTTGTTCAAGTTGAAGCTCTTGTATCAGGTTTTATCAAAGTTTTAGCACCAGAACTCATTGATCAAGCCGTTGCTGATATCGATAATGATATTGAATGGTATGAGTACTTGATGGAAATAGATCCTTGGTGGGGTTATTCATATAGTCAAAGGATTGCTGAACTTGAAGAACAAAAAGCAACTTTAATTGCTCTTAAGACAGAAATTACTGAATCTGGTGATGTTGTTGTTCGTGGAGCCATGGTTGTTGTCGAGTATTTCTTAAGCATTGAAAAGATGATTACCACAGATTTAATTACGAAAATAACGAACGTTTCAGAAATCGATAATCCGAACCAAATCAATGTCAATGAGCTGGTTTTAATTAAAACTGAAATTGCTAACATCTTAAAAGAAACGATGCCAAAACAAAGTGATGTTGTTGCCTTAATTAATACATTATCATTGATGTCAAGTTATTTTGAGGACCAAGGTGTCGCGATTGACTTTGATAAGATTTATCCAGAAAAAATGGCAGTCAGTCTTTTATTAACATTTGAAGCTTATATTGCTTTTATTGATCACTTTGACGCGAACTTCTTTAATGAGTTCAAAGGTTATGTCACTGGAAACGATCCAGATGAAATCCAACAAGCTAAAACTGCTATCTTATTAATTACATATATTGAATCATATTTGAAAGACAACAGTGAACTCATTGATAGAATTAACAATGTATATACAGCAGCAGAAAAAGAAGCCGCTTTTAATGACTATCTCGAATCAATGAGCGAGATGATGGAAGAATTTAATTTACTTCCGGAGTTTGCTTCAATCTTTACTTTCAATACACTATTAACTCTTGAAGGAGTTTTCGAAGATGCTTTCTATGCCATTTTAGATAAGTTTGTTGAAAGAGAAGGAGCCTTGTTGATGACGATTGCGGAACAACAACTTTATGAGACTAACTTTAATCGATTGGATTATTGGGAACAAGATTACGATGAACACTTTTATTACGATGATTTCTATCAAGCTTTAATTATGAATGAAGTCGCTCATTTAGTAAATGCAGCTTATCAAACGATTTCATACGAAGAGTTTGATACACTAAGAGAAGCAATCGTTGAATTTGCAGTATTTGGCTTTATGTCGTCTATTATTGGAGAGGCCGATAATAATTTCAGCAATACAATAAATACGTTCTTCAACAATACATCAAATGACTTATACCTTTTAAGTCGAGGTCTTGTCCAACACCTGGCTGAAAACGATGTGTTATTGGCTTATGCGAATGCATATGAAGCACGATTTAAAAATCATTATCAAGATATTTTTGCTGAGCATGTAGATTTCAAACTTGTTTTCATCTTAAAAGAATTCCACCAATATATGACTACAGAAACTTACGGCCACATCGATTCTATTATCGATGAGTTAGAAGATTTCTTTATGCTTGATATTTTTGAAGGCCAAATTCCTTGGGATGCGACAGACAGACTCCAATCTGCATTGGACTACATCAAAACGACGAAAGCAGAAATTATGGGCTTTAACCCAGGCAGCTTAACCCAAGCGCAAAAGAATCGTTTACATGTTATCCTTGAAGATATCGAAGACATTTTGAATGATTAATTTTTTAAATTAAAGAAGAGACAATCTATTTTGGAATAGATTGTCTTTTTTCTTTGTTCAATTAGAAAAAATGAGCAATAAGTTGTATAATGAAGACAAGAGAAAAATCCTTTTTAAAAGAATATTAATGCTTAAGGAGGCAATAAAATGGCTAAATTAACCGATATTATCGTAATTGATGCGTATACGCTTGAATTGAATACCGATGCAAAAAAAGGTGACCGAATTGATTTAAGAGATTTGATTCATATCGACACCAATGTCTTAGTTAAAAAGATTGAAGCGAAAAAAGATGAGCTTTATGAACAACGACTGAATGATTTAGAAAGAAGGTTTGCCTTAGAGAAGGAACAAGCCGTTTTATCTGCTGTAGGCGATAAAAAAACAGAAATCGTTCGTTTAGAAACAGAACTTAAAAATCAAAAAGAACAACTAACGATGGAACTTGAAAAAACGTATGAACTTAAAGTTGCTGAATTAAAACATGCAATGGAAAATTTAAAACGCGACCAAGAGCACGCCATCCAAAAGCTTCAGTTGGAACAAGCGAATCAATATAATAATCAAATTCATCAAGCAGAAAAAGAAATCAATCAACTTAAAAACGAACTTAAAGCCAATGCCCTTCTTGCTGAGTCTGAAAAAAGAACAGCTGTTTTAGAAAAAGAACAAGAGTTGAAAGAACCAATAAAAGAAAAAGAATTGCTGATCGATCGATTAAACCAAGAAAAATCTACGCTTAACATTAAACAAATGGGTGAATACTTAGAAAAATGGGTCAATGAGGAATATCAAAATCACGCTTTAAATGGTTTTGAAACGTGTACATGGGAAAAAGACAACATTGCTGTACGAAGTGAAGGTGAACATCGTGGAACGAAAGCTGATTACTTATTTAAAGTGTATGCGTCTGAAGAAAAAACAGAGCTTGATTTATTAACCTCTGTCGCAATCGAAATTAAAAGTGAAGCAATCGATTCAAAAAATAAAACAAAAAATGCCGATCACTATGAGAAACTTCATAAAGATCGCCTCAAGAAAAATTGTGAGTATGCGTTATTAATTAGTGAGCTAGAATGGGAAACCGCAAATGATGCACCGATTAGAAAAGTATCACAATATGAAAAGATGTATATGGTTCGGCCGCAATACTTTATTGTCTTCTTAAATATTATTGTTGCCTTAGGCCTAAAGTATAAAGAAATTGTTAAAGGTTATCACTTTGAAAGAGCACAATTTAAAGATGCAGAAGACATTTTAGCCGAATTTGAAACAATGAAAGATGAAATCTTAACACGCTCTATTAACTACATTGAAAATCAAGTAACACAAATTGAAAAACGAGCTCAAAATATTAAGGCAGATGCTGAAGAAATTACTAAAGCAACTAAAATCATTTTAGAGACACACTTACAAACAGTCATTAATAAAATTAATCAGTTTAAGATTAACCGAATTACTCAAAAAATTGACAAGTTAAATGACTAAATAAAAAACAGTTCCCAAAGGAACTGTTTTCATTTATAATCATGGTTGTTCAGGCAACATCATATGAGTTTGTAAAGCCCTCTTGAGTGGTTGATAAAGCCATAAGACACTTAAGAAGTTAGCAACTGACATCATCACCTCAAAGGGGAGATCAGCGAGTAAATAAGGTAGGAAGGGTACATCCAATAACCAAACGTTAAAAGGAATAAAAATCCATCCATATACAAATCCATAGATAAACGCAAAAATGGCTAAACCGATGGCATTGTCTAATGTTTTAAAAACTGTAGATAGTAATACCGGAATGAGGAGCCAAGCAATGTACATCGCTGGTAGTAAGACCGGTAAGACAGGGCCTAAGGGTGAAAATAGATTGACAATGATGACGTGTATCGTAACAATCAATATCGTTTTTCTAAAGCCAAAGAGGCGTGTGTATAAAATAACGAGTAAAACAGAAAGTTGGACATTAGGAATAAAGGATAGTGCCATTTGTTGCACAAACAAAATCGATGTTGCGACAACAATCAAAGTTAAGTCTTTAATTGATTGATTTGTTTTTGTCATTTAATCACCAACTTTCATCTAAAGAAATACGAATGCGCTCGACGACACTTAAATCAACGCGATCAAATCCAACAGTTGCGACATAAAAACCAGAGCCTTCATCGATTTCTAACTTTAAAAATGTTGTCCCCCAGTCTGACACAAGAATAAAGTTTTCTCCTTGAATGGCGAGGATGATATGGTTTTTTTGGCCTAAGACATTAAACTGATATTGGCATGTTGTATCGGGTTGATAAAACTGGTTAGCACATGTTAAAGCAAAGTTTGTCTTTAGAAGAGAATAAAGCGTATCCTCTTTTCCATAAGTTAGCGTATTTTGATAATGAATGTTTTCATCACTACCAGCGATAATCAATTCAAACTCTCCATCGGGAAATGATGGTTCAGGTTTAAAGACAAACTCAAACAATATAAATGCGAAAAGAAGGACAACAATTGTCAAAATAATTTTTGATAGATTTTGTTTCATCGAGTTGTCCTCCTTTTTTAATTAATTAAAAGCGAATAAGTGTGTGGGTGGAAAACCCCAAATATCACGGGCAATTTTATATTGGACAAGCGCCGCAAATGCTTGTGGTGTTGCGAAATTGAAATCAGCATTCTCATCGGTTAATCGTGATTTAAAGCCATTTCCTTCTTTAAAAGACATTAAGGCTTCAATGAGGCCAACACCATCTGTCTGGAATGTTTCATCTTCAGGATTAAGACCGTGTGCGATGAGACCCATAATGATGGTTGCGGTTGATTCAGAGCTATAGCTGTTCATAAATTTCATTCCGTTTACACCTGAGTTATTTTGAATATAGCTTTTAGCATCATCTAAGAAATCATCTAAGTCGCTGTAGCCATATGTTGCACTTAAGATCATTCCCAAAAGATCGCTATCATTAATTGTTGTATCAATCAGAGTTTGAACAGCTGCTTCATTTTGTTTGCCACTTAAAGTTAAGGCTTCTAAATAAGTTGATAAACTATAAGGGTTACCAGGTAAATCTAAACTTAATAAGTGTGTTTGATAGTTTGTTAAATCAAGACCCTCAACACCAGCATAAACACCATATCGAATGAGTTCACCAATGGTTTGTTCTGCCAAAGGTTTTGCAGTTAACGCCAAGTCATCATAAAGATAGTAAGGTGTTAAATCAAGTTCTAGATAATGCCGTGTGTTTAATTGATGAATGGCAGCTAAAACTAAATGGTTCATTTGTTCAGCGTTGATATATGAGTCAAGTGCATCACTAGCAATAAAATCATAAATGAATTGATCGACTGTTTGGTCAAAATCAGATAAAGTCGACGTTTCCACAAACTTAATTTCTAAACCATCTGCTAAAACGACATCACCTAAACCAGTCCAGGACTCTTCTCCATCAACATAAAGACTATAGAAGTAGTTATAGCTAGCACCATACTCTTTTGGATAGTGACCATCGATCCCATTGACTAAGACTCCGATGTCGTAGACATCGTAATCAAGGGGAACAACCGCTTCAATCCATTCGACTGTGGTTTTTTCCACTTCAGGGTCAAAGGAAATATCCTTATCAACTAACAAGACAGATTCGCTATTTACCAATTGGAAGGTAAACTGTGGCAAATCTCCGGGCAAATCATTTTCGTCTTGGCACCCAGCAAGAGTGAAAACGAGTAAAACTAAAAACAGTAAAATCGTGGTCTTTTTCATCTTTTCTTCTCCTTTTTTTGAAATAAAAACCATGTCCAGGGACATGGTTATAATAACAAAAAAAGTTATCACACTCTCACATCCCAGAAGACTGTTTTAAATTTAAATCA
>JALNWO010000190.1 GCA_023230825.1 Acholeplasmataceae bacterium
TGTGGATATTGCATTGACCATTCCAGCCGATGCGCTTGCAGGCGAACATAGAATGAGAGTGCTTTACCAGTTTAATGTAACCGGTGAAAACCTTGATCCATGTGTATCTGCGAGTTATGGAGAAGGAGAGGATTATACAGTCAATATCATACTGCTTGATGGTTGTACAGAAGCCAATGCGGGAACGGTTGAAGGGCCTGAAAGCGTTTGTGCCAGCACAGAATTTACGTTGACTGCCGATGGGGCTTCCGCACTGGAAGCCGGTTTGAGTGGGCAATGGCAATCATCCGCAGATGGAGAGCTTTGGGAAGATATAGACGGAGAGACCGCTGCAACTTTGACAACCTCAATCGAGGAAGCAACTTGGTTTAGATATACCATGAGCTGCGAAAACGACCCGGATAATCCGGATACTTCCAATGAGGTTCATGTTACCCTAAAACCAGATACAGAATGCTATTGTATTCCGAGCTCAAATAATATAGAGCCGATTACTTATGTGAAGTTAGAAGAAATCGACAATACTTCATCAGCTGATACTTCATCACCTGCGTATGAAGATTTTACCGATATGATAGCCAGCGTTACTCCGGGGGAAACTTATACCATTACCTTGAAAGGAAATACGGATGGTGGTTGGACAAATTATTTCACCATATTTATTGATTACAACCAAAACGGTGAATTTGAGTCCACAGAAGTTGAAACAGCCGGTTCGATTAGTAATTCTACCGGAACTGATGACATGGAGCTTACGTATGATATACAAATTCCCATGGATGCAACACCCGGACTTACCAGATTGCGCATCAGGAAAAATTTCAGCACAGCGTATTTAGATCCTTGTACTACCAATGGTTATGGACAGACAGAGGATTATACAATCAATATCATACCGCTTGATGGTTGTACAGAAGCCAATGCGGGAACGGTTGAAGGGCCTGAAAGCGTTTGTGCCAGCACAGAATTTACGTTGACTGCCGATGGGGCTTCCGCACTGGAAGCCGGTTTGTGTGGGCAATGGCAATCATCCGCAGATGGAGAGCTTTGGGAAGATATAGACGGAGAGACCGCTGCAACTTTGACAACCTCAATTGAGGAAGCAACTTGGTTTAGATATACCATGAGCTGCGAAAACGACCCGGACAATCCGGATACTTCCAATGAGGTTCATGTTACCCTAAAACCAGTTACAGAATGCCATTGCGTTCCATCAACTTCAAGTGGTGCTACACATTACATCAATGATTTTACAACAACCGGCGGAACCGTAAATATCAGCAACCCATCCGGGGCAAGTCCAGAAGGATATACTGACTTTACAGGAATTCCAGGATTGACAGTCGTTCAGGGTAGTGATATAGGATACAGTATCGGGGTATCAGGAGGAAGTACTTATAGCAGGTCTATCTGGATTGATTATAACCAAGATGGTGTCTTTGATGCCACTGAACGGGTTGCTTTCACAGGATATACATCTCCACCGTTGATCGGCAACTTTACGATTTCGATGGATGCTCTTACGGGAACAACCAAAATGAGAATTATTGCAGCTTTTTCACCAAGCGATCCAAATGATCCTTGTGTTAATAGTGGTTCAGGTGAATACGAAGATTATTTGATTACAATTGAAGCAATTGAACAATGTTCAGGTCAACCTGATGCAGGAATTGCAAATTCTCCGGCGACTGTTGGGGTAGGAGAAACTTATACAGTTAGCGCAACTGATTATTCTATTGGTGCAGGGATTAGTTATCAATGGCAGTCCAATACAGATGGCGCAGGCTGGATCGATGAAGGTGAGGCATTAACTGCTTATCAGAACTATACGGCAACTGCACCGGAAACTAATGCAACTCAAATTCAGTGGAGATTGATGGTTACTTGCGACGCCGCACTAGAGACACCTTCATTCTCTGAGGTATCAACTACCGAAACGATAATAATCTATTGTACGCCTTCATTTAGTTCAACTTCTGACTATATTACAAGTTTTGGACTAGCGAATCTTCAGAATCCAGACAGTGGATTTAGTACAGGTGGTTACGGTGATTTCACAAGCATGGCTCCGGCCAATCTGTTTGAAGGCATTGAATCTACTGTTAATGTTTCAACATCTTCAGGCGTAGGAGGTCATGGTTTAGCAGTCTGGATAGACTATAACAATAACGGAACCTTTGAATCTTCTGAATTGGTTGGTACGCTGAACTCTGTTCTACAAGATTCCGATGTTAGTATTGATTTCACACCTCCTGTAGGCTCATCCGGTTTACACCGTATGCGTGTGATTTATCAATGGAGCACTTTAGGATCGGCAATTAATCCTTGTGTTTCCGCTTCTTGGGGTGAAGCAGAAGATTATATGGTCAATATAGCTCCGCAACCGGAATGTCCTGACTTGACAGAAGCTCCTGCGAATGTAACTTTCGACGACAGCGTTTGTGAGGAAGGCTGTGAAGTGGGCGGTGGCGTGATTTATGAGCCAGCCGATATCACCATAGATTCTATATCCGGAGCCTGTCCGACCGGCTCATTCCTTGAATTTTCAACCGACAACGGGGTAACTTGGAGTACGGATATGCCGGAA
>JALNWO010000033.1 GCA_023230825.1 Acholeplasmataceae bacterium
AAAAAGAATGCTTCAGAAATAGTTGAAATATTAAGTAAATAAACATATTCAGGAGGAAGTTAAAATATGGCAATCAAAAAAGTGATTAAATCCATGGATGGTAACGAAGCAGCGGCACATTGTGCGTATGCGTTTACCGAAGTTGCGGGCATTTATCCAATCACACCATCCACGCCCATGGCAGAACATGTCGATTTATGGGCTTCAGAAGGCAAAAAGAATTTGTTCGGTATGCCGGTTAAAGTCATTGAAATGCAAAGTGAAGCAGGTGCTGCGGGTACAGTTCACGGGTCATTACAAATGGGTGTTTTGACAACAACGTTTACAGCATCTCAAGGACTTTTATTAAAAATCCCGAACATGTATAAAATAGCGGGTCAACTTTTACCGGGCGTTATTCATGTTGCAGCGAGATCAATCGCTTCACAAGCGCTCTCAATTTTTGGTGACCATCAAGACGTTTATGCAGCGAGACAAACAGGATTTGCATTTTTGGCATCATCCTCAGTTCAAGCTTCAATGGACTTAGCGGGTATCGCTCACTTAGCAGCGATTAAATCAAGCATTCCTTTCGTTCATTTCTTTGATGGCTTTAGAACTTCGCACGAAGTTCAATCGATTGAAGTCATGGATTATGAAGTGTTTGATCGTCTATTAGACCGTGAAAAACTCCAAGCGTTTAGACAAACAGGATTAAACCCTGAAAGACCAGTTACAAGAGGAACAGCACAAAGTGACGACGTTTATTTCCAAACACGAGTCTTACAATCTACACATTATGAAGCTGTACCTGACATCGTTAATGAATATATGCAAGCCATATCAGAAGTGACTGGCCGCGACTACGCACCGTTTACTTATTATGGTGATCCAAAAGCAACTGACATCGTCATCGCGATGGGTTCTGTCTGTGAATCAACAAAACAAGCTGTTGATTACTTAATGAAAAAAGGTGAAAAAGTAGGTTTGCTAACTGTTCATTTATATCGTCCATTTAGCACCAAATACTTCTTAGATAAGATGCCAAAGACAGTTGAAAGAATTACTGTTTTAGACCGGACCATGGAAAATGGTGCGACAGGTAATCCACTTTATTTAGATGTTAAATCAATATATTACGGTACCGAAAATGCTCCACAAATTTTAGGTGGTGTTTATGGACTTTCCTCAAAAGATACAACTCCGGCAATGTTGTTAGCAGTCTATGAAAATATGAAAACAACCCAAAAAGATCATTTCACCATTGGTATCGTTGATGATGTGACTCACACATCTTTAACATATGACCCAACGATTGATCTAACTGATGGCAAAACAACCGAATTATTATTCTTTGGTTTAGGCTCTGATGGAACGGTAGGGGCAACTAAAAATATTACCAAAATTATTGGTGATAACACCAACCTTTACTCCCAAGCATACGCATCATACGACTCGAAAAAAGCAGGTGGCGTTACGAGAATGCATGTTCGCTTCTCCGATCAACCAATTCGTTCAACTTATTTAGTAAACTACCCTGATTTTATCTCTTGTTCAACTGATACGTACTTACGTAAATACGACATGCTTAAAGGCTTAAAAACAGGCGGTACTTTCTTACTTAATACACAAACAACGCTTGAAGATATTGAAGAATTCTTACCCAACAAAGTGAAGCGCCAACTCGCTATTAAAAAAGCGAAGTTCTTCATTATTAATGCTGTTGATTTAGCCTATGAAATTGGCTTAGGTAGACGGATTAACACGATTATGCAATCTGCATTCTTTAAATTAAATAACCATTTAATGGATGCAGAAAAAGCCAACGAATATATGAAAGAATATGCTGAAAAATCATACGGACGTCGCGGCGAAGCAATCGTTGAAATGAACTGGACTGCCATCGATGCAGGCTATGATCAAATCGTAGAAGTTCCCGTTAATCCAGAATGGGCACTCTTATCTGAAGAAGATCCAGTTGATGCATCGGATCGTCCTGATTTCGTGAAGAAAATTGCAGATATCGTCAACGCGATTGAAGGAAATTCACTCCCAGTATCGGCCTTCTTAGGTTATGAAGATGCACGGATGGAAAGCGGAACTGCAGCCTACGAAAAACGCGGCATCGCAAACTTTGTCCCTGAATGGCGAAGTGAAAACTGTATTCAATGTAACCAATGTGTCTTTGCTTGTCCTCATGGTGTTATCCGCTCTTTCTTAACGGATGAGCAAGAAGTCCAAAATGCACCTGAAGGAACGAAATTTTTACAAGCACGTGGTAAAGATGTGGCTCAATATCAATTTACAATTCAAGTATCAACATTAGACTGTACCGAATGTGGTGTTTGTGTTGAAGTTTGTCCAACACCAGAAAAATCACTCGCAATGGTACCGATCGGTCAAGAACTCGCAAACAACGCGCAACAAACAGCAGACTATTTCTTTAATGAAGTGACTTATAAAGATATGGGTGATAAAAATGCAAAAGACTTAAGTTATCGTCAACCACTCTTTGAATTTTCAGGCGCATGTGCGGGTTGTGGTGAAACACCTTATATTAAAGCTTTAACACAACTTTATGGTGATCATTTAATTATTGCCAATGCAACAGGTTGTTCATCGATTTATGGTGGTTCATTCCCAGCAACACCATACACAACCAACGCAGAAGGTCGTGGACCGGCGTGGGCAAACTCTTTATTTGAAGACAATGCTGAGTTTGGATTTGGGATGCGAATTGCTCGCGAAACGATTAGAGATCGGGTTCAAACACTCTTAAGTGACCATATGGAAGACATGCCAGAAGCGCTTCAAGCGTTAGCGAATGAATGGATTGAAAACCGTAAGAGCGCATCTGTGACTCGAAAACTGAAACCAGAAATGGTACAAGCACTTGAACAAATCGATGCACCTTACGCAAAAGAACTATTAAGTATTAAAGATTACTTCGTCAAAGCATCTCAGTGGATTATTGGTGGAGACGGATGGGCTTATGACATCGGTTACGGTGGTATAGACCATGTCATCGCTAATAACGAAGATGTCAATATCTTAGTTTTAGATACAGAAGTTTATTCAAACACAGGTGGTCAATCATCTAAATCAGCTCCAACAGGTTCGATTGCTAAGTTTACAGCAGCTGGTAAAAATACGAAGAAAAAAGACTTAGCCGCAATCGCGATGAGTTATGGACACGTTTATGTAGCTCAAGTTTCTCATGGTGCCAACCAAAACCAAGTGATTAGAGCTCTAAAAGAAGCTGAAGCTTATGAAGGACCTGCCATTGTTATTGCTTATTCACCTTGTATTGAGCACGGAATTAAAGGTGGTTTAACACAATCCTTTGCTCAAGCGAAACTAGCAACTCAATGTGGTTACTGGCCAACCTTTAGATTCGACCCAAGACTCGAAGATCTCGGCAAGAACCCCTTCCAAATTGACAGTAGACCTCCAGTATGGGATAAATATCATGAATACTTACTTAACGAATCTCGTTACGCACAACTTGCACAAATCAATCCAGACAACGCAGAACAACTTCTCAACCAAAACTTAATGGATGCGAAAAAACGTTGGAAAATGTATCAAAGATATGTTGCCATGGACTACAGTCTCGATCCAGAAGAATAATCAAATTTTAGTCATTTAAAATAAGGGTTTGGAAAATTTCCAAGCCCTTTTCTTTATCCTTATTACTAATAACACAGCGATATTATTCGACAAACGAGCAAAAGAAAAAAAAACAAAAAAATAACGAAAACTTTTTAAAAATGCCATAATCTTTATAAACTAGGAGAAAGGTATGCGTTTTCATTGTGTTTTAGTCCTTTTTTCCCACTTTATATTGACTCAAAACCAATTTTATAGTAAACTCTTAATAAACCAATATTGGAAAAGGAGAGAAAAAATGAAAAAATTCTTACTGGTTTTATTCTTATTTGCAAGCGCAGTCGTTCTCTATGCTTGTAAACCAACAGAAGATCCAGACGGCCCACAAGTAGACATTGATTATGCACCTAAACTTGTTGGCGTTACGGATGTTGCGATTTACAAAGATGCTGAGTTTGACGTTTTACAAGGCGTTTCTGCAACTGACGAAGTTGATGGTAATTTAACTTCTTCAATCAAAGTGTTCCCAACATCAGTTGATACATCTGATTATGGTGATACTGTTGTATTCTACTCTGTCACGAACTCTAAAGGATTAACAACGACTCTATTCAGAGTTGTATCAGTTGTTCTTATGGAGACCCACGCACAAGGTGAGTATAACTTCAAGTTTGCATCATCTGAATTAAGAAACACATTCTTTGCTGCAGCTGAAAAATGGTTATTAGATACCGGCGCTGGTGGTGTACCTCTATTCGCAAACGCTGGATTTAGTATGTTCAGTGATAGAATGGCGTTAGTTTCTGAAACTTCACTTCCTGTTCTTGGATTCGGTACAGGTTGGTCAACAATGACTGCTGATGACTCTACAGTTACAGTAGAAGGTGTTCCAGGTCAAGCTGGTAAATATACATATCGTGCTGCTTTAAGTACGAACCCAACGACCTTTAACGCATGGATTTCAGACGACTCTAACACATCTGACGCAATCGATCCATTCTTAGGCGCTCTTTATGGCTTTAACTTCAACGAAGATAAGACAGGATATGTCCTTTCTGCAGATTTAGCTGGTGGAGATCCAATTCCTCATAACGAAACAGTTCTCGACTCTGGCGTTACTATTTCTAAAGTATGGCGTGTTCCAGTTCGTGAAGGCTTAAAATGGTCATTCCACCCAAGTGTTGACACAACTGGATGGGATTTAAACATTACAGCTCAAGACTTCATCGATACTTATAAATTAGCTCTTGACTTAGGTTGGTTCCGTGCTATTTCTGGTGGTGGACACTTCTGGGCAAGCTCAAACCCAATCGTTGGTGCTCAAGATTACCGCGATAAAGTTGTAGCTGCTGATCCTGAAGATCCAGCTGACTGGGATGATGTTGGTATTAAGATTGTTACTGTTGATGGCGTTGATTATCTAGAATATGAATTTGAAATTGACTTATCAAGCTGGAACGTACGTTACTGGCTAGGTTCAAACTCAATTTCCCCAATTTCTATGGATCTTTACAACTCACTTACACCTGTTAGTGGTGTCGTTCCTTATGGTACAACTCCAGAAACTACAGCTTACCATGGTGCGTATGTATTAGATTACTATGAAGCTGATCAAGTTTTAAGATATTCTAAGAACCCTAACTACCATACTCCAGATGAGATCTTCTTTACAGGACGTAACTACCAAATCATCGCGACTGACGTTTTAAGATTCCAATCATTCATCGCTGGTGACTTAGACTCTGTTGGCGTTCCAACAAATGAGTACGAAAACTATAAGAATGATCCAAGACTTAAGAGAGTTCCAGGCGCAACTACATTCCGTATGGGCGTTAACGCATTCCAAACCAAAGCTGTTCAAGAAGAAAACTTCCCAGCTGACACATATGGCGATTGGATGCCAAAAGCTATCTTAGGATATGCTGATATGCAAAAAGCACTTTACTTTGGTGTTGAAAGAGATTACTTAGCATATGACATTCTTAAGACATCTGAAGTACAACAATTCCACTTCACTGATGCTTACTTAGTTGACCCTGAAAGTGGTATTTCCTTCCGTGACTCTGCAGAATCTGCATTAGTTGAAGACGGATTATCAGTAGAAACTCATGGTTACTCAGCAGCTGCTGCTACAGCATTCTACAAATCTGCAGTTGCTCAAGCTGTTGCTGATGGATTCTACACGCCAGGTACAGCTGCTAACCCAAGAGAAATTGAATTAACATTAGTCGTTCAAGCTGACTCTGTTGGCCAAGCTAACTTAGCAACTTACTTAACAGAACAATACGAAGACCTCTTTAAAGATGATGTTAACCACATCAACATTAAGATTAAAACAGTCTTTGCAACGTTCCCAGACAACTACTATTCACACGCACTTATCGGTCAATTTGACTTAGTCGTTGGTGGTATTTCTGGTTCAACGCTAGACGCAGCAAGCTTCTTAGAAGTTTATGCATCTGACAACCGTGGTGGATTCACATTCGCATGGGGCTTTGATACATCAGTTCCTGAAATCGAAGTTACTTACGAATGGGATGGCGCAACTGTTACTGAAATTTGGTCATTTGACGCAATTCAAATGGCACTTAACGGCGACGTTTACGTTGTTGACGGTAGAGAAGCTCCAAGACCATAACCCGTTTTAAAGTCATTGTTTATTCGTTTAATCAATTTAGTTTATTAGACAATTAACAAAAAATAACCAAGCAAACTGTAAATTATTTGCAGTTTGCTTGTTATTTGTTAATTTACAAAAAAGTTATTCATTTTTTTTTATTAATGACCTATATTTTTTAAGTTAAATGTGTTATAATGTCAAGCAGACTTATACATTAATAAAGAAAAATAAATTGCAGGAAAGCAGGGGAAGAATGTTAAGATATATTTTGATTCGGACAGTCTGGGTTTTCATTATTTTATTCGCCGTTCTGTCCATTAACTTCATTATCTTTAAACTTGCACCTAACTATCCGCCAGCAGAAAAAGATGCTAGGGAAATCTTTTATGCCCGCCAAGTCAATGACGGTTATATGACCGATCGTCTGGAAACAGACCCCGTCATGATTGGGAAGATTTTATCTGGGGAAATTATTCTCCCCAAGGGCTCTTATGTAGCTGTTGAAAGAGATGGAGCAAGATTAAGAATTTTTGAACCGATACCGATTTCAGTTCAATATGTTGTTTGGGTAAAAAATGTTTCCCAAAGCAACTGGGGGGTATCAACGCGCCTACGGCCGAACGTACCC
The DNA here is from genome assembly GCA_023230825.1 of Acholeplasmataceae bacterium. Taxonomy (GTDB): domain Bacteria; phylum Bacillota_I; class Bacilli_A; order Acholeplasmatales; family Acholeplasmataceae; genus Mariniplasma. The sequence goes on from JALNWO010000033.1 coordinate 6,837, forward strand.
GTCTTTGATATATTAGGAGAAAGAATTGAAGTAACTTTAAGACTCAATTTAATTGCCCTAATTGTTTACATACCTGTCGGACTCTTTTTTGGAGTTTTAGCAGCCTTACGTAAAGACAGCTTAACCGATAACGCGATTTCATTAGGAGTGATGATTTTCATTTCGATTCCTAGTTTCGTACTCATGTTATTTTTAGTTTTAGTCTTTGGTTATCAGTTGGGGTGGCTACCATACCGGTTCCCGGCCGCTGACGTGACCGGCGCAAGGTTTTATACAGGGATGATTTTACCTGTCTTAGGACTATCCTTCGGTTCAATTGCTGGTCTGACTCGTTTAACGAGAGCAGAACTATCTGAAGTTTTAACCTCAGAATTCGTTTTACTCGCACGGACAAAAGGATTGTCAAGACCACAAGCGGTTATTCGTCATGCGATGAGAAACTCACTCGTTCCTTTAGTGCCAAGCATTATTGGTTCTTTCGTTGGACTTTTAAGTGGTTCCGTTGTTATTGAACGGATTTACAGTATTCCTGGGGCAGGAAGACTGTACTTAGACGCCCTTCAAAATGGAAACTACGACTATAACGTCTTATTAGCACTCGGTGCTTTCTATACAAGTATCGGTCTTCTCGCATCCTTACTCGTTGACCTTTCTTATGGAATCGTTGACCCGAGAATTCGTATGGGAGGTAGAAAATAATGCCAAACAGAGAACATATTGATAAAAAAGAATTTGCCTTTGTCCAAAAGGATGAAAAGCTGTTTGATACGAAGTTTGAAACGAAACCCATTGGTTATTTTAAAGATGCGATGATTCGTTTTAGTAAAAACAAAATGAACGTAACAGCCGCATACATTTTATTATTTATCATTTTGATGGCTATTTTTGTTCCTGCTTTCACAACGAAAAACTGGGAAAGACAACAACCAGAAGTTTCGTTTTTGCCAGCACGAGTTCCTTTACTAGAAAAAATTGGTATCCTTGATGGAACAAGAAAATATAAAGATCAAGTGTCTGATGGAACTGTTTTCGATGAAGAAACAGGGATGTATTTACCCAACGGTTTCATTCCCGAATTTATTGATATGAAGACATTAACGAACACCATTAGTTATGGGACGTTAAAAAACCCAAACTATGTGGGAGGAACGAACTTAATGCAGCTCGAAGCAAACGCAACGCATTTGAGTCTTCGCTCTGATACTTTTGTTGATGTTGTTCAAGGTATGTATGTTGTTTTAGATTTAGATAATATTTCAGCACTCGGCGGAGAAAAAATAGAGTTGGCTTTAAGAAATGCAAGCCAAGAAATCTTCCCCTTAGGCAGCGTCACAGAGCCAGGCATCCATGAATTTATTGTTCCTGTCGAAGCTGTTGATGGCCAATATCGCGTCATCGTTACCTTATCTTCAACAGCATTAAGAACACAAGCCTCTTTAAGAAGTATTACGGTAACCTCTGATTTAGAATCTGAAGAACCTGAATATTTTTCCGACGGATATAATTTATCACAATATATTATTTTATCTGGTGCAGGTAGTTATACACGACGTGATGCGATGGTCATTCGCACAGAATTCCGTTATGACATTTACTCTGCTCTTTTAGAAAGAATCATTCGGACATCAGTCGACTCATCTGTTTACTATCAAGTATTAGATGATAATCCAGGTATGCTTGATGGAGCGATACCTGATCCAGATAATCCTGGTGGTTTAATTTTCCCTGAAGGATCTCCTTATACGAAGATGATTCGTAAATCATCTGTTATTCCTGGACCTGGTGGAACGCAAATTTACTCTTATGTTGTTGAATACCGTTATGGTACATCCATCGGTTTCAAGACCCTCCCATACTTCCTCTTTGGAACAGATGGCGAAGGTAAAGATATGTTTGCTGTTACATGGGCTGGGATTCGGACATCTTTATTTATCGGTGTTGTTGTGGCCTTAATTAATATTACAATCGGTGTCGTTTACGGTGCGATTGAAGGATATTATGGAGGTACAGTTGACTTGCTCATGGAACGATTCGCGGAAGTCGTCGGTCGTATTCCATATTTGGTTGTCTTAACAATCTTTTACGCCATTTTAGGCCCCGGATTCTTAACCCTTGTCCTCATCCTTGTCATTTCCGGCTGGCTTGGCATCGCCTCGGTGACCCGAACCCAATTCTACCGCTACAAAGGTAGAGAATATGTCTTGGCTTCACGGACACTCGGTGCGAAAGATGCGCGTTTGATTTTTAGACATATTTTACCTAACGGGATTGGAACGATTATTACAACATCCATCTTAGTTGTTCCTGGTGTGATATTCACTGAATCCACCTTAGCTTTCTTAGGCTTTGGTTTAGGTGAAGGCCAAAATATTAAAATGGGTTTCTTCACTTTATCAGGACGGTCTTTAGGAGTCATCCTTAACGCAGGTCAATTATCTTTAAACACATATCCACACTTGGTCATCTATCCAGCGATTATTGTATCCATCTTAATGATTACCTTCAACATGTTTGGTAACGCATTGAGAGATGCATTTAATCCATCATTGCGAGGTACTGAATAATGGATAAAAATAGAAAAGTAGAAATTAGTGTACAAGATTTAACCGTTTCCTTTAGAACAAATCAAGGCATGGTTCGCGCAGTGCGTGGCATTAACTTTGATTTATACAAAGGTGAAACCCTTGCCATCGTTGGCGAATCGGGGTCAGGTAAATCAGTTTCTAGCCGGGCTATTATCGGTATTTTAGCTGGAAATGGTGTCATTGATAAAGGTCATATTTGGTATGAAGGTCAAGATTTAACAAAAATTCCTGAAGAAGAGTTCCATAAAATTAGAGGAAACAAAATCGGGATGATCTTCCAAGATCCCTTATCAAGTTTGAACCCAATTATGAGAATTGGAAAACAAATTACTGAAGGAATGATTATTAACGGTAAACGGAAAAAGAACCGTTATAAAGCATTAATCCATGACAGTAAAATGAAAATTGTTAATGCAAAATTAGCCATTATCGATTTGAAAAAACAATATGAGCTCTCAAAAGACACTGACGAACCAATGACAAAAGAAGCTCTTCGCGAACAAATTAAAGCAGTGAAGGCAGAAATTCCTAGCTTTAAAAAAGAAGTTCGTGCCAGTAGCAAAATTGCTCGTCAAAAAGTCAATCAAGAACATCAAGAAGAAAAAGACAAATCAAAAGCGATTATTCTTGAACTTAAAAACAATTTAGAACAAGTAAAAGAAGATAAAGAACAAGCGAAAGCAATTCGTCAACAAATCGCAGATGAAAAAGAAAGACTTCGTCGTTATGTGAAGGTTACTCGTAAAGAAGCTTTCGAACGGGCCGTTGAAATTATGCGCGAAGTTGGGATTCCTGAACCAGAAAAACGTTTCAAGATGTATCCGTTCCAATTTTCTGGTGGGATGAGACAAAGAATCGTTATCGCGATTGCGCTAACGGCAGATCCAGAAGTTTTAATTTGTGATGAGCCGACAACCGCGCTTGACGTGACGATTCAAGCACAAATTCTTGACTTAATTAAAAAGTTAAAAGAAGAACGTGGTTTATCTGTTATTTTCATTACCCATGACTTAGGCGTGGTCGCGAATGTATCTGACCGTGTCGCCGTTATGTATGCTGGTAAAATTGTCGAATACGGGACATCAGAAGAAATCTTCTATAACCCAAGACATCCATACACATGGGCACTCTTATCATCGATGCCTGACTTAAACTCAAGTGAACGCTTGACAGCAATTCAAGGAACGCCGCCAAACATGCTTTTCCCACCTGAAGGGGACGCCTTTGCGGAAAGAAATCCTTATGCCATGGCGATTGACTTTAAAGAAGAACCTCCGATGTTTAAAATTAACGATAATCACTATGCAGCAACTTGGTTACTTCACCCAGACGCTCCTAAAGTAGAGATTCCCAAACTCATCCTAGATCGTGTCAAGCTAATGGAAGAAAAGAGTAAGGAGTTGATGAAAAATGTCAAATAAAACAAGTAATCAAGTCATTTTAAAAGTAAAAAACTTAAGTCAACACTTTAAAACAGGAAGTGGAAAACATAAGATTTATAACAAAGCTGTTGATGATGTTTCTTTTGAAGTTTATGAAGGTGAAGTTTTCAGTTTAGTTGGTGAATCTGGTTGTGGTAAAACAACAACTGGAAGAACCATCATTCAACTTTATCATCCAACAGAAGGCGAAGTCATTTTCAAAGGTGTGCGTATTTCTGCAGGCTTTAGAGAACTTCGACTACAAAAAAGAGCTTTAAATAAATCTCTTCGTGAGTTTAAAAAAGATACTTTACAAAAAGTAACAGATGGACAACTCTCAAAAGAAGCTGCCGATCAAGAAATCGCAACGTTCCAACAATCTGTTGATGAACAAATTAAAGCAATTAACGAAGAAACCAACCAACGGAAATTTGACAATCGTCAAAATAACTTTGAGTTGATGAAAAAAATGCAAATGATCTTCCAAGACCCCATCGCTTCTTTAAACCCAAGAATGACAGTAAAAGAAATTATTGCAGAAGGGTTAAGAATTGCTGGTGAAAAACAAGAAGACAACATCATTCGTCTCGTCAATGAAGCATTAGAAACCGTTGGCTTATTACCAGAGCACGCGACCCGTTATCCGCATGAATTCTCCGGCGGTCAACGCCAAAGAATAGGGATTGCTCGCGCCTTGGTTGTTGACCCAGAGTTTATTATTGCGGATGAGCCCATCTCTGCTCTTGACGTTTCCATTCAAGCACAAGTCATTAACTTGCTGAATGATTTGCGAGAACAAAAAGGGATTACAATTATGTTCATCGCGCACGACTTATCTGTCGTTAAATATTTCTCAGATCGAATTGGTGTGATGTATTATGGTAAACTGGTTGAACTTGCTGATAAAGAAGAGTTATTTGCGAATCCACTTCATCCTTACACCCTCTCTTTACAATCTTCAATCCCCCAACCAGATCCAAGATATGAACGCCTAAGACCACCAAGTATTAAATATGACCCTAGAGCTGAACATGATTATTCAGTCGATAAACCTTCTTTAAGAGAAGTTAAACCAGGGCATTTCGTATATTGTAACGATCAAGAGTTTATGATGTATCAAAAGAAACTTGGTGAAAAGAACACGAATGCTTAAAAAATTATTGGTGGCTTTCGTGATTTATGGAGCAATCCTCTACGGAGCATACTTCCTGATGCACGGCAATAAGCCAGCCACGATGATTGCCTTATCGGATACGTTATTTGTTGTTGGTTTACCGATCTTCTTTATTAGTTTGATTGCGACAACCAACGCAGGTAAGTTGTTTGTCTTTATCGGTTATTCATTAAAAAGTATGTTTAGCCGCTCGTTAAGACAAACACCTTATTACCAATATCACCAAGAAAAGATGAAAAAGGGACTCTCCTTGTATCCCCTCATCTTTCTCCTGATGAGCATTGCCTGTATGGCAGCATCGTTTATTATCGTTTTAATATAAAAACTTTATGAATAAAGTTGCTCAGTTCATTATTGAACTGAGCTTTTTTTTCAATGCGTAAGCAACGCATTTCGTTGTCACTAAACAAGTTCAGATAATAAAAAAAGATTGACAAGCAATTATATAAGTTATATAATTAAGCCAATCTTCAATGCGTAAGCAACGCATTTCG
>JALNWO010000034.1 GCA_023230825.1 Acholeplasmataceae bacterium
AACATTTTACAAAGACGTGGTTATCAAGTTGCCGCGATGATGATTGCTGCAGTCCTTATTGCAACAACAACCCTTGCTTTTCAAACATTGACGAACAACCGGATTTTAACCCCTGGGTTAATGGGCTTTGATGCTATATTTGTTTTATCGCAAACCTTTATTGTTTTTGCGTTACACGAGCAAAGTGCACTGTATCAAAACCCATATTTAAATTTTCTATTTGCAGCTTCACTGATGATTCTTATTACCCTTATCGTTTATCGATTGGTTCTTAGAAAAAATAAAAACCACATCGTTTTCCTCTTGCTTTTTGGAATCATCATTTCAACGTTATCTAGAAATTTAGCAAGTTTTTTACAGACAGTTATGGATCCTAACCAGTTTTACAGCGTCATTATTCGTACCGAAGTTACGATTACAAATATGAACACAAATATTATTTTATTAGCCCTACCTATCTTGATTGTTATTATTGGTTTATTTGTTCGTGAATTTAAATATCTCGATGTGATGGCTTTAGGGGAAACACATGCTGTAGGTCTTGGTATCAACTACCAAAAGAAGATGAATACGTATTTGATATATATCGCTATTGCAATGAGTATTGCGACAGCTTTAATAGGGCCAATTACCTTTTTAGGGTTACTAGCCGTTAACGCAGCAAGAGAAATGTTAAAGACATTTAAGCATTTACCACTGATGATTGCCTCAAGCCTTATTGCTATTGTTGCGATTGTTTTAGGACAAACGATTATTATTGAACTAGGTTATCAAACAACAGTTACTGTTTTGATTTCCTTTGTTGGTGGACTTTATATGATTTATTTAATAATAAGGGAGAATCACAAAAAATGATTGAAGTTAAAAATATCTATCAAGCATATGGTGAACAAGAAGTCTTAAAAAATGTGTCTATTACAATTCCAGAAGAAAAAATCACTGCTATTATTGGTGCCAATGGAGCTGGAAAATCGACACTTTTAGGCGTTATTTCGCGTTTAATTAAACAAAAATCTGGCGATGTCTTTTTAGATCAAAAAAATATTAAAGATATGCATAATAATGAAATTGCCAAAACACTATCAATTTTAAAACAAGCCAATACGATGATGATTCGTCTTACAATCGAAGAATTGGTTACTTTTGGACGTTTCCCTCATCATCGGTCACGCTTAAAAACTGAGGATGTTGAAAAAATCAATGAAGCACTCCATTATATGGACTTAGAAGATATTAAACACAAGTATTTAGACGAGCTTTCGGGAGGACAAAGACAGAGGGCTTTTATTGCGATGATCTTAGCTCAAGACACAAAATATATTTTGCTTGATGAACCGCTTAATAACTTAGATATTAAATACGCCATTGAAATGATGATGATTTTAAAGAGACTCGTCACCGATTTGAAAAAAACCATCGTTCTTGTCATGCATGATATTAATATTGCGGCCGCTTATGCAGATTATATTATTGCTCTAAAAGATGGTCAGGTCATTGAAGAAGGATCAGCAGAGTATATGATGGATAAAAACATTTTAGATATAGTTTTCAATCATAACTTTTGTATTGCTGGGTTCCGCGGGAAAAAGATTTGTCTTTATCATAATGATATTGCTTATGAAGAGGGGCCAAATCCACCATTAAAAATTATTCAAGATTACTTCAAAGAATAGGAGAAAACATGAAAAAAATTGCTTTTATTATAACAAACGTATTTCTTTTGGTGTTATTAATAGCTTGTCAATCAGGTAATGATTTACCCAACGATAAGACATACACGAGAGAAGCTGTAGAACTCACTTTTGAAGTGACAACAGGTGCTAATTTAAATGAAACTCAAGACGGATTTACTGGTGGTGGGAGACAACAAATCACAACGACGTTTTTATCAAATCCAAGTCGGGTTGCCCTCTTTACTTTTGATGTTTTAGATATATTAGATATCGTTGGAATTGAAAATACTTCAATTACACGTCTCGGTTTTCCTAAAAATGATTTACCATCTTATTTGCTCGGATATCAGACAAATAGTTACCGCAACGTAGGAACTCTTTTTATGCCGAGTTTTGATGATTTAGATCTTTTTTTACCAGAGTTAATTATTATTGGTGGTCGTTCCGCAAGTGCCTATGATTTACTAAAAATTCATTACCCAGAAGCAGATATACTTGATGTAACTTTAGTGGATGGCGCCTATTTAACGAGCGTTACTAGAAATGTAGAAAACTTAAAACTACTATTCCCATCTATAACAGATGCATTAAATGCGAATTTAACAACCATCACATCCAATTTCACACATTTTAACACACTAATTGATGCTTTAGACGCAATGCTCATCATGGTAAATGGGAATTCACTGTCTACATATGGTTCACTCAGTCGTTTTTCCGTCTTGTATAATGAATTTGGTTTTATTCCATCAGATACACAAATGGAAAGTACACAAAGTCATGGTGAACTCATCAGCTATGAATACATTCGACAAATCAATCCATCTGTCATTTTTATTATTGATAGAGGCCTTGCAATAGGTAATGAATCAAACAGTGAAGAAGTGTATAAAAATGCACTTGTCAAACAAACAAAAGCAGGATTAAACAATCAAATATATGAACTCGATGGAACCGCATGGTACTTGTCTATGGGTGGTTTTCAATCGACTGAAAAAATGTTTTCAGATCTTCAACAACTCCTTGATTATATTTCTGAATAAAGTTAGAAAATGTTGACAAAAATGAAAAAGTTTGTTAATATAAATTAGGTTTAGGAGGATGTTTATGATTTGGGTAGACTGGATAGCAATTATCTCAACAATTTTATTAATTATTGTTGTCTTATTACAATCTTCAGATGAAGATATTCAAGATGCTTTTAGTGGTGAAAAATCAGAGCTGTTTAAAAACAAAAAAATTCGTGGTTTTGAATTATTCTTAACCCGTATGAGCATTGTTTTTACAATTGTTATGATCGTCTCTGTAGTTTTATCAAATAATTTAAGATAATAAAACCAACTAAAAAAGTGTTTCTATGAAACATTTTTTTATTCTTACTTATAAACTACTGAAAATTACCTACTAATTTATGTATTTATTGTAAATAATTTTGACAAAACCTTAAAAATCGTTTATAATGTATAAGGCTTAGTAGTCTAAGCGTGGAAGGAGGGCAGACATGGCTAAAACAGTCGTTCGAGAAAAAGAAACATTAGAAGATGCGTTGCGTCGTTTTAAACGTGATGTTTCTAAGTCTGGCAACCTTCAAGAAGCTCGCAAACGTGAATTTTACGTGAAACCTAGTGTTGAACGTAAAGACCGTCAACGTGCAGCTCGCGCTAAAAAAAGATAAACTCACAAGAACGCACCCAATGGTGCGTTTTTAAATCATACAGCCATAAAAAATAATGGATGTATGCTTTTTTATTTTAGGGTATATGGTATAATAAAACAAAGTAAGGAGCTGGTTTAATGACGCTAAATCAACAAATACATCATGCCGAATCAATCAGTCGTTTAGTCGGTGTTCAAGATCGTAATTTAATGGTGTTTAAGCAATATCTAGGGATTCATGTTTCTGTTCGTGGTTCCGAAATTGTAACGGACGCGCCCGAGAAGATGCGCCCATTATTAGAAGCGATTTTTACCGTCTTAATTAAGTTGGCAGAACATCAAATTCAATTTAACGAACGTGATGTCATGTATATTGTTAAATTAGCTGAAAAAGACCAGTTAGAAGGCGTTTTTGAACTTTTTAAATATCGCGAAAAGATTCTTATTAATGATCAAGGAAAATCAATTTACCCAAAAACTTTTAATCAAAAAGAATATGTCCGTGCAATAGAGAATTATGATTTGATTTTTGGTGTGGGACCTGCTGGAACAGGGAAAACATATTTAGCTGTTGCAACAGCAGTAAAAGCTTTAAAACAAGGTCAAGTAAGGAAATTAGTTTTAACGCGACCAGTCGTTGAAGCAGGAGAATCTCTCGGTTTTTTACCTGGGGATTTAAAAGAGAAGGTTGATCCTTATTTAGTTCCGTTATACGATGCACTATATGAAATGCTAGGTGTTCAAACAACAAGTTCGTTATTAGAAAAAGGCGTTATTGAAATTGCTCCTCTTGCTTATATGAGAGGACGAACTTTAGAAAATGCATGTGTCATTTTGGACGAAGCCCAAAACACAACCAAAGCACAAATGAAAATGTTTTTAACCCGATTAGGATTTTCTTCAAAAATGATTATAACAGGTGACCCTTCACAAACGGATTTAAAAAATCGAAACGATAGCGGATTAAATCAAGTATTAAAGATATTACAAGACTTAGAAAGCTTGAAAATCGTAGTTTTTGACAAATTAGATGTTATCCGTCATCCCCTCGTCCAACATATTTTGGAAAGGTATGAAAAAAATGAAGGTTAATGTTCATAACCAAACCGATATCGATATTAAAGAATGGGTTAAGCAATTAAAGAAAATATTTCGACCAATAAAAGAAAAAAAACAAATGGAAATTATTATTGTTTCCAATGAAGATATTCAAACCTTAAATTACCAATATAGAAACATTAACGAGCCCACAGATGTTTTAAGTTTTGTGAATGATAATGAAAAGACTCCATCTTTGGGAGATGTTTTTATCTCATTAGAACAAGCCTATCAACAAGCGAAAAACTATGGTCACTCGATGGCTCGTGAAATTGGATTTTTAGCTGTTCATGGTTACTTACATTTATTAGGGTATGACCATGACACATCTGAAAACGAGAAAGCAATGCGCGAAAGACAAGAAGTAATTCTAGCCAAAGCGAAACTAAAAAGGAGTTAACTTATGGACCACATTGAAGCAGCAAAACAAGCAAGATTAAAAGCGTATGTTCCGTATTCTAAATTTAAAGTCGGAGCCGCTATTTTACTAAAAGATGGCACCTATGTACATGGAGCTAATATAGAAAATGCGAGTTATCCACTATCTAACTGTGCGGAAAGAAGTGCTCTTTTTTCTTTAATTAGTCAAGGGTATGATGTGAAGGATATTAAACAAATTACAATCATTGCGGACAGCGAACAACCGATTTCCCCATGTGGTGCATGTCGTCAAGTAATGCATGAGTTATTACCCAAAGGAACACCTATTTTCTTAGCTAATCTTCATGGCGATGTGAAAGAAACCAATCCGGATGAGCTCCTCCCATATGCCTTTGATCATTTTGACGAGGATACGGATGCATAAGTCAGGTTTCATTGCGATAGTCGGTCGTCCTAATGTAGGGAAATCAACATTACTAAATGCGCTTATAGGCCAAAAAATCGCTATAACAAGCACTAAACCGCAGACAACACGTCATCGGATTTCAGGGATTCTTTCATCTGAAAAGTATCAAATGATCTTTGTTGATACACCAGGGATGCACAAAGGTAAAGACTTATTAAATATCCAAATTGACCGTTTAGCAGTCTCTAGCTTAAGAGATGTCGATTTAGTTATGTTTGTTGTTGACCGGGAAATGGGAAAAGCAGAAGAAATCGTTATCCGCTATTTTAAAAATTTAAAAATCCCTGTTTTTCTCGTCATTAATAAAATCGATCAACTCATAAACAAACAAGCCATTGATCAACTTATTATGAGTTATTTAAATGAGTATCCATTCGCAGCTTACCTACCTATCTCTGCGCTAGAGCGCACTCATTTAGATAAGGTGTTGGAAACCATTGAGCAATATTTACCTGAAGGACCAAAATACTTTCCTGAAGATATGAAATCAGATCAAAGTGAAGCAATGATCATGTCAGAATTGGTTCGTGAAAAGATTTTATATTACACAGAACAAGAGGTCCCTCATGCAGTCGCAGTCATCATCGAGAGTATTAAAGAAAACATCGAACACAATACTGTAGATGTATCAGCTTTAATTATGGTTGAAAGATCAAGTCAAAAACAAATCTTAATTGGCCGTGGTGGTGAAAAAATGAAACGTATTGGTAGCGAAGCCCGTCAAGAGATTAATCGTTTGTTAGATACAAAAATTCATTTAACTTTGTGGGTTAAAGTGAAAAAGGATTGGCGAAATCGCCCTCGTGACCTACGGTCATTTGGCTATGGAGAGTAAATGATGGAGGGATTAATTTATAAAACCCAGCCGTATCAAGAAAATTCTCGTTTGCTTTTTGTATATACCCCGAAAGGAAAGGTAACTCTTTTTGCTAGAGGTGCCCAAAAAGTAACCGATAGAAATCGCATCATTGGTCAGTATCTAACCCATATTTCCTTTAAGGAATACCCAAATAAAACATTTTATACACTACAAGATGCCCAACTGATTAATGATTATCAATTTCTAAAAACATCTTTTCAAAAAACTCAAAGAGCGGCTCTCATCTTAGAATTAATTGATCGTCTCATCATTGATCAGATGAATGATGATGTCGTTTATCAATTAATGATTGATGCTTTAGCTGACGAAAGAATTACTCAATCGAGTCTTTCTTTCGCAATTAAACTACTGAAGCTATTAGGATATGGAATTGATTTAAACCCACAAGAAAAGCAAATTAAAGGAATTAACATCCAAAAAGGAGGATTAATTTATCCTCAAGAAAATGCATCTGTTGATTTATCAGCAAAAGATGCGGTAACTTTGTTAAAATTGTATGCAATCCCCTATTCTGAGCAAGAAACCTTTGATGATGAAATTTTAAAAAGAATTATCTTCTTTATTGATCAATACTATCAATATCACTTAAATATCCAGTTGAAAAACATAAAAATGAATGAGTAAGGATGGAAACTGAATGATAACTTTAGATAAAATTGTACAATTTGCCAAAACCACAGGCTTTATTTTCCAAGGAAGCGAACTTTATGGCGGACTTGCGAACACATGGGATTATGGCCCATTAGGTAGCCTTTTAAAACGCAATATTAAAGATGCGTGGATTCAAAAATTTCAAAGAGAAACACCGTTTAACGTTCTTGTCGACACATCCATTCTTTTAAATACTGAAGTATGGAAAGCAAGTGGGCATTTAGCTGGTTTTAGTGACCCGCTCACAGAATGTCGTAACTGTCAAAGACGTTATCGTGCAGATCAACTCATTGAAGCTCATGATCCGAATATTGATCCAAGCGGATGGTCAACCGATCAAATGTATCAATACTTAATTGATCATAAGGTTACTTGTGCTCACTGTGGTAAAGCTGAATTTTTACCCATTCGTCAATTTAATATGATGTTTGAAACATATCAAGGTGTCATTAAAGAACAAGCAAGTCAAATTTATTTACGCCCTGAAACTGCTCAAGGAATTTTTTTACAATTTAAAAACATTCAAAGAACAACGAGAAAAAAAGTCCCCTTTGGTGTTTGCCAAGTGGGTAAAGCTTTCCGAAATGAGATTACTCCAGGGAATTTTATTTTTAGAACGCGTGAATTTGAACAAATGGAATTAGAGTTCTTTGTTAAACCAGGGACTGAGCTTGAATGGTTTTCATATTGGAAACAATTTTGCATGGACTGGCTTATTAATCTTGGTCTCAAACCTGAACAACTTGAGTTTGACGATCATAAACCAGAAGCATTATCGCATTACTCAAATGCAACCACTGATATTCGTTTTAAATTCCCTTGGGGATTTGATGAATTATGGGGAATCGCTTCTAGAACCGATTATGACTTAAAAGCACATCAAACACACTCACAAGAAAACTTAGAATATTTAGATCCAGATACAAACGAACGATATTTACCTTATGTTGTTGAACCCTCTGTTGGAGTTGAACGTTTAGTCTTAGCGTTTTTACTCAATGCTTACGATGAAGAAACATTGGAAAATGAAGATATTCGCCAAGTTTTACGACTTCATCCAAAATTAGCACCTTATAAAGTTGCAGTGTTACCCCTCGTTAAAAAACATCATCAAGAACAAGCACTCGCACTTTTTGAAACATTGAGCTTAAATTTTGATGCGACTTATGATGAAAGTCAAAGCATTGGTAAACGTTATCGTCGTCAAGATGCAATTGGTACGTATTTATGTGTCACTGTTGATCATGATACAGAAGAAACCCAGTCGGTTACGGTTAGACATCGTGACACGATGGAACAAGAACGGGTTTTAATTAAAGATTTACCTGCCTATATCAAAAAACAAATTCATTATTAAACTAAAGGAGGGACATGATGGATAGAAAACTCATTCAAGAGATTAATGAGCGGACGCCAATTTTAGATTTGGTTTCCGAATTTGTCACTCTCCAAAAAACAGGAAAAAATTATCGTGGTCTATGTCCTTTTCATCAAGAAAAAACACCGAGCTTTTTCGTTTCACCAGAAAAAAACTTTTCTAAATGTTATGGGTGTGGTGAAGGCGGAAACCCAATCAATTTCTACCGTAAAATTAAAAATATATCTTTTCAAGACGCTGCGTATGAGCTTGCAAAACGAGCAGGTATTGAAATTAAAGATCTAAAACAAAAGCGTGATCCATACGCCCATCATTATGAAATGATGGCTGAAGCCAAAGCATTTTATCAATACAATTTGAAAAACAGTGAAAAAGGACAAACGGTTTTAAAATATTTAGAACAAAGAGAACTTTCATCAAAAACCATTGACCATTTCGAATTGGGCTATGCCCCCGAACACTCACAATCTTTATATCAACTCTTAAGTGATAAAGGCTTCTTAGTTTCTGATATGATTCAGCTTGGACTTGTAAAACAAAGAGAAGACGGCTCTTACTACGATTTATTTAGTAACCGCTTGATGTTTCCAATTACCAATCCAAAAGGTCAAGTAGTAGGATTTAGTGGTCGCTCCTTAAATCCAAAAGATTTAGCAAAATATGTTAACAGCCCAGAATCAGTTATATTCAAAAAAAGCCAGTTACTTTATCATTTTCATGAAGCGTTATCAGAAATTAGGAAAAACAAACAAATTGTTTTGTATGAAGGTTTTTTCGATGTTATCAGTTCTTATCAGGCAGGCATAGAACATGGTGTCGCAGCCATGGGAACGAGTCTCACTCTTCAACAAGCCAAATTAATGCGACAAGCAACTGCTTCAATTGTCATTGCTTATGATGGCGATCAAGCAGGAATGAAAGCTGTCATATCAGCGATTCCTGTTATCGAGCGAGCAGGCCTAAAAATAGAAGTATTGTCGGTTCCAGAGAAAATGGACCCAGATGATTTTATTCGCGCCTATGGTGCCGATAAATTTGAAACGCTTTTTGGTGAATATTTATTAGACCCCTATCAATTTCGGTATCAATATTATAAAATGGGTAAAGATTTAACGAATGCAAATGACATCGTTAACTTTAAAAATGATATTTTAAAAATGTTAGCGAATGCAGATGAAGCAATTCAAAACTTATACAAAGTGAGATTAAGTAAAGATCTTCAAGTTTCACCAGACTCGCTTATTATTAGAAAAACGAAAAGAGAACCTACCCCACCTCTAGTGGTGACACCAGAGAAAAAGACACCTCAAGAGCCAAATAAGTACGGTAAAGCAGAAATTTATTTAATTTATGCCATGTTACGTTCCAAAAAAACAGCTCAATATATTCAGTCACAATTAAAAGGAAGCGACTTCGTTGACCATTTATTGTCTATCGTACGTCATCGGATTGATTCGTTTTATAAACAGCATGAGAAGATGGAATTAGAAGCATTTTTAGAAACACTGACCGATGATCAACGGGTGTACATGAATGAGAAAATGTTTGTTGATTTAGTATGGACGAAAAACTTAGAAATCTCAGCAGAAGATATTGACTTATATATTTATCACGTGCAAAGAGCGCACATTATCCGGAGAATTAGTTATTTAAAAACGGAATTAGAAAAAGCGGATTATGAAAATCCCAAGTTACAAAAAGAATACGAAAGTTTACTTAAAAAAAGATCAGTTATCGATGGAGGATAATTTATGGACCTTAATCAAATTATTGCCCAATTAAAGAAGAAAGCCGGAAAATCCAAACTTTTAACACCAGAAGATGTTTTAGAGTTTGCCAAACTCGGCAGTCAAGAATATTTTGAAATCGAAAGAGCATTATTAAACTTAGATATCGATATCGCAGAGGACGACGAATTAGAAGACGTAGAAGTTGTTCAAGATGCGAGCGAAGATGAAGACGATTTTGATATGGAAGAAGATGAAGATGAACCAGACGATTTATCACTTTCAGGTTTAGAAATTGAAGAAGAAGAGTTGGTTGATATTGAAAAAATATCTTCAACAATTAAAATTGACGATCCTGTTAGAATGTACTTGAAAGAAATTGGCCAAATTCCCTTATTAACATATGAAGAAGAGACGAAGTATGCATCACGTGTTTCAGCTGGCCGCTACGCAAGAGAACAACTTGAAGAGTATAATCAAGGATTAATTGATTTTGATGAAGAAGACATCGATCAACTTCAAGACATCATTGAAATTGCACAAATATCGAAAGATAAGCTCGTTGAAGCGAACTACCGTCTCGTTGTTTCCATTGCTAAACGCTATGTAGGTAGAGGCCTTCTTTTCTTAGATTTGATTCAAGAAGGAAATATGGGTTTAATGCGTGCTGTCGATAAATTTGATTATGAAAAAGGATTTAAATTTTCGACATACGCGACATGGTGGATTCGTCAAGCGATTACACGAGCTGTTGCTGATCAGGCGAGAACCATTCGCATTCCTGTTCATATGGTTGAAACCATTAATAAAATGATTCGGATCCAAAGACAATTAACTCAAGAATTAGGCCGTGAGCCACTTGTTGAAGAAATTGCTAACCGGATGGGAATCACCCCTGAAAAAGTTCAAAATATTCAAAGAATTTCGAAAGAACCGATTTCTTTAGAAGCACATGTTGGTGAAGAAGAGGATTCTTCGTTAGGTGATTTTATTTCTGATCCAAACGCTTTAACACCAGAGGAGTACATGTTACAAGAAATGGTTAAACAAGCTCTTGACGAAGTTTTAGAAACGCTCACTGACCGTGAAGAAAAAGTCTTAAGGCTCCGTTATGGACTCTTTGATGGCAAGAACCATACCTTAGAAGAAGTTGGGCGTGAGTTTGGTGTCACAAGAGAACGAATTCGTCAAATTGAAGCGAAAGCTTTACGCAAATTAAGAAGCCCTTCACGGCAAAACAAACTGCGTGAGTTTTACTATGGTAAAAAATAACCGCATTCAAACGCTTGCGGAATTAACCAAAGGTTATCATACAGTCTTAGATATCGGAACAGACCATGGACTTGTCTTACTTGAGGCATTTAAAAAGAATTTTATTCAAACTGCTATCGCAAGTGACATTCGTGAAAAACCGCTCAACCAAGCGAGAAGGAACCTAGAAGGATATCCAGTATCTTTTGTTTTGTCAGATGGTTTTTTACAAATTAATCAACCCTTTGATTTAGCGATTATTTCAGGGATGGGAGCAAGACTCATTCGAAAGATCTTAACCCATGCTCCTAAAGATAAAACCTTTGTTTTACAAGCCAATGACAAACATGAAGAATTACGACGATTTTTAAATGACCACCATTTTGAAATCATTGATGAAAGGGTTATTTTCGACCAATTTTATTATGTCATTATCATTGTCAAATATGGTAAAATGGACTTAACAGAAACAGATTTATATTTGGGTCCCATTTTAAGAACGAAGCCTGAAGCAAAAAGCTATTATGAATTTAAAAGAAGACAATATGAAACTATTTTGCCAAAGGTCAGTGGTACCCGCAAAAAACAAATTGAAAAAATCATTAACTTTTTTAAACAAGAAACGAACACGTCTACGTGATCATTTGGAGGAATGAGTATGAATAGAGATTATCAAACGTTGCAACAATTGGATCGAGCATTAAAAATCTTCCGTCGCAGTGGGGTCTATGACCGAATCCCTACAAAACTAAGTGATGCTGACATTATGGTCCTTTTCTGCGTGGCTTTTTGTGATATCAATCAAAAAGTAAAATTGACCGATGTCGCAAAAACCTTAAAGGTGACATTACCCGCAGTTACTCACAAAGTCAATGATTTAGTTCGAAAGAAATATATTGAAAAAGTTCAATCAGAAAAAGACCTCAGAGTGATCTATATTAAGCTAACAGAGAGAGGCCGTGATTATGTCGAAGCAATCCGTGAAGACTATTATCGCCCGATTGAACAACTGGCACTTCATTTAGGAGAAGAAGACACGCAACATTTTTTAAAGATACTTGATAAAATTGGTGAAATTGGCAAGATAAAATCACAATAAGACAAATTGCAACAAAAGACTATTTTCGCTTTACAATAGGCACTCGTATTTGTTATAATAACTTGTGCCGATAAAATGTTGCAATAGCTCAGCTGGATAGAGCAACGGCCTTCTAAGCCGTCGGTCGGGGGTTCGAATCCCTCTTGCAACGCCAT